>NZ_CP147012.1:2730000-3102500 GCF_037126285.1 Bernardetia sp. MNP-M8
CCAACTATCATAAAGAGCAACCATAATCAGATAAACAAGTAAAAGTGATGTAATCAAGGCAACCCCTAATGAACCAAATGCCTCAGACTGATTTTCCAAATCTCCTCCAAAACTCACTTCAATACCAGTAGGAATTTGAGTTTTTGCAAGAGCAGCTTGAATATCTGCTCCTACTGTTCCGACAGGTCTTCCAACTACTTGTGATTCGATATTGAGTGAAGGAATTTTGTCTTTTCTTTCTAAACGAGAAGGTCCCATACTCTGCTCTACTTCTGCAAATTGAGATAATTTGATTAGCTCGCCTTTGTCATTTAAAAAAGTAAGCTCTTTAATATCTTCTTGGTTTTGACGTTCGAAAGCATCTAATTGAACACGAATGTCATATTCATAACTATCTTCACTAAAACGAGTATCTGTATTTCCTGTAAACGCATTTTGCATAGTTGCGCCCACTACATCCAATGACAAACCTAAAGAAGCCATTTTTTCACGGTCTATGTCTACAGCTATTTCAGGGCTACCACCTTCTACCGTTGGTTTTACTTCAGAAGTTCCAGCTACACCTTTTACGATCTCTTGTATTTTTTCACTCGTCTCCAACATCAAATTAAGGTCTGTTCCTTGTAATGTGATTTGAATTGGTGCTGCACTTGCTCCTCCAATCATTCCGACAGGTTCTGCTGTAAATTTTGCACCAGCAATAGTTTTTTGTAATTCAGTTTTAATAAAACGAGCATACTGTTCAGAATTCATTTCTCGCTTTTCTGATGAAACTAATTTCACGTTTAGTTCTGCCAAATATGCACTTGTAGCTCCTCCACTTCCTTTTCCTATGGTTGTAAATACAGTAATTACTTCGTTATTTTGAGCTAAATAATTTTCTACTTTTTGAGTAACACTATTAGTTTGTTCGATAGGTGCATCTTTAGGAAGTTCTATATTGATAATAAATTCTCCATTATCTGATTCGGCTGCAAATTCAGCTCCTATAAATCCACCTATTACCAAGAAGAAAGAAGCAATAACCATTGAGAAAATTATAATAGACGTAATTATTTTATGTTTCAAAACATACACTAAAATAGATTCAAAACCTGATTTGATACCATTTATTAAGCGTTCAAACCAAATTAGAGGCTTGTCTAACCATTTTTCATTATTCAAGTGAGTAAGTTTGGAAAAACGAGAAGCCAAATAAGGTGTAAGTGTAAAAGAAACAAGTAAACTGATTAAAGTAGCTGCTACTACCACCAATGAGAATTGTCTTAAAATATCGGCTACAATTCCTGTAACCATACCAATTGGTAAGAAAACAACAATAATCACAAGCGTAATAGAAACGACAGACAAACCAATTTCTTTCCATGTATCTAAAGCTGCTTGCCAAGGTGACTTGCCTTTTTCCATGTGCATTTGGATATTTTCCAAAACTACAATGCTATCATCTACCAAAATACCAATTACCAAAGAAAGGGCTAATAAAGTCATCAGGTTGAGTGTAAAACCTGCCACAGCCATCACAGCAAATGTTGTAATTACAGAAACAGGAATAGCAACCATTACAATAATTGCATTTCGAATACTATGTAAAAACAATAACATAATTACGGCAACTAAGACAATAGCAATTACTAAATCGTGAGTTACGGCATCGGCAGCTTCCATTGTAAAAATAGAAGAGTCAGAAGCAATAGTAAAATCTAAGTTGATACCTGCATATTGTTGTTTGAGTTCTTCTAATCTTTTTCTAACTTCTTTACTTACCTCTACTGTATTTCCATCAGATTGCTTTGAGATTTCAAGACCTAAAGATGTTTTTCTATTGATTCTTGAAATAGTAGAAGTTTCTTTTTTAGTATCATATACTTCAGCTACATCTTCTAAAAAAACATTTGTTCCGTCAGCAAGTGTCGTTACGACTAACTTTCTGAGTTGAGGCAAACTTTTAATTTTTCCAGACAAACGAACCATAATATCTTGCTCATCATTTTTTACACTTCCTGTTGGGAAATCAAGATTGGCAGCCGAAATAGCATTCGTAACCTGTAACAATGAAAGATTATAGTAATTGAGTTTGTCACCATTTACATTGACATTAATTTCTCGTTCTTCTTTACCTACAATATTTACTTGAGCCACACCTTCAATTCTTGCCAAATCGGATGTGATTTTATTTTCAAATAAACTTGTAAACTCTACTTCATCCATATCAGAAGTTGCACCAATACGCATAATAGGAAGATCATCTAAAGAAAACTTACCAATACTTGGGTCTTTTACATCATCAGGAAGTGTTGAAGCAATGGCATCAATTTTTGATTGTGCATCTTGCATCGCTTTATCGATGTCTGTTCCATATTTGAATTCTACGGTAACAACAGAGTAACTTTCTTGTGAAAAAGAGTTTATGACATCTAAATTTTCTAATGTAGAAACAGCATTTTCTATTTCTTTAGTAACTGCTGTTTCTACTTCATTAGGAGAAGCTCCTGGATATTGCGTAGAAATAGAAAGTACAGGTGAATTAATTTCGGGCAAAAGTTCATAAGTAAGGGTTTGATACCCTTGAAGACCAAAAAAAACTAAAATGATAAAAAGCACCAAAATAAGTGAGGGTCTTTTAACGGATAATTCTGTAATTGACATATATTTTTATAATTTAATGAGAGGTAGAAAAGTATTTTCTTAGCTAAGGTTTTATAAAGATTCAGGTGTTTTTGTAGTTTCTGATAAGTTGGAATTTTTATTTTCATCTTGATTCATAATAGTGATTGTTTTTCCATCACTAAGATTGATTTGTCCACTTATCACAACCGTTTCCCCCATTTTTAATCCTTCTATTATTTCTACTTTATCACCTACTGTTTTTCCTATTTTTACTGTTTTGTAGCTTACTTGATTTTGTCCATTGACAGTATTTACTACATATATTTTTGGAGATTGTACACTTCCCACCACTGCTTTACGAGCTACAAAAAGTCCTGATTGATTTTGTGTATTATTTTTGTTTTGAGCATCTATGGCTACATTTCCATACATTCCAGGACGTAAAGGTGTTTTGTTAGGGTTTGGAAGTTCGATTTCTACTTCATATTTTCTACCTGCATCTGCTTGTACACTAATAAGTGTTACTGTGCCTTTAAAGATATTGTCAGGATAAACATCTGTAGTTATTTCTACCGATTGTCCATTTTTGATTTTGACAATTTCTTTTTCACCTACTTTTACAATCATTTTGAGTTTTTCTATATCTACAACAGTAGCAATTAGAGTTCCTGCTGAGGCAAAACTTCCTTCTTCTACTTTTACCTCTTTTATAATTCCTGCCATAGGCGAACGAGCCATAGAATATTTTAATTGTTGTTCAATTGCTGTAACATTTGCTTGAGCATTTTGATAGTTTAATTTAACTTCTTCATATTGTTGTTGGCTAATAGCACCTGCTTCTGTTAGCCTTTCATAACGCTCTACATCTTTCTTAGCTTTTGCTACTACTGCACGAACAGAAGTTAATTGAGCAAGAATATTTGTATCATCAATTTTGGCAACAAGTTGATTTTTACTTACTTGCTGACCTTCTCTGATGGCTAATTGTGTAATGCGTCCTTGTGCTTCTGCAATAATTTCTAGTTCTTTCCTAGCTTCAAAAGTTCCTGTGAAATTGATGTTTTTATCGAAAGAAATTTGTTCTACTTTATCAACACGAACAGGAATGTTAGTAATGACATCTTCTTGAACGGCTGCATTTGCATCAATAGTTTCTTTGTTGGACTTTAGGGTTAAAAACATCCAAACAGCAACGGCAATAACTAAAGAGAGGGCAATAATAGGAGTTGTGTACTTTTTCATTTTTGAAATAATATAATAGAATGAGATTTTTTATTTATAAAGGTTGAGTAATTAATAATTGAATGATTTTATAGATTATTCATTACTACTTGTACTTGCATTTTGGATTAATTCAGCGAGCTGTCCACTAGATTTCATATAGTCTAATTCTGCCAAATTGAGTTGTAACAAAGAAGTTAAATATTGAGTTTGTGCTTCTTTAAGGCTTGTTTCGGCATCTAAAAGTTCTGTCAGAGGAGCTATTCCTTCCTGATAGGATAGGCGTGTAACATCATAGAGTTCTTCGGCAAGATTCATATTTTCCTTTTGTGTTTCTATGAGTGTTCTGTTTTGTTTGAGTGTTTGAGTGGCATTATCAAATTCCATTTGGATAGAATTGATTAAATTTTGTCTATCAAAACTGAGTTGATTTTGTGCTACTCGTACTTGTTCAGCCTTATGTTTCTTTTGAAAGCTATCAAAAATGGGAACGTTCAAACTAACTCCTACAATTCCTACCTTCGAACCTTGTATTTTATATTGTTCATCATTAGAAAATAATCGGTCAGTTTGTCCTTGCCATCCATAGCGAACAAAAGTAGAAAGAGAAGGAAAATAACCTGCATTTACATTCTCTAATTCTAAGGCTTTAATTTCTAGCTGTTTGTTGAGTAATTTTAGATCTGAATTCTGATTGAGAGAAAGCTCTTCCATTAATAAATAACCATTCTCTTCTTTTGTACTGTCTTGTGTTTCTAGTAAAAGGTCAGTTTGAGGAGGAACACCCATATACATTTTCAAAAGATTGAGTTGTTGAATTTTTCCAATCTCAGTGCTTTGTTGCTCACTTAAAAGATTTATGCGATTTACTTTTAGCTGTGTAAGGTCAATTTTTTTGATAAGACCTTCTTCCAATTGTACTTCTGCAATTTTGATAAGCTGGTCTATTCTATCAATATTTGCTTTCAAAACTCCTTTTTGTTTTTCAGTAATTTCAAGTTGCATATAGATTTGAGCTACATTATAAACCAAATCTTCTGTCGTTTTGAAGGTATTTAATTTACTAAGTTCTTTAGTTGTTTGTGCTGCTTTTATACCTGTAAAATAAGATTTGCTAAAAAGAAGTTGTTGCAGTTCAATATTTCCACTTACCGTATTGGCTACACCAAATTTGACAGGAATAGTTGTTCCTGGTTGTCCAAACATTTCACCAGGTAAAAGCTGTTGAGCTAGAGCAAAATTATAATTATAAGACCCTGAGCCAACAATTTTAGGCATTCCTTCTGTTTTTACTTCTTTGATTTGTGCATCGACTGAACGTTCACCTAGTTTTACACTTTTTAAATTTGGATTATTTTCTACAGCAAACTTTAAACATTCTTGTAAACTCATTGGCTTATCTAAAATTGCTTGTGTAGAACTGACTTCATTAGATTGAGAAAAGGCGTTCTGACTAGAAATAGAAAAGAATAAAAGAAAGTAAAATAGCGAGGATAAAAGATTTTTTTTCATAATAGATAAATGTGAAAGTTTTTATTTAGTTGTTTAGTTCTGTTTTTTGAGAACCTTTGTTTTAAAAAAAAGTAAAGTATAAGTTTTTATATAAAAGATATTTCTGTTTTGTGTAAATAGTTCTGAAAATTAAGAACTGTTTTTGTTTTAAAAAAAAGGAAAATTAAGATTCCTTTTTAAATTTGTTTTATTTTCTGTTTTTCTCCCATTCTATGACAAACTCTTGAACATGCTTATTGAGTTGTGAATGAAAATCAATAATTTCGGCTAGTTTTTCATTAAACTCTACATATCTATCATCAGAACGATTGCGTAATACTTTTTGATGTAGCTCTTTTAAGGTACTCACATATTGAAGTCGTTCTTTTGTATTTTCTAACCATCCTTCAACATTCACCTGAAAATAACGTTTTCTGTCACCACTAAAAGTAATATATTGAACCATTTTTCTATCTGTTAGAAATTTTAAAGCTGTACTAATAGCACTCTTACTAGCTTTTAGAAATTCTTGAATAGCATAAAAATCTTGATAAGGAGGTTCTGATAAAAGTAAAAAAGCAAACACACGTCCATGCATAGGTGTAAGTCCTAGATTTTCAAAGACAACACCCATTTCTTCTACCATTGTTTCTTTTTGTTGTAATTTTTGTGTTTTTACAGACTCTTGCTCAATCTCATTTTTATCTTGGTTGTTACTCTTCATGTTTTTATTTATTTTCGTGTCTTGATTACTCTTTGTAGATGATGATACAAATATAGTAAGTTTTTTTGGTTCTGCAAATTGAGAACTAAAATAGTTTACGAAAATATCTAAATTAAGTTGTTAGATTATTGGGATAAAGAGTTAATTTTTATAAAACTACTTGTTGTCACTCTAAAAAAGGATAGTTTATGTATATTATATTCTATTTGTTTGGTTCTCTGACAATTTTTGCACCTCGCTAATTTTATCCGAATTACACCTATTTAGTCAAAAGTTGCTGGTGTCACTACCATAGCCGTCAAGCTATTGTTTATTCTACCATTATCAACGTCTTGTTATCTTCGATAACTGACGATTGCTAAGGTAAAATAAACAAAATCAGCACTTTTCTCCCTTAGCAATCGTGTATTTTCGAAGAACTTTTAAGTCGGCGAAGCCAAAATGGACGTTGGTAATGGGAAAAATAGAGTACAGTTTTCTTAACTTGACGGACATGGTGTCACTACCAACGACAGAAAGAACCTAAAGTAATTTTAGGACGAGATATATTTAATGCAAAAAAACCTCACTCAAAGAATGGAGGTTTTTTAACTATCTGCTTTGGTTCTTATAGAATATTTTATTGCTTTACTATAGGTTTTACCCAATTAAAAGTAATGTAAGTAGACATAGTTTTGGTATAAAGAGGATTAAGCGTAAGTAGTTTTAAAAAGTAAGTTGCAAGATTATCTGTACTTCATTGTAATACAAATTTACTGTTTTTGTAATTGGGCTTTATTAGTAAAATTACCTATTATTAAAAATAAGAGTAAACCCTAAAAACTCTGAGAAGTACATAAAAAAAACTTATCAATATTTTGATAAGTTTTTGTAAAGGAGAAAAATATCTTTTATGTATTGCACATACATTGGAAAAATAAGAAGTTTAATTTTTTATATCTTCCCAATACCAATCAATCGCTTCTGTAAGTCCTTTTTTGAAGGAATATTGAGGAGAATAACCAAGTAGTTTTTGAGCTTTTTCGATAGAAGCCAACGAATGAGGAATATCACCTTGACGATTATCTCCATAAATTGCTTCTATATTTGCAATTTCAGAATCATATTTACTGAGTAACGAACGCATTAGTTCGAACATCTCTTTTACTGTTGTTCGTTCTCCAAAAGCTACATTATAGACTTGATTTATAGCATCTGGATTTGTTGTTGTGGCAGCTAACTCATTGGCTTGTAAAACATTTTCTATATAGGTAAAATCTCTTGAAAAATCACCTTCCCCAAAGATAGTTGGCTGCTTATGTTCCATTAAAAGTCCAATAAACTTAGGAATAACGGCTGCATACGCACCATCAGGACGCTGTTTTCTACCAAAAACATTAAAATAACGCAGTCCGATAATCTCTAAACCATACAAATCTGAAAAGACATTTGCATAGAGTTCATTTACATATTTTGTAACTGCATAAGGCGAAAGTGGACGACCAATGTTTTCCTCTACTTTTGGAAGTGCTTTATGGTCGCCATAAGTAGAAGAACTGGCTGCATAAACAACACGTTTTATTCCTGCTTCTTTTGCAGCAACCAAAACATTTACAAAACCTGAAATATTTACATCGTTTGAAGTAATTGGGTCAGCAATAGAACGAGGAACAGAGCCTAAAGCAGCTTGGTGTAAAATCAGTTCTACATCAGCAACAGCTTTTTTACAGTCTTCTAAGTTTCGAATATCGCCTTCAATGAGTGTGAAATTAGGATTTTCTAAAAGATGAGCGATGTTTTCTCTTCTTCCCATTGAAAAATCGTCTAAACAAACGACTTTATTATCTTGAGCTAGAAATTTTTCACAGAGATTTGAGCCAATAAAACCTGCTCCTCCTGTAATGAGAATGCGTTTTGATGTAAGTTTGTTATTTTCCAAAAAATATAAATTTAGAAGTTAGAATTCAGAAATTAGAAGTTAATTGTAATTTAGGAGTAAAGCAAACCTTCAACGACTTTCATCAATTCTTCTAAGTATTTTTGGTCTGTTTCATCAAAATCATTCACTTTATCGCTATCTACATCCAAGATGAGAGCTACATTTCCATCTTTTCCAAAAGCAGGAACGACAATTTCAGATTTTGAATCGGTACTACACGCAATATGTCCTTCAAATTTTTCTACATCTTCTACCAAAATTGTCGCTTTATCTTTCCAAGATTTTCCACAAACTCCTTTTCCATATTTTATGCGAGTACACGCCAAAGGACCTTGGAAAGGTGCAAGAATGAGAGTTTGTTTTTCAAAGTCAGTAGAATTATTTGTTTCTACACGATAGAATCCAACCCAAAAAAAGTCCATTCCATATTTTAAAGCTGCTGCAATGTTGGCAAGATTTGCCGTAAGGTCACTTTCAACAGAAGTAAGAGCTTTGATTTGAGGAATAAGTTCTTGGTATTTTTCAGCTTTGGTAGCCGCTTTTGAGATAGTTAATGTTTCTGCCATGAGGTTAATTACGAATTAAAAATTACGAATGATTTTATTAAATACAGAGTTACAGAAACAAAGAGAATAAAAATTTGTTTTTTTGAATAAAATGGAAATAATAAATTCATAGAGCGATTCTGACTTATCACTATTTACTTTCCTTCATAAATCAATCCATTCAAAAAAGTTGTGTAATCTGTTTTTGTAGTTGTGTTTATAAGCTCAATGAGGTCTTCTGTCAGTACGGTTTTGTATTTATTTTGTTGATAAAAATCTCTTAAAACTTGAAAAAATAAGGCATCATCACTTAATTTTTCTCTTATTTTATGTAAGACGAGTAAACCACGATGAGAAACAAAACCATTTATAGTCATATTTGTGTGTGCATCTCGTTTACCTATTAAAGATTGTCCCTTATGATAACCATTATCATATCCTAAAATGAGCAAATCGTAACTATTTTTCCCTAATAATCTCTCTATAAAAAGAAGTTCCATATAGGTAGCAAAACCTTCGTGTAACCATAAATCTGACATGTCTGCAGCTGTAACAGCATTGCCAAACCACTCATGAGCTAGTTGATGTACAATTGTACTATTCCAATCTTGTTTTGCATTTCTCCAAAATCTATCATTTTGGTTGCTCCAATGATTTCCAATAGCGATACAAGTTTGATGTTCAGTTTCATTGTAAGGAGATTGAACAAAGCCTACTTTCTCTTTTTTAAATGGATAGTCTCCCAATAAACTATCAAAAAAAGTAAAAGCAGCTAACATAAAATCTTTTTGTGAATTTACTTCCTCATAATCTTCTTCTAACGGATAAAAAAGAAAGTCTATTATTTCACTTTTTCCATCTTTTTCATGTCTAAACCTTTCTAAAATAAATTTATAATTTCCTATATAAAATGAAATCCCATACGTATTAGTTGGGTACTTAGTAAGCCAATGATAATTAACCTTTTCTTCATTTAAAACTTCAAAATGCTCTAAATTTCCGTTTGCAATAGCTTGTAAATCAGAAGATGTAATTACAGAAACTCTAACTGAATCAGCTTCATCAGAAGGATGATCTTTGCAAGGAAACCAAATATGTGCGCCTGTTGCTTCACAAGAAACTCCTATCCAAGGTTTTCTACCTTTTGTTTTCTTGAAAAATATTCCTTCTGAATAATAATCTATTCCAATATGAGATTTACCCTGATAATAAATAGAGATAGAATAAGAACCTTTAGAAATTTTTTTGCCAAAATCTACTACAAAAAAACATTTATCTCTGTCGTATTTTAATGATTGAGAATGTTCTTGGTTTAGAAATAGAATGCTGTCAATTTCTAAATTTTTATATAATTCTAATTGTATAAATTGACTTTCTTCTAGTAATTCAAAATCAATTTTTACTTTTCCACGAACTGTTTTTTTCTTTGGGTTAGGTTCGATTTCGATATCGTAATAAGTAACATCAAAACAACTTCTTAAAGATGTTAATCTGCCTATTTTTTCTTGATGTTCTGCATTAGACTCATTACCACTAAAAGTTCTTATTTGAGCAACAACAAAAGAAGTAAAATAGAAGTAAAATAGAAAAAGGAGTGTTGAAAATAGTTTTGTCATCTTTATTGAGTTGATTGTGAGTTGCAAAAGTAATTAAATTTGATTTTAAATTATAAAAAATCGTCTCATTTCAATTTTCATTAATTATTCAATGACTAATAATTTTTCATAACTTAGTAGCCAAACGCACACAAACAAAAAACGAAAGTCTAAAGAATCAAATTATCTTCATTTCTATTTAGTTTATGAATCCTACAAAAGACACTACAGAAAAGCAAAAATATTTTATCATAGATTTTGATAGCACTTTTACAAAAGTAGAAGCCATGGACGAACTCTGTCAAATAGCTTTGCAAAATCACCCAGAAAAAAAAGAGCGTCTTTCTCAAATCCAGTCTTTGACTGATCAAGCCATGGACGGAAATCTTTCTTTTAGAGAATCTTTACATAAAAGAATTGCGATTTTGGAAGCAAATAAAAGTCATTTGCCAGAACTTATCGAAAAACTAAGCGAAAAAGTATCTGAATCTTTCAAGAGAAATCAGAATTTTTTCGATACTCATAAAGATACAATTCTGATTGTTTCTAGTGGTTTTAAAGATTTTATTGTTCCAATTGTTACCAAGTTTGGTATAAAATCAGAAAATATTTATGCTAACGAGTTTGAGTTTGATGAAGATGGAAAAATAAAAGGTTTTGATGCAAGCAATGTTTTGTCAGAAGATAATGGAAAAGTAAAGTTACTAAGAGAGCTAAATCTTCAAGGTGATATTTATGTGATTGGCGATGGTTATACCGATTATGAAATCAAAGAAGCAGGACTAGCAAACGAATTTTATGCTTTTACAGAAAATATAAAACGTGAAAAAGTAATTAGTAAAGCCGACCACGAAGCGCAAAATCTTGATGAATTTTTATATGTAAACAAACTAGCTCGTAATATCTCGTATCCAAAAAATAGAATCAAGGTTTTACTTTTGGAAAATATCCATACTTCAGCAAAAGAAATGATGGAAAAAGAAGGCTATCAAGTAGAATTACTTTCAAGCGCACTCAACGAAGATGAATTAATCGAAAAAATTAAAGGGGTGTCTATTTTAGGTATTCGTTCTAAAACTAATCTGACTTCCAAAGTTATAGAGCATGCTGACCGACTTTTAGCTGTCGGAGCATTTTGTATTGGAACAAATCAAATTGACTTAGAAGCCTGTCAGGACAGAGGAATTGTAGTTTTTAATGCGCCTTATAGTAATACTAGAAGTGTGGTCGAACTTGCAATTGGAGAAATGATTATGCTTATGCGTGGTGTTCCGAAAAGTGTCATGGAAATGCACACAGGAAAATGGAATAAATCGGCAAATAATAGTTTCGAAATTAGAGGAAAAAAACTAGGTATTATTGGTTATGGAAATATTGGTTCACAACTTTCTGTTGTGGCTGAAGCCTTGGGAATGAAAGTCTATTTTTATGATATTGTGGATAAATTGGCGTTGGGAAATGCGACAATGTGTAGCTCTTTAGAAGAACTTTTGAGTATTGCTGATGTCATTTCTTTGCATGTAGATGGACGTGCCGAAAACTCAAATATTATTGGAAAAGAACAGTTTGATTTGATGAAAGAGGGTGTTGTGTTTATGAATTTGGCTCGTGGACAAGTTGTCGATATCCCTGCTTTGGTAGAAAATCTAAAGAGTGGAAAAATTTTGGGTGCAGGTGTTGATGTTTATCCAGAAGAACCTAAAAACAATCAAGAAGAATTTGTTTCAGAATTGCGTCAAATTCCAAATGTAATTCTTACGCCACACGTAGGAGGAAGTACAGTAGAGGCACAAGAAAATATTGCACTTTTTGTTCCTACTAAAATGATGGATTATATCAATGCAGGAAATACTTTTTCTAGTGTTAATTTTCCAGAGTTACAGCTTCCAAAACTTCAAAATGCTCATCGTTTGATGCACATTCATAGCAACGTACCTGGAATTTTGGCTAAAATAAATCAAATTTTCGCCAAAAATGAGGTAAATATTGTGGGACAATATCTCAAAACAAATGAGAAAATTGGTTATGTAATTACTGATGTCAATCAAAAATACAATGAAAAAGTAATCGAAGAACTTAAGAATATTGAAGATACTATTCGTTTTCGCATTTTGTATTGATATAATTTTATTACCAGAGCTTTTGAAAATATTTAAAAATACCACAAAAAACCTCATTCTCTTAATTGGAATGAGGTTTTTTGATTGATAGGAATTTCCTTTTTACTAACGCAAGATTGCTTCTTGTGTCTGTATATGTTTCCCTTTTTTTAAAGGAAAAGATAGTTTTACTAATTAATTTTATTATTCTAAAAAAAGTACATAAGTAAATATGTATAGATTTTAGCTACAACCTTTTTAATTGATATTAGTATAATACAATGTATAATAGCTTGTTTAATAGATATTTATCGCAATATTGGATTGTGTCTATAAAATTAAATAATTAAAAAATTATATTTATCCCAAAAACAAATGAATTATGAAAGTATACGAAAGTTCTTATCTTACTATTGAATATATACAAGAAGGAAATTACCAAGTTAATACTTGGCTTCCTAACTCTAAAACTCTTGATGAGGCTACTTTTAAGAAAGAAGTTTCAGAACAAACCAAAATAGCAGTAGAAAAAAGTACTTCTGCTTTTATAACTGATGCTAGCGATTTTTTATTTACCATTCATCCTGAAACACAAAAATGGGTAAATCAAACTATTTTTACAGACATGCGTGAAGTAGGAGTCAAAAAACTGGCACTTTTGTCAAGCAGTGATATAATTGCACAGTTAAGCATTGAACAACTAATTGATGAAGATACTCTAAAAGGTTTTGCTAGTGAGTTTTTTGATGATAAAGAGAAAGCAAGAGAATGGATTTTGAGTTCAGAAGAAGAATATTCATCTTCTACACAAATCTAAAAAAGACTTGTAAAACATAAATTCCTCATTCCCATCTAAGGAATGAGGAATTTGTATTACACTCAAAAATAATTTTAGTTTTCTAAACAGGAATATCTTTGACGATGGAAGAACGTTCCCAATTTCGATGATTTGCTATTGCTTCTATAAAATCTTTTGGATTAGCATTTACAAAGACTGCTTTATCATCTTTATGCTCTTTTACATAAGTATGATTGAGAAATTCTTCTCCTTCTCCTGTCACAGCTATTGCTTTACAATGCTTAAATGCTTCATTGACAAACTTTTTATACTTAGCCGTTTTCATTAGCTGCTCAACAGATTTTTTTCCACTAGGTATAAATATAGCATCAAATAATACGCTTTCAGTTGTCATTATAGCAGCATCTACTTTATGCTCCATACCTTCATTACATGTAATTGAACCACCATGAGGAGCTATAATTTTGACTACGGCATTTTCTTTTTCTAATGCTTCTGACATTTTACCAAAACTCGCCATATCAAATCCATTAGCAGCTAAGACAGCTATTTGTCTAGTAGCTATACTTTTGGTTTTTATGTGGGTTTGGCTTAGTGCATCTGATTTTTCCAAATAGTTTTTCTTCTTTGTTGGTTGCTGACTTTCCACATCAGCATCTGCTCCTATTGCCTGATTAATAGGTCTTTCTATATCTTTTGGAATACTCATTCCCAAGCCTTCTGCCACTTTATTAGCTAAATCTGTATCAATTTGTTCGATAAGCCAAAGCATTCTTTCTTGGATATGTGAATGTGTACATTTACCTAATTCGAAAGTATAGGCTTCTGCTACATGCTCTTTTTCCCACTCTTTTAAGCTGCGATAGAAAAGTGCAGGTTGTGAAAAATGATCAGAAAAACTCTCACTTCTACTTCTTACTTTTTTGGCATCTATACGCTCTTCAAACGAATCAAATCCTCCTTCAGCTATCTTTGCTAAATGTGGACATCCACCACTCAGACTATTAGGAAAATAAGCTGTATTTCCTTTTGGAATCTTGCCTTGCATGTGTCCATCACGTTGGTTATTATGTACTGGAACGATAGGCTGATTAATAGGAATCTGATGATGATTAACTGTACCCAAACGAGAAAGCTGTGTATCTCTATATGAAAACAATCGTCCTTGTAATAATGGGTCATTCGTAAAATCTAAACCAGGAATTATATGACCAGGCAAAAAAGCAACTTGTTCTGTTTCAGCAAAAAAATTGTCAGGGTTGCGATTAAGTGTCATTTTACCTATTTTCTGAACAGGTACTATTTCTTCAGGAATTAATTTAGTAGGATCAAGCAAATCAAAATCATATTTGTGTTCGTCTTCTTCTGGCACAATTTGAAAACCTAATTCCCATTCTGGAAACTGCCCAGCTTCAATAGCATCCCATAAATCTCGGCGATGGAAATCAGAGTCAGCACCATTAATTTTAACAGCTTCATCCCATGTTACAGAATGAACTCCTAATAGTGGTTTCCAGTGAAATTTTACAAAATGTGATTTTCCTTCTTGATTAATTAAACGGAAGGTGTGAATACCAAAGCCTTCCATCATTCTAAGACTACGAGGTATTCCTCGGTCGCTCATTACCCATATATGATTATGCAGTGTTTCAGTAGTCAAAGAAACAAAATCATAAAAAGTATCATGAGCTGAAGCAGCTTGAGGAATTTCTCTATCAGGCTCAGGCTTTACAGAATGAATCAAGTCTGGAAACTTCATAGCATCTTGAATGAAGAAAATCGGCATGTTGTTACCCACCAAATCCCAAGTTCCTTCTTCTGTATAAAATTTTACAGCAAAACCTCTCACATCACGAGCCAAATCAGGAGAACCTTTTGAACCTGCTACAGTAGAAAAACGAACAAATACAGGTGTTTTTCTTGATGTATCATTAAAAATGCCTGCTTTGGTATATTTCTCTTGACTTTCATATAACTCAAAATATCCATGCGCTGCACTTCCTCGGGCGTGAACAATGCGTTCTGGAATTCTTTCATGGTCAAAATGTGTTATTTTTTCTCGTAGCAAAAAATCTTCTAAAAGTGTAGCACCTCTTACTCCTGCTTTCAGAGAATTATTTGTGTCATTGACTTTTAACCCTTGATTGGTAGTCATAACTTTATTTTCAGGTTCTGTTTTATGCTGTTCTAAATCAGCCTGTTTTTTTGTTTTTTTGCTCATAATTGATTTTTAGATATTTTATAGGTTAAGAGTAACTGTCGTTAAATATGATAGTAGTTAAAACTCTATCTTTGTTTAATTCTTTATCAACATATAATTCTAAAAATAGTTATATAATTAAACAAAAAAATAAAAAAATCCTCATTCCCTTTTTTAATAAGAATGAGGATTTTTGTTGCCATTAATTTGTTATTCTATAATATAGCCTACAAAATAATGATGGAATATTTTATTAAGTTTAGTTGAGCGTATATTCTACACTAATTTTAGCATTTAAAACTTTTGAGATAGGACAATTTTGTTCAGCATCTTTTACTAACTCAGCAAATTTTTCTTCTGTAATTCCTTTTACTTTCGCTTTTAGTGTAAGATGCGAAGTAGTAATTGCACCATCTTCTAAAGCAATTTTACAATTAGTTTCTAAGTTTTGAGGAGTAAAACCTGCTTCTCCTAAGTTAAAACTTAATTTCATGGTAAAACAACCTGCATGTGCTGCTGCTATAAGTTCTTCAGGATTTGTTCCTGTTCCTTCTTCAAAACGACTCTTGAAAGAATACTGAGTTTCGTTTAGGGTTTTACTTTGTGTGGTAAGGTGTCCTTTTCCCTCTTTTCCACTTCCTTGCCATACGGCTGTTGAATGTCTTTTCATAATCTTTAAAATAAAATTGAGTTGATAAAATGATATTTGCTTGTTTTAAAACTCTTTTCATTTTGAATTTGTTTCTGAAAATAAAAAACTCTAATCATCTTTTTGAGATAATTAGAGTTTTGAATTCAGAATAACACTTTATTTTTTACTAAAATAAAGTGTTAATTATGATTAAGGGAATGTTATTCCTTTATAATTATTAACATCAATCCAAGGAAGTTTAGAATTATATTTTGCATTAATTGCTTTAATAAACTCATTTCCTGCAAGTGCATAACCACGTTGTGTAAGGTGAATACCATCTAAGCTAAATGCACCACCCAATATAAATCTAGCGTCATAGTTTACACCTTGATATGTATAGCCACCTAGTACTTGATTGAAAAAGCCATTCATATCTACATAAGCGTACTTAGCACCAGCAGCAGCTTGAAGTACAGTATTATATTCTGCCACAGCAGCATCTACTTTTGCTTGCTCACTTGGGTCAAGTACAAAACGCTCTGGCAATAGTGGTGGTCTACCAGCAGCAGCCTCTGCACCAAGGTAATTACTAGCTGTGAGTAAAATCAAATCATCAGGTGTAGCTGGGCGTAAGCCAAGTGGAAACTCTGCCGAACGCTCTGTTGCAATAATGAAAGGATTAGCACCTACTGAAACTGTAAGATTAGCTAAAAGAGCATCTAGTTGGCTACTGAGTTGTGTTTCTATGATAGCTTGAACCGCTTCACTTTGCATTTGTTGATCTGTTTGAGATTCTATAAGAGCTTGTGTAGAAGGCAAAGCTAATTGTGTTTGTATTTCAGCTTCAATGCCTGCTTTTACTAGTTCACTATCCATTGCAGCATCTACTCTTGTAGTAATGTCTGCTTGCCCGTCAGCACTTGCAATATAAGCGTCAGCAGCAGCTTCTGCTTGTGCTTGAGTTGCTCCTCCAGCAAGTTGCTGTTGAATAACTCCTGCACGCACTCCTGCTGTAACTTCTGTAGTTACATTTGCTCTAGCCCCTGCTACTACTGCAGGACGAATAATAGTTTCGATAGCTCCAGCTACTACTTGTGATCTAACCTCTGCACGCACACCAGCTTCTACAAGAGGTCTTACGCCTGCCGATGCATTAGCACGAAGTCCTGCATTGAGGGCTGTAACTAATGCTTCTTCCTCTGGCTCAAATTCAAAAGCATTATAAGCCACAGCCTTAAAATATGGCGCTCCTAAAATATTAGGAATATTGGCAATAGCTCCACCACTAGCACCATCCAAACCTGCTACAATGCCATTGATAGCTTGCTCAAAAAGAGGTTTTGGGGTAATTTGGTCTCCACCTTGGTCTCCACCAGAAGTAGCATAACCTAATACATCGTTATTTCCAATCCAAAGTGTAAAGAAAGTAGGATTTTGTGCTGCTGCATCAGCTACTACACTTGCGTTGGCAGAAGTAGCAAAACGCACAAAGAAAGGGTTAGCCAATCCTGTACTCAAATTAGAAGGATTACCATACCCATCAAACAATAAATGAAAAGACCTTGCACCTGGTACTCCCAAGTTTTGATAAGGTCCTCCAGCAGCTACAGAAGCAAAAACAGAAGGATCATTTTGTGTTGGAGTTAACATAGGACGCCCTTTTTCATTAAAACCAGTAAGTTCAATTTTTCCAGTAGCTCCACCACTACCATTTCCTTCTGGAACTAAGGGCGTACTGAAAGAAGCTGCTCCTCCTAATTTCTGCATACTCATAGCCATCATTTCAGGGTACGAGTTGACTTGCCCTTCACGATAAAGTGCACCATCTGCATAACCTGATGTTAGTGAGTTTCCTAGGGCTACATAAGTAGTAAAATCTGCACTACCTGTTGTGAGTGTAGGCTCATCAATTTCTGGCTGACAAGCAAAGAGTCCCATTGTAGCAATCATTGCTACGCCTGTCCAGCGTGAGAAAAGTTTTTTGTATAATTTCATAATGAATATATGCTAATTTTTGTGTGTTTTGAAATAATATAAATTAACAGTAGTATAACAATTACGACCTGCTAAAGCAGCGAAGCTAATTAAAAATTACGAATTACGAATTTCAATATAATCTATTTTACTTGACAACTCATTAAAACGTATTTATTTAATTCAATGTTATCTCTAAATTGAATAATTTTAAAAAGTTATCTCTGATTTTTTTGATAATTGACTTTATACATTTATCACTAATCATTAATAACTAATCACTATTATTTTTTATTCAGAAGCCTTTGAAGAGCCACCAAATTTGTAAGAAAGACCAAGACCAAATACATTTGCACCTGCTTCGAAAGTTCCATCAATTCCACCAGAGTTTGGTGCTGCTACATTTTCACGTTCTGCTTTATCTACTAATAAATAATGAACATCAATAGTAAATCTTTCTCCAACTGTATAGCCAAGACCTAATGTATAACCAATTGTATTTGCATCTGGAGTTTCTGGAGTAATATAACCATCCTCTACTGCTGTTTGGTCGTAATAAATACCACCACGCAATGCAAGTGATTCGGTAGCCATATATTCTGCTCCAAATTTGAAGACAGAAGAATTTTTGTAATGACGGTCTGAAACTGTTTCTGTTGATCCTAATACTGGAGCATCATATTCAAATTTTAATTCTTGATAAGCATCCCAACCTGTCATATTCCATTCTAAAGCAAGTTGTAATTTTTCTATTGGCTTTATACCTACACCAACAGAAATTACAGAAGGCAAAGGAAGTGTAGCATCAAACTTTGTAGCTTGGAAAGCTGCTTGGATTGGGCCTAATTGGGGAACTGTAAAAGTAGCATCACCCTCTTCTACTGTTAAGTCAATCTTAGAACGATAACTGATACCTAATGAAACTTTATCACTTGCTTCATAGTATGCTCCAATGTTAAAGCCAATTGCAGGAGTTGCACTTCCTTCTAAAAGTACATTACTATCACCACCAGCTTGAGCTATAGGAAGGTTGCGCTCAAGAGAAACTGAACCTGTTGCAATATCAAGACCTACACCAATTCCAAATTTTTCAGATACTTTGTAACTTACTGTTGGTTGAATAACAAATGCTTTTAAGCTAAGCTCATTTAAAGAATAACGTCCAGACCACTCATTGCCCCAAGTTACTGTCGAACCAAAAGGAGTAACTACGCCTAAACCTACTGTAAGTTTTTCATTTACTTTGTAAATACCATACGCAAAGAAAGGTGGAGAAAGAGGAGAATCTGTTTCTTCTATTGTTGTACTATTAGCTCCTAAATATTGCACATTAGAACTTACAATATTTCCTCCCAACATAATAGAGCTATTTTGCTCCATTGCCATTGCACCAGGGTTGAAGAATAAACTTGGTGCTCCTGCTCTAAAACCTACTGCACAGTTACCCATTGCAGTTACTCGACTACCTTGTAAAACTACTTGATAACCACTTGCCATAACATTAGAGCTTGAAAGCAGCACACCTGCACTTAACAGACCTGCTCCAATGATACTTGTAGTTGCTTTTTTGAGAAATTTTTTCATAAAATTTTCACTGTTTGTGTGTGTGAATAAATAATTAATGAATTATTGATTTTTGTGATATATTCGATTAATAAAGCAAAAGAATAGTTTTTTCGGAAGTTTTCAAAACCTAATTTAGTCGTTTTTGTCATTTTGATAAAAAACAAAATGATTTTTTGCTAAAATACTAAATTATCTTGCTTATTTTTACCGAAAAGGTATAAAAAATTCGGCTAACATACTAATTTACGAAATAAATTTGCCTTTTATTTTATAAGATGTCTCAGTTTTTGCCTTTAATTTTAATGCAAAAGTAAAGTGAAATACTTTTTGAGAAATTAGACTAGGACAGAGGAACAGTAGAAAATTAATCTATCATAACAAATTTTTAATAAAGTTAGGCAGACAAAAAGCAGCACTATGAATTTCTTGATTGTAATAAAATAAATCTTTATAAAAGTCAGATGTAAAATCTTGATTTTGTTCTATAAAAATAGTTTGGTTTTTACTAGCACATGCAAATCCCCACATTCCAGTAGGTAAAGAAGCCACAGCACTCAAATAAGGAAGAACTGTTTTATTATTTTGATTAAATAAAAATGTGTCTTTTAAAGAATTAATGATACTCACAAAACGCTCTTGATGCCAACGGGGAGCATCACATTGGGTAGCCAAAACACCATTATCATCTAATAAATTATATAGCTTTTTGAAAAATAACTTATCTAAAATGGGTTCTTGAATAGTATCGGCTGCATCTACAATTATTATATCAAAAGTCTGTTTTTTATCATCCTTCGAATAACTATTTAAAAATTGATTTGCTTCTGAAAAAATAAGTTCTAGTTTTGGATTTTCTAAAGCACTAGCAAGGCTTTCAAAATGACTTTGCGCAGCTTGGGTAACTATTTCATCTTGCTCAATCATCACTACTTTTTCTACAAAATCATAACGCAAAACTTCTCTTGCCGTTCCTCCATCTCCACCTCCAATAATCAAAACTTTAATTCCTGCTTTTTTAGATTCTGAACTGGAAATATTTTTTTTATAAAACGTAAAAGCAGGATGAACAAGCATTTCGTGATAAGCAGCTTCATCTTTTTGAGTAGCTACCACCAAACCATCCAAAACTAGTGCTTTTCCGAAAGCAAAGGTATCAAAAACCTCTACTTTCTGAAACTGACTTTGTTTTTTGAACAATGAATCGCCCTTATGTTTGAGTGATAAAGCTAGATTTTCGTCTCTTTCTGTAAACCAAATTTCTCTACTTATAGTATTTTCTTGATTTTTTGCATTAAAAACAGATTGTTTATTTTGAACACTAACATTACTGTTTTGAGAAATTGAGGAAGGTTTATAGTTATTTTTCTTTAAAAGTTCTAATTGCCCTCTTCTCATTTCTATTGTTGAACCATGGCTGGCTGAAAAAGCTTCTTTCAGGACATTATAGCATTTCCATGGGTCTGTGCTTTCGCCACAAGTAAACAGGTCAATAGAAGCAAAACCCCACTCTGGCCACGTATGAATGGCTAAATGACTTTCCTGAATCACGACAACCCCAGAAACTCCGTACGGAGAAAAATGATGAAAGGTAAGATTAATAATGGTTGCACCTGCTTCTTGTGCTGCATTTTGCATAGCATTTTGTACATATATTACGTCATCTAATAATGAGGGTTTACAATCATAGAGTTCTACAATGACGTGTCTTCCTAGTGCATTCAATGGCTTTTTTCTTTAATTTACTTTGTTTCTGTTTTAGTTTTAGAAGTTATTTTAACTATCGTCGTGAGGGACACTGACAATGGCAGAGTTATAAATTGAACAGTTTTAACATGCTGAACGCACGATTTCAAGCAGTTTTTAATTTTATGAACATACCTTAAATAACTTCTTAGACAAATATAATTAATCAAATCTGATTTTATGTAAAAATAAATTCAACAGAGTCATCAAAACTACTTTCAAAACTTTCTTTATCAAACGGTTTTTCTTTTCCTTTTTCCAATCGTTGTATAAATTCTTTACGAGGAATCATATCAGCACCAAATCTAGATAAATGCTCAGTAAAAACCTGACAATCAATCATTTCAAATCCATTGTGTAATAAATTTTTTATCAAAACTATAAAGCCAACTTTTGAAGCATTATCTTCTAAGGCAAACATAGATTCTCCAAAAAAACATGTTCCTACAATTTCGCCATATAATCCTCCTACAAGTTTTTCATTTTTCCAAACTTCTACCGAATGCGCAAAACCTTCATGATGAAGGTTGATAAAAGCCTGTTGCATTTCAGGAGTAATCCAAGTTCCGTGTTGATTAGGACGATTTGCCATCTTACAGTGCTGTATTACTCTTTCAAAAGCTGTATTAATAGTAACTCTAAACTCTCTTTTTCTTAAAATAGGTCTAAGGCTTTTTGCAAATTTGAAGTTTTCTGGCAAGATAACAAAACGTGGATTAGGCGACCACCACAAAATAGGACTATATTCTGAATACCATGGAAAAATTCCGTTATTATAGGCTTTTTTAATTCGCTCTTCTGATAAATCTCCACCTACTGCTAAAAGTCCGTCCTCATCAGAATACTGAACAGGAGGAAAATCTAACGTATTAGGATTAAGACGGTAAGCCATAAGGAAGCGTAATTTTTAAATAAAAAATAACTTAATACTGTTCTATGAATATATTCACAAGCTAAAATTGAGGTTTTTTATATACAAAGTCAAGTTTAAATTATTTTGAGATAAAAAATAAAACGTGGAATTTTAAACTAACTTCAATTTTCCAAAACTAATATTTAGCAGTATAATTTAGATAACATCTTATGACACATACTCTTTAAATATATCTTCTAATACTTCGTTGGGATTACTGCTTAATCCTGAGTAGGTTTTAGAACTTTGAATTATTGTACTTCTACTAGCTGTTAGCCATCCAAATCGTTCAGATAATTCTAATTGACCTATTTTCCCACTGGAAGAATTTCCTTGACACACTAATTTCCATGCTTTCAAATAATCATTTAATAGTTCTACTTCTATTTCACATGAAAATGCCTTTAATTTGTTCTCATTAATATTATATTTGATGTCTAAGAATTTTTTTCGTTTACAAAAAACGATGACCCCAACATTAAAAAATTCTTCTCGTTCTACTTTTGGAACAATTCGTAGGATGGCGTATTTGAATATAAATTTATCTTGCATCAGTGGCTTCTTTAACTAATAAATCAATATTAGTAAGTTTGGTGGTTATAAATTCGATGTAGGCATCTCTCATTTCTTTAGGAGACATAGTAATAGATTCGCTAGTTAGCCAATCTTCTGGAATAGCTGATACAATATCAATAATTTTCTCTTGACTTAAAGCCTGTTTAATTTCTATTGCAGCTTCGTTTAGCTTTGTAGCTTTCTTTAAAAGAACATGGTCTTTAATAAGAGGAAATGTCCTAGTCAAATGATTTCTCCAATTTTCCCAGTTGTGATGAAAATAAAAACTTGCTCCATTATCAATTATCCACAACTCATTATTCCAATGTAATAAATTAGTATTTTTATCTGTTCGGTCAATATTACTAATAATACTGTCTAACAAAACTACTTTAGAGGCAATAATTGGGTCTACATTATTTACAAGTGGGTCGTAAGTAATAGCAGAAGATAAAAACTGTAAGCCAAGATTTAAACCAACACTAAATTTGAGCAAATCTTGAATTTCTTCATCAGGTTGAGTCTTACTAAATGATTCATCAAGATTCATAAAGACCAATTCAGGGATTTTTAAACCAATTGCTCGTGCAAGTTCGCCACCAATAAATTCTGCAATTAATGCCATTTTTCCTTGTCCAGCACCTCTAAACTTTAGGACATATAAAAAATCGTCATCAGCTTTGACAATGGCAGGAAGTGAACCACCTTCTCGTAAAGGTTGTAAATATTGAATAACATCTACGGTTCGAATGTCTATTTTTTTCATACACACAAAAATAATCAAAATATAGATTGACAGCAATTTATATTTTATGTTAATCAAATTAATTAGACAAAAAAAGCAAGTTCATTTCTAAACTTGCTTTTCTATAAATATCTATTTTTTTGGAACAAATTTAATTCAATCCATCTTTAAAGAACATAAAGAAGAAGAATAAATAAACCCAAAGAAGGTCTAAGAAATGCCAAAAAGTCATGCACATAGCAATCGTATTAGTGTTTTTTGAATGAACATTTGATTGCATTGCTCTAATAAGTGTAATGGCAACAAAGACTAAACCAGCCACAATATGAAAAGCATGAAGTCCAGAAATAACATAGATAAACGAACCAGCAGGATTACTTTTTTCTCCAGCAAAGAAAACACCTGCATCTACAAGCTGTCCCCAACCTTTTACTTGCATATATAAAAATACAAATCCTAAAGCAAGTGTAAGCCAAAGACCAATTTTAATTTGTCCGATTTCATTTTTCTTAGCAGCCAAATATGCCCAGTGCATTGTAATACTACTAAGCAAAATAACTCCTGTACTCCAGTAGAAAAGAGTAGGCAAATCGAAAACGAGCCATTCTTTCAAAATATCTCCTTGTCTTACAATATAACCCGAAGTAAGGGCTGCAAAAAGCATAATTATACTTACAATAAACAACCAAACATTAAATTTCTTTGGGTGCATTGTTGTTATTTCTTGCTCTTCTATGTATATATTTTTTGTAGTATCCATTTTCTAATTTTTATAGTTGATTTAGTATAGTTGGTTTTGAGGTAGTTCAGACTTTCTAGTCTGAACAAGAAATTCTATTACAGTGAATCCAACAGACTAGGAAGTCTGTTATATATTTTATTAAATTTTATCAAATAATAAAGCTAGTTGAACAATAGGCAAGTAGAAAAATGAAGAAAACATCAGAAACAAAGCTGATTTGTTATCCCCTTTTTTGACCAAAAGCCACGCAGGAATCAAAAATAAAAGTCCACAAACAAAGATGATTACTGCAGAAATTTTACCAGACATTCCATACACATAAGGCATAAGTCCGATTGGTAATAAGAACATGGTATAAGTCAAAATTTGGATAGAAGTACGTAAAGTTTTTCCACCACTAGGAAGCATCTTGAAACCTGCTTTTACATAATCATCATTTCCAAGCCAAGCAATTGCCCAAAAATGAGGAAATTGCCATATAAATTGAATAGCAAAAAGAATGAGAGCAAACTGTGTAATTTCGCCAGTAGAAGCTACCCAACCAATAAGTGGAGGAAAAGCCCCTGGAAAAGCTCCAATAAAGACCGAAAGTGAAGAAATTCGCTTGGAAGGTGTATAAACAAATGCATATAAAAAGAGCGAAAGCAAACCCAAAGCAGCCGTCAAAGAATTTACAAAAGTAACGAGTAAAGCCCCTCCAATAATTGCCAAAATAACAGCAAAGATAATTCCTTCTGTTTGAGAAATTATGCCTGTTGGAAGAGGGCGAGTTTTGGTACGCTTCATATCTTTGTCGTATTCTTTTTCAATAACTTGGTTAAGCGTATTGGCAGAACCAGTAATGATAAAGCTACTAAAACAAAAAATAGCAAATTTTTTCCAGTCTGTAATCTCTTCTACTCCTAAAGCATATCCAATGGCAGAAGAAAAAACCACCAAAGCTGATAAGCGAAACTTTAAGAGCGCAAAAAAGGCTTTTAGCTTTGAGGTTTCGGCATGAATAACATCTGTGTTATGTTTATCTATTGGAGTTTTTGGAAGGTCTAAGTTTATGTCCAAAGTGAGATTATCGGTTTCGGTAAGCATAATATGTATTTTTTTGTTGCTTATTGCTCGTAAGGACACGAGCAATGGTATATTTTTCTTTTTTCTTCAAATAATTTATTTATCCATTAATCCTGTTCTCACGAGCGATATTTTTGCCAAAAAGAAAATCAAAATTAATAAATAAAATAAGCAGGATATGAATGCCCAATGCTACGGAAGCTAACAGCATGTGAACAGGTTGTAAGGGTTTTGGAATAGCAAAATAAGCCATAATAATTCCTGTGATTACTTCTATAACTAGGATAGAAAGAAGGCTTTTTCCAAATGTTGCAATACGTCCATTTTTATTGGCATTTTTCCAAATAGAGTAAATCAAAGCTACATGAAGAAGCAAAACCAAAATAGAAAAAGAACGGTGTATATAAAAACTCATTCCTAAGTTATCTATCCATTCACTTCGCATATTTTCGCCTAGCATTTTGGAAATATTATCAATATTTTCTCTTACTTGAGTTCCTAAAATAAGTTGAGCAAAAGCAACTCCTGCACTCGCAAAAGCAATTAGATTTACTTTCGGAATATTATTTATTTTTTCAGTTTTCAAAACGCCATTATATGAACGAACAACTGTATAAATCAAAAGTCCTACAATAACAAGAGCCATTATCATGTGGATGGTTATCATTCCTTCATGTAAATCAGACGAAACTACTTTTGCTCCTAACCAACCTTGTATAAGTACTCCAATCAAAGCCAAAATAGAAAGAAGAGTAATAATTTTATCTTTTTTCCAAAATGAAACTGAAAGAACAGCCGTAATTAGAATAAAAAGACCAATAAGCGCACCCAAAAGGCGATTGATATATTCTATCCACGTATGAACAGCATTAAAATCTGCAATTTCACGTCCCTGAACAGCAAAAATAGTCTTGTAATCTTCTGGAAGTTCACTAATATCTGTTGGTGGAACATACTGCCCAAAACATTTGGGCCAATCTGGACAACCCATTCCTGAACCTGTACTACGCACAATTCCCCCTACCAAAATAAGTAGGTAAACAGCAATAATTGTAGTAATTCCGAATTTGCGATAAATAGCAGCCATATTTGTAAAAATCTGTGTTGTTAGTAAGTAGACCAACAACGGCTAATTTTTTAAGTTGTTGATAGTTAGTAAAATAAACGTTCAACAAGAAGGTTTTTGATTTGGCTGCAAAGATACGAAAATATACGATTTTTATGGTGAAAAAAGTCTTTTTTAAGATAAAAAAGACTTTTTTGAAAATTAAACTCAAATCTAAAAAACTACTTCTTCTTCAAAATAATAACCTCACGATAGGCTTTATTTACTTCTTTTATCATTTTGTTCCAATCCTCAAAACTCTCATTATTCAATAGTAAATAATTTTTGTAGTAATTATGAGTAAATTTTATTTTGTTACCTTCTTTTTTGTATTCGATGTTATAACCAAATAAATCGTTATTGAAATCACTATTTTCTGGCAAATATTCTATTTCATATCCTTCAGGAATTTGTAAAAAAATGTCATTATTGGCCTTAAAAAGATAGTCATTTTCAATAGGCGATTTTCTATCTTTTTCTATTTCATCATTACTAAAGGCTTTTTCCATATTCATATTAATATAAATTTCATCGCCTACAAACTTTGCATAATCTTCAATTCTGAAATCATATTCAATCTTTAGAGCTTCGTCTTTTTCGTTTAGATTATTGATTTTGTAATCATCTACAAAAAACTTATTATTTCCTTTTGTAAAATAACGATTCATATAGATTTTTTCATTTTCCTTCGAAAGTCCGTCTATATAATGTGTCATGTAGCCTTTTGGATAACCTTCTGCTGAATACTGACCTTTTCCAACTAAATTTTTATCTGAAATAGAAAGCGAAACAGATTCTTTTGAATAGTTCTTTTCTTTATCAATAATTGGAACTAATGCAACTTTATGCTTTTCTCTTCCCATTCCTAAAAGTGCTTCCTTTCCTTGTATCATCGAAGAAGGAAAACCAAAAGGAGAATAAGAGTCTGTCGCATCAAGAAAAATAAATTCGCCTTCTGTTGGTTGATATGTCACAATCATGTGATTATCCACAATTGGAGTAGGAATTTCAGAGTATTTATAAGGTAAACTTCTTGAACCAATCCAAGTCAAATAAGTATTCTCAATTCCTGCCATATTGAGCATTTTATGGATGATAGAAGACATTCCCTTACAATCTCCATAACGTTTTGCATAGACAAAACTCGCCTCGCTAGGAATAAAACCTTGCATTCCATCCTCAAAAGCAATATACTTGATATTATCTTGAACCCAATAAAAAATATTTTTCACTTTCTCTTGTTCCTCTGTCACGCCTTTTGTAAGCTCTGTTACAGTTTTAAATAATTCTGCATCATCTTCTAAATTTACTTTACAAGACAAATTAGAATACCAATCATACAAATCTGCTACGCTTTTAGCTATTTTTTGAGTACGATTTGGATAATTTATTTGAGTTACATAATAGACAATATGAGGGGAAAAATAATTTCTTCGTGGTGCATTATCTTCTGCTTTAAAATCTTTTAAGTTTTTTGCAGTCCACTCATAAATAACATAATTTCCTTTTTCAGTCTTATTAAAATCTAGTTTTATATCTTCTGTGTTGAATAATTTGTAATTAATCTCTATATTTTTATTGACTTTCAAAGTCAGTTTTGCTGATTTTATTGGAACATAACTATCCAAATAAAACGAACTCAAAAAACGTGGGTCTTTGATATTCTGTGTAATCGAAACCTGTGTGCGAGCCTGTGGAGAAACATTAGGCATGATAAAGTTTGTAGATTCCAAATCATCATAAAATATTCCAGAAGAAGACTCTTTTTCTTTTTTGAAATATTCTACTTTCATTTTTTTGTAGCGTTTTCCATTTGGAACAAGTGTAACTGCATCAATATTTTCAATTTTAGAAAAATAAGATTCATACGCTTTTTGAGAAGCTAATCCTGTTGCTCTGTCGGTCAGAAATAATAAATCTTCATATTCGGTGTGTAAAATGGAAACTGTATCGCCTTCAAAATCAATCGTTATTTCATCATTTTTCTCTAATAAAACACCCATTTTATCAGGAAATTCTTTTTTATATTGATTATAAATGTCTTCTGGACTTTGGCTAAAAGAAGTAGAAATGAAAGCCGAAAAGAAGAAAGCTAGAAATACAGTTTTGACTATAAAATTATTTTTAGGCATTAAAGTTATCATTATAGAATGGAGTAGATGATTTTTTATAAAATTAGCACATTTTTAATTTACGAATTTTTACCACAAAAGGATTTGAAACAGAAATTTGTCTGTCAAAATAAATACCACAAAAAAAGCTGCAAATTTTACTTTTGCAGCTTTTTTATTCGAAAGCTAAAGCATTCGGTACGTTTTAATCATCCTAAAGTATAATCTACATTTAATCTTCTATCTCTTCAATTTCTGAAATAGGACGAAGATTTGGCGTAACTCTTTCGTCAGGTGACTTATAACGGAAAACTTCCACTAAAGGAGTTTTGATAATCTCAATGATTTCATAAGGAACGAGCATCGACGAAAATTCTTTTGTAAGACGTGTATGAGCATCTAACAAGTCATCAGCAGCAATCAAAACTTGATTTTTTACTTCACGCTCTTTTCCTTTTGCTTCATCAATGGTTACATAACGGATTTTGCATTTGTAGTAATTATCAACATTTGGATAGGTAAAAACATCTACAAAGTTCATTCTGTTGGCTGCTGCCACCGAAAATTCTCCTCGCATCGAACGACCCACTTCTTCGTGCATACGTGCTTCTGCTTCTGTGAGTGTGGTTGCGTCAGTCAGATAATTATCTTTCATGCGCTTTACCGTTCCATCTTCTAATTCTTTTGTATAACTGACTTTGCAGAGAAACCAATAATTCATTTTTGTATGGGATTTATATTTTGTATTCTAATTTTTTCTGATTGATTCAGTTCTGAGGAACTGAACATACATATTTTTTACCAAAAATACATATTTTTAGATAAAAATGCCAATTCGATTAGCAGGTTTTGAAATATGTTGTTTTTTATTTGGGTTAAAGCAAAAATCAATTTTTAAAATTTTATTCTATCTTGGTATTAAAATAATAAACCTTATCATGATTTTTATTAAGGTAGTTCAGACTGGAAGTCTGAACATCAAAAACAGTATTTTATCAAATTCAACAGTCTTCCAGACTGTTATACAAAAATAACCATAACCTTTAATTAAGAATCTAACATAAATCATATTTGAATTTACTGAAATAAATACTTTTCTCTATGTTGGGATAATAAAAAGGTAATTCCTTTATTAACTTATTAATCAAATCTTTTAAACTCTTATGAAATGAAGTTTGTAAATAAATGTAAGTATGATTATGAGTTTTACAATATATTTTTTCATTATCTAAATAATATTCTATGCTAAAATCTCCTTGTTCATTTCCACAACACCACACTTTTTCTGATTTTTTACTTTTTAAATCTTTCCAAGCTACATAAGATTGATAACAGAAACTTAAAATACTTCCCTTGAAAAGTAAAGAATTTTCTTTATTTTCATTATCCCAAAAAAGAATTTTTGAATCGCCAAATCCATCTAAAAAATTAGAAAAACTGAACTTATTATGAAAATCTTCAAAACTTAAATCAGCAGTTTCAAGAGATTTTAATTCATTTAAAACTGATTTAATATTAATTATGTATTCTATTTCCATAATTGTAATATTTGCTTTTGTAGCAAAGTTAAGTTTATCTATTATAATGAATTCCTAAACCCTATCTTCGTCAGCTTTATTTTTATATTTTTCTAGTTCCAAATTTAGCTTCTCCATTTGATTCATCATAATATTAATAGTTTCACTTTGGTCAAAGTAAGGTAGAGTTTTTAGTCCAGAATCGCCCATGCCTAATTTATTATGAGAAATTTCGTGTTGAGTACCTACAATAGTATATTTTTTTTTGCCACAAGTAAATGTATAGACATTTTTTAGTTTTCCTTCTTTAAACGATAACTGTATAGTTTTTTTTTCAAAATGTGGAATTGTATTTATATACTCTACACCATAAATACGTATATCTCTGTTGATATATTCTTCTCCAACAAGAGTCATTTCTCTATATACTATTGCATCTCTAAAAGCTCTGTAATCTATTAAAGAGAGATTTTCAAATGTGGTTATTTCTTCCATTTTTTAAAAAGTATTTAATATTTATAATTCTAAAGACTAACTATCCAATCATTCAAAGAAATTCCTTCTTCAATATCTAGTTTTTTCTTTACTCTTGATTTGTAAGCCCTTACGCTTTGATAGTTGATATTTAAGATTCTAGCAATTTCTTTATCACTCATTCGAATATAAAGATAAGTCAAAAAACGCAATTCGTGAGGTTTTAAATCTTGATAAACAGCCAGTTTTTGTACAAACTCAGGGTGATTTTGTTGCATTCGAAGCTGAAAATTTTCCCAGTCATGTTCAGTATCTATATTTTTTTTAAGTGTTTTTTTTATGTTTTGTAATTCACTCAAATAGCTAGAAAAATCTATGTATAAACTATTTTCCTTTTCCTCTTTTTGTAGTTGTTCTTTTCTTATTTTTTTTAAAAGCTCTCCAAACTGATTATCAATTTCTACTAAAATTTCATTTTGCCTTTGGACGTGTAAAATTTTTGCACTAAGTTCTTTATTCTTTTGCTCTTCAATGATTTTGAAAGATTCTTGTAACTTAATAGCAGAACGCACTCGTGCCACAAGTTCCATCTGAGCAATTGGTTTGCTAATAAAGTCTATAGCACCTTTTTCTAAAGCAAGTTTGAGGTTCTGAGATTCAATATACATTCCTGTTACCATTATAATAGGAACTTTACGTAATTTTCTATTCGATTGAAAAGCAGAAATAAGTTCTAAACCATTCATTTTGGGCATTTCCCAGTCAGTAATGAGTAAGTCAATTTCTGTTTTTTGAGCAATTTTGAAGGCTATTTCACCATTTGGTGCAAGTAGAATTTGATAATTAAAAGAAAGTCTATTTGTATCTTGACTTTCTTTAGCATCTTGTTCTAAATATTCAGTAATAAGTTTTAGATTTTCTTCAGTGTCGTCAGCGACTAGGATAGTATAAGTAGTAGTCAAAAGAGTAAGTTTTTAAATTCAAACCCTAAGAACACTAAAAAAATAAACTTACATTTTTAGTAATCTATAAAAACAGGGTTAAAACCCTGTCCAATTTATAATTCATAGCCTATTTTTGAAAAATATCCTTATAAAAAAATAGAAGGTAATTTTTTAATTGAACAGGGTTTTAACCCCGTTTAGTAATAAGTGAATTTAAAAAATGTAAATTTATTCATTTTATATTCCTAAGGCGTTATAGTTAAGTTTAATAATTTTTGATATTCATCTTCATCTACTCGGTAAAGAACTTCTTGAATTTCTTCTTTCCATTCTGAAATTTTTGTATTTTCATCATTTAGGGAATTCAAAATGCTTCGGATTTGAGTAGCTTGATAGACTTCTAAATTTTTTAATTCTTTGATAAAAGGTTGTAAATAATTGATTTCAGTTTCAGAGAATTGATACGAATTGCTGTTAGAAAATGTTTTGTTTTTGCTTTCATTTGATAGAAATTCTAATTTGTTTTCTTGATTGAACTTTAATATTTCTATCTCTAAAAGAGGAACAATAAAATGGAAACTTGTTTCAATATTTGGCACAGATTCTACCCAAATTGTTCTATCGTTTTGTAGTGTGTTTTCAAATTCTTTTGTGTGAGCTTCCACAGCAAGTTTACAAAATGAAAGTCCCAAACCTGTAGAGGAAATACTTCCTACTTTTTGTGCATTAACTTGTGTGTATGAATCAAAAATAGTATCTAATTGATGTTTTTCTATTCCTAAACCAGTATCTGTAACAGTTATTTGAGCAAAATTAGATTGATTTTCTTTAATAGAAATTTTAATAAAAGAGCGTTTCGAACTATATTTAATTGCATTGGTAAGCAAATTTACAAGAACTCGCTCAATCAAATCTTTATCAACTTGTAGCCAAAAAATAGAATTTTCTTCATAAATAATTTGTATTTCTCTTTCCATCAAAAATACTTCAACTTCTTCAACAACATTATTTAAAATAGAATCAAAATTTGTTTTTTCCAAATGCAGTTGAAATTGTGGAGATTGTATTTTTTGGGAATCTAATAAAGCCATCAATAAATTCATCATTCTCTGACTCGCTTTTCTTATCGGAATGTTATTTTTTGCTTCATAAATGATTGTTCCCAAAGGATTTTTTAAATCATGAACGAGCATATTTGTTGTTTTTTCCTTAAAATGGTCTAGTTCTTTAAGTCTCTCGTTGGTAATCTGTAATTCTTCTGCTTGTAACAAAATTTCATGAGTTCTTTCTTCTACTTGATTTTCTAGGAAAATAGCTCTTTTTTTAGATTGTCTTACCTTTAATTTGTAATAAAAATAAACACTAGCCAAAAATATACAGATAAGTAAAGTTTGAAACCAAAGTGTTTGGTAAAAAGGAGGAATAATTTTTATCTTTAACTGAATGCCTTTTTCGTTCCAAATACCATGATTATTTGAACCTTTTATGTAAAGTGTGTAATTTCCTGCTGCTAAATTGGTCAGGGTAAGTTCATTTTTTGTACCTAATTCGATCCATTCTTTTTGAATAGGTTCAATTTTGTAAGCATATTGATTCTTTCTACTTTGATAAAAACTCAGAGCAGCAAAATGAAAAGTAAGCATTTTAGCCTCTTCTTGTTCAAAAGAAATTTCTTGAAGCTCTGAAATAGGTGTATCAAAATTTATTTTTTTGCCTAGTTTTTCGAAACTGGTCAGGTGAAGAGGAGGTACAAACTCATTTTTCTTCATTTTTTTTGGAAAAAAAGCATTTACCCCGTTTATTCCACCAAAAAACAACTCTCCTTCTTTACTCTTAAAATAAGAAAAGGTATTAAATTCATTGTCTTGCAAACCATCTTGTTTGTCAAAGTTGGTAAAGATTTTTGTCTTGGGATTAAACTTGAAAATTCCATGATTTGTGCTTCCCCACAAATTTTCTTCACTATCTTCTAAAATAGTATAAACAATATTATTGGGCAGTCCTTTTTTTTCGGTATAATGTTCTAAAAATTGTCTTTTTTTACTATCAAATTTATAAAAACCTGTTGTGGTGGCTATCCAAAAAATAGTTGGTTCGCTACTACTTTGAAGAATACATTTTACATAACAAACTGTATTTTCTTTGTTTTTATTTGGGTTGTAATAATCAATCGTTATTGTTTTGGCATTTTCTGAATTTAATTCATTTGAATAACCCAAAAAACCAATTCCTTTACTTTGAGAACCTACCCAAATCGCTTCATTTTTAGTCTTACATAAATGAGTAATATCTTTTAGATGAGGGTAAGAAATAATTTTTTTTGTACTTGGATTGAAATGATATAAATTATAGTGATTTGCTATCCATAAAGTCGAATCATTGAGAGGTAATATATCATTCAAGAGGGTGTTATCCATTCTATAACTTTCCAAAACCTCAAATTTTTCTTTATCTATTTTTCTAAGCCCTGAAGAAGTAGCAAACCAAAGAATATTTTTATGAGTAGAGTCTTCTTTAATTAAATGAACATAACTATTTATAAAAAGCGTCTTTTTGATAGAATCTCGCAAGAAAATATCAACTGTGTTTTTGTTGCTGTATGTGCCTATCCACATATCTTTAGTAACAGGGTCTTGATAAATAGCTCGTGTACTAGGCTGGCTAAGTGCTTTTTCAGGTGTTTGATCATACTTATAGGTGCGAAAATTATTGAGTGTATAATTTGCAAATAAAAATACTCCTGTTCCTTGTGTACAGACCCAGTAATTTTTTGATTTGTCTTTAAAAATCATTTCTACTGTATATCTATCTCGTCCTTTTGAGAAATGCTTCCAATAATACCACGCCTCAAATTTTTTGGTTTCTAAATCTACAAGAATAAGTCCTCCTGTATCTCCAAACCATATTTTTTTAGCCTTTTTTTCTGTAGTAAATTCATTGACTATTCCAGTAAAAGGATGAGTATATTTTGTGGATTTGGGTTTTTCTACATACACTGAATCTATTTTATAAGCAGGATTATAAATTTCACTATAGGTATCGAAAAAGGATTCATCTTTATAAGAAGTCCAAATTTTTCCATTTTCATCTATGTATTGAAGATAATTAGGCGTTTTGATAATCTTCTCCCACTCTTTTTTCTGTTCATTCAATGAAAATAAATGATTGATATAGCTTATCTGTTTTGTTACAGCAACTAAAATAAATGTATTCTTTCCATTAATTAATTTCTCTTCAATAAAGATAAAATTTTGATTAGTATCCAAGTTGAAGGAACAGTTTTGCCAGTTTTGAGTAGTCGTTTCTTTCTTGAAAACACCTTTATCAGTTGCTACCCAAACATTTTTATTCTCATCAATAGAAACATAATTGACCAAATGTTTATCAAAGAAAGATACATTTTCAATCGTATCTTTTTGCGTATGTAGTTTGCTAAGTCCTGTAGTTGTTCCTATCCATAGTATATTTTTTTCGGCATCTTCTGCTAGGAAAGTAATATGATTGCTGTTAAGATGATATTTTGTTTCTGAATTTGATTTATAAATCTTGAAAGCATAACCATCATATTTATTTAGTCCTTCTTGTGTTCCAAGCCAAATAAATCCTTTTTGGTCTTGAATCATCATAGTTACAAAATTATTTGAAAGACCATTTTCTGTGGTGATATGTTGGTAAGCAAGGTCATAGTCTTGCGCCTGTATTTTTTGTGAAACACAAAAAAGACAAGAAATTAGTATCCAAAAAAGAAATGGGCTAGACTTCCACATACCTATAATTTTTCTTCAAAATCAACACAATATCAACTTTTATAATAACAAATTTACAAAATAGATTGCAGTATTTTTTTGATAAGACTTCAACTTCTCGTTTTCCTAATAAATATTAACAAACTACTTCCTTTTCACAAAAAAACCTAAAGCCTTGCAACCTGAGTAATATCTTACTGTCTTTTTAAACTATTAGCTCAAATATTTCAATCTAACTACTTTTTAATTATTCAGAATCAAATTATGGGAAACTTACTTACCTCTTCTTTCAAATTATCTTTATTAGTATTATTATTTTTATCTTCATCTTCATTTTCTGCTTTTGCTCAAACTAATTCTCATTCTATCACAGGAACAGCAGAATCTGATAATGGAGAAGCAGTTTCATTTGCAGCCGTCGGACTGATGAATGTTTCTGACTCTTCTCTTGCCAAAGCCTCTGTAGCTGATGCAGATGGGAATTTTAGATTTGTCGATGTCAGAAATGGAGATTATTTTGTCATCGTAACCAGCGTAGGTTATCAAAAATTTACTTCTAACACTATTTCAGTTACTGAAAATTCTGCTAAAGAAATTAATATAAATAAATTTGTTATTCAAAGTAATAATGTACTAGATGCTGTTGAAATTACTGCCAAAAAGCCAATGGTAGAAGTTTTGGCTGATAAAACTGTTTTTAATGTGGAGGGAACAATCGCTGCATCTGGAAGCTCAGGTTTAGAAGTTTTGAGAAAAGCTCCAGGTGTAATTTTGGATAATAATAATGGAATTATTGTAGAAGGAAAAAGTGGTATTCAGGTATATATTGATGGCAAACGCTCAGTTTTGCAAGGTGAGGATTTGACTAATTATCTCAACACTTTACAGGCTTCTGATATTGAAAGTATAGAAATTATTACTCAACCTTCTTCAAAATATGATGCAGCAGGAAGTGCAGGTATTTTGAATATTAAACTCAAAAAAAATAAAAACTTTGGAACAAATGGAACGGTAAGTTTGGGTTATTCAGTTTGGGACAATCAGCGTTATAATAGTTCGCTTTCATTGAATAATCGTACTAAAAAAACAAATACATTTCTTACTTATAGCAATCGTTTTGGAGAAACAGGACGTTTTCTTAATCTTTACAGAACACAAAACAACCTTATTTTTGATGCTCGTTCGGAAGGTATAATCGATGAAAGCAGCCATAATATAAAATTAGGTACAGATATTTTTGCAAGTAGCAAAAGTACATTTGGTGTTTTGCTCAATGGTAATTTTAGTAATATGGATTTTGATAACAAAACAAGAACTCCTATTAGCAGTCAAACAACAAAGGAAGTTTCACAGGTTTTGGTAGCCGAAAGTTTGAATCAAAGAGATTTTTATAATCTACTTGGAAACCTAAACTATCGCTATGAAGACACCACAGGACATACTTTTAATGTAGATGTAGATTATGGACAGTACAAAAATGATGGAAAAACCTATCAACCAAATCTTTATTATGATGGAAATGAACAAACGTTGCTTTCTAGTTTGGTTTATGAAATGGTAATGCCTGTTACGATTGATATTTTTACTTTTAAGACAGACTATGAACAAAACTTCTTGAAAGGAAAATTGGGAATTGGAATCAAAACTTCAATGGTAAACACAGACAATACATTTGATTTTTATGACGAAACAGATGGAGTTAGAGTTTTAAATGAAAATAAGAGTAATAATTTCATTTATGAAGAAATTGTCAATGCAGCTTATTTCAATTATAATAGAAGATGGAAAAAAATGAATGTTCAATTTGGCTTACGTGCCGAACATACAAAATCAGATGGAAAACTCAATAGTACACAAGATGAAAACAACGAAAGAGTCAAACGAGATTATCTAAATCTTTTCCCTAGTGGAGGATTTACCTATACTGCTAATAAAAATAACTCTTTTGGTTTGACATATAGCCGAAGAATAGAACGACCAAATTATCAAAACTTGAATCCGTTTGAACAGCAATTAGATGAACTGACTTTGAGAAAAGGAAATGCCTTTTTACAACCTCAATATACAGACAACATTAAATTTTCACATACTTACAAATACACATTAAATACATCTATAAGTTATAGTTATATTAATGATTTTTTTGGACAAGTAACAACCTCAAGAGACGAGCGCAGAAGTGTAATTCAAGAACAAAATATTGCAACACAAGAAACATGGAGTTTTAATTTGAGCTATCCTTTTGAAATAAATAAATGGTGGAATGCTTTTATAAGTGTAAATGCTTATAACAGTTCATATAAAGGAAAGACAGATGAATTTGTTTCTATTTCTCAAAGTACACTTAATTTCTATGGACAAAACTCATTTTCATTGCCAAAAGGCTATAAATTTGAAGTTTCGGGTTGGTACAATTCACCTTCTGTTTGGGGAGGAACGTATCAGACAAAAAGTTTGGGAGCAATGGATTTGGCTATTCAGAAGAGCTTTTTGGAAGACAAACTCTCTTTCAGAATGTCTATGAGTGATGTGTTTTTTACTTCGCCTTGGCGTGGAGATACGCAGTTTGGAGATGTCTTGATTCAAGGAGGAGGAGGCTGGGAAAGCCGTCAGATTAGAGTAAACTTGAGTTATAACTTTGGAAATAATCAAGTAAAATCGGCTCGCAAAAGAAAAACTGGTGCAGAAGATGAAAGTAATCGTGTTGGTGGATAATTAATTGCAAATAAACAATAATTGTAGAGACAAGGCTTGACTTGTCTCTACTTTTCTGTTTTTTAGATATGGTATTTTGGGCTTCTTAAAACTCCTCCTCTTTATTTATCTCAAATTTCTTGTGAGGAATTGGGTTTTGAGTTTCTTCTTTTACCTGTGGTTCTTCTAAAACAGGATTTTTCCTTAAATCTAGTTTTTCAATAATCGTTTTCAAAATATCTTGTGCGACTTCTGTTTTAGATTTTAATTCAAAATCTGTTTTTCCTTTTGAATCAATAATACTGATTTTGTTGGTGTCGTGTCCAAAACCTGCGCCTTTTTCTTGCAAAGAATTAAGAACAATCATATCCAAATTTTTCTTTTTGAGTTTGGATTGAGCATTTTCTAATTCATTATTTGTCTCAAGTGCAAATCCTACCAAAAACTGACTGCTTTGTTTTTTTGCTCCAATAGTAGCTGCAATATCTGGATTTTTGGTAAGTTCGATTACCATTTTATCAATTCCTTCTTCTTTTTTTATTTTTTGAGTAGCAACTTCTAAAGGACGATAATCGGCAACGGCAGCAGCAAAAATAAAAATATCGGTTTCTTGAAAAACCGTTTCGACTGCCAAAAGCATTTCATCAGCCGAACCAATTTTCACAACATTTACATCTTTTGGGTTGTCAAGCGTTGAGGTAGAAATAAGTGTAACTTCTGCACCTAATTTTTGAGCTCCCTCTGCAATAGCATACCCCATTTTGCCAGTAGAATGGTTGGTCAAGTAACGAACTGGGTCGATGGCTTCACGAGTTGCACCTGCTGTAAGGGTAATTTTTTTTCCTTGTAAAGGTAAATAAGGAGGTTCAAATTCTTTTATAACGGTTTCTTTTTCTTGATAATTTTCAAAGAACTCATTTAAGAAAGAAACAATATTCTCAGGTTCTTCTAGCCTTCCTTGTCCTATAAGTCCACTTGCAAGTTCGCCATGAGTGGCTTCAATCAAAATATTTCCATAGCTTTTTAGATATTCTAAATTTCTAAGTGTAGAAGGATGTTGATACATATCCAAATCCATGGCAGGGGCAACAAAAACAGGACAACGAGCCGATAAATACGTCGCAGAAAGCAAATTATCACAAAGTCCATTCGCTAGTTTTGCAATCGTATTTTCAGAAGCTGGAGCAATAATAAAAGCATCTGCCCAAAGTCCTAAATCAACATGATTATTCCAAACTCCTTCTTTGTTTTTTATAAAATCAATTAAAACAGGTTTTTTTGAAAGCGTAGCAAGGGTAAGAGGCGTAATAAAATCAGATGCCGATTTTGTCATAATGACCTGTACTTCACAGCCTTGTTTGACCAAAAGGCGCACCAAAAGAGCCGATTTATAAGCTGAAATACTTCCACAGACACCTAAGAGTATTTTTTTGTTTTGTAAATGATTGATAGAATTATCAACAGGATTTTTAGAGGTTGGAATAGTTGTCATATTGAAGTGTGTAGGTTAGTATAAAAAATGTCTGCCTTTAGAGTTACAACTGGTTCAAGCATCGATATTTGAGCCAGTTGTAGTATCACAAAAATAGGCAAAAAAGAAACCTTTCCACAAATGGAATGTTATTATTCAACTATGACAATAGCCATTTTTTTGCTTCCTCTTCGCTAGTAAAATACTCGGTTTTAAAATATTTACCTACATTTTCATCCATCAGCAATTCTATAGATAATTGAGAAATCAATTCTTTGCTTACCATATAAGCATATTTTACAACTCCTGCTTTTACAAATTCAGCAAATATATTAGTATCAATCCAATCTTGCATGTCAGGTGCAATAGTAAAATCGAAATTTTGAGTATCAAAAAAGAAATACTTTGGTTGATACTTGTGGGCAAATTTGACTTGTAGGAGCAGTTCTTTTTGAAAGTCTTTCCATGACATATTTGTAGTGTCAATAAAATGAAACTCAAACATTGTGTCTGAGGCAATCCAATCAATTGTGTAGAAAGGTGAAGTGTATATTCTTTCCATAAGTATTTTTTATTTTAATTAAGGATAGTTCAAAAATAAGTCAAAAAAGAACCTCAAACAAAAAATAAACGTTTAGCATTTATGTAGTGTACCTTTTAAGGTGCGAAAAAAATGTACCGAATGCTTTAGCTTTCGCAAAACTATAAAATATTATGGAAGATTACGAAATAGATTATTCAAAATATCCAAATTTAGAACAAAACGAAGAAGTAGAAAAATGTGCTTTGTGCGAGCGTGAGAAAAGACTTGGTTTTCATCATCTAATTCCTAGAAAAATGCACCGTAGAAAGAATTTTTTGAGAAAATTTGGAAAAGAAGAGATGAAAAAACGAGGAATCAGAGTATGCAGACAATGTCATTCTACTATTCATAAATTTTGGGATGAAAAAACACTAGGTGAAACCTATAATACTAAAGAAAAGCTAATGGAAACCGAAGAAATGCAGAAATTCGTAGCTTGGGTAAAAAAGGTGAAATAATTGATAGATTTAGAATTGAAAATGGATAATTGAAGATATATTATTTTATCTTAGCTTTTGCTTAGTTTAAAGAATATCTGTAATTTTCATTATTCATTGTTAGTTATCCATTTTCAATTCAAATAATTATGCTTACTAATTTCCAAAAAAAGAAAATGACTCATTTATTTCATTTCTTTGATAGAAATGAAGATGGTTTTATCGAACCCAAAGAATTGGATCAAATTGTTGATAATTTGGCTATTTCGGAAGATGAAAATGAACAAGCACATCAAAAGCGTCTGCAACAAATGTTTCATCGTTTTTGGAAACAACTCATTGATGCAGCTGATGAAAATGGTGATGGCAAAATTAGCTTAGAGGAGTTTGTAGAAGTTCATGAAGTTCTGATTGCAGATTCGTCTTCCTATCAGCGTTATGTCTATCCTTTTATCGAAAGTTTGTTTCATTTGATAGATTTAGATAAAGATAAACGTTGGGATAAGAAAGAATTTACACACTTTTACAGCCTTTGCAAACAAAACCAAGAGTATGCTGAAGAAGCATTTTCAAAAATGGATGCAAATAATGATGGTTATCTTTCTCATTTAGAAGTTATTTTTTGTTTTAGAGAATTTTATCTTTCGAATGATAAAAATGCAACAGGAAATTATTTTTTTGGTAAAATGGAAGGATAAAGTAGTTCAGACATCTTGTCTGAACAAAAATAAAATGCTCATTTATACACACAGACTAGGAAGTCTGTGATACAAACAAAAACAATGAAATTAAAACTCCCAGACGGTCTTTCTATTTATTATGAACATCATTTTATAGATGATAGTAAATACACACTTGTTTTTCTAAATGGTCTTTCTCAATCTACACTTTCTTGGTTTCCGATTGTGCAAGTTTTGAAAAATCAGTTTAATATCGTTTTGATAGACCAAATTTTTCAAGGACAGTCTGACCAAAAAGGTGAATACAGAAGTTTTGAACAGCATGCTGCTGATGTAAATCAAGTTTTAGAGAAAATAAATGCCAAACGAATTGTTCCTGTTGGAATTTCGTATGGTGGTGCTGTGGCGATGCGACTTTTGGTTAATTATCCTACAACTATTGAAAAAGCCGTTTTACTTTCTACCTTTGCAAACCGAACTCCTTATTTTGATTTTATAGGAACAAGTTGGAGACGTGCGCTTTTGTCGGGTGGTTATGAACTGATGCTTGATGTGATGTTGCCTGCTGTTTTGGGACAAGACTATTTCTTTAGTCCACTTATTCCAATTCAAGATATTCAGAATGCACGATTACTCAATAAAATTAGTTCAGATTCGTTGATGAAATTAATGGATGCTACTGAAAATAGTGGCGATTATAGAGAAGATTTAAAATCTGTAACCGTTCAAGTAAAAGTAATTCATGGTTCGCAAGATATTCTGACAACCCCTCAAATGGGACAAAATATTGTAGATGCGCTTCCAAATGCAATTTTTAAATTGTTATCTAAAAAAGGACATACACTTAATTTAGAAGCAATTCCAGAATTAATAACAGAAATTGAAAGTTTTTTGAAAGTATAAAGAATAAATTTAAACCTATAAGGTTTTTAAAAACCTTATAGGTTTGGAATAAAGAATTTCGAATGAAAAGTTGGCTTTATGATGCGTCTTTGTGGGGATATTGGCAGGGAATTAAAATAGCTGCTCCTTTCCACCAAAAAGCAAATTTGTTTAAAGAAGGACGGAAAAATTGGAAAACAGAACTGCAAGCAAAATTTAAAAAAATTAAGCAGCCTGTGGCGTGGTTTCATTGTGCTTCTTTGGGCGAGTTCGAACAAGGAAGACCTGTTATAGAAGCCTTCAAAGAAGAATATCCTCATTATAAAATTCTTCTTACTTTCTTTTCTCCAAGTGGTTACGAAATTCGTAAAAACTACGATAAAGCTGATGTAATTATGTATCTGCCATTAGATACACAAAAAAATGCTGAGTTTTTTATTGAAACAGTAAAACCAAGAGTTGTCTTTTTTATAAAGTATGAATTTTGGCATCATTTCATTGAAGAAACTTGGAAACGTAAAATTCCTCTTTTTTCAGTTTCAACAATTTTTAGAGAAGACCAACATTTTTTTAAAGGAAATAACAAAGCAAAACAAGGAAAAGAAAGTGATTTTTCTGTGAAAATGTTAGAGCGTTTCACCCATTTTTTTGTACAAAATGAGCATTCAAAAAAATTATTGAACAGTATAAATATTTCAACTGTAAGCATTACAGGCGATACTCGTTTTGATAGAGTATCTCATATTGTGGCTCAAAGAAAAGAATTACCAATTTTAGAAAATTTTATTGGACAAAGTAAATTGCTCGTTGTGGGAAGTTCGTGGCAAGAAGATATTGAAGTTCTTGCTCCTGCATTTCAAAAATTTAGAGAAAGTAATAAAGATATAACAGAAGACAACACTAAAGTAAAACTAGCTATTGCATCCCATCAGATTGGAGAATCAGACCTTCGACAATTAGAAAAAGCATTTGATTATCTTAAAATAGAACGTTACTCAAAAGTAAATTTGAACGACAAAAAAAGTCTCCAAAATTTACAACAAGCTGACTTACTGCTCATCGATAATATTGGTCTTTTATCTTCCATTTATAGTTATGGCGATGTGGCATATATTGGTGGCGCATTCGGAAAAGGTTTGCATAATATTTTAGAAGCTGCAACTTTTGGAATGCCTATTATTTTTGGAAATAAAAACTATCAGAAGTTTCAAGAAGCGATTGATTTATTAGCTAAAAAAGGAGCTTTTTCGGTTTCAAATGAAAAAGAATTGGAAAGTTTATTAAAAAAACTTTTTAAAGACTATTATTTTAGAGAACAGATTAACGAAATCACACGAGAATACGTAATTCAGAATACAGGTGCAACTTCACAAATTATAGATTTTTGTAGAAAAATATTGAATTAGAAAAAAGAGTAATTCTCAAAACAAAACACTTATTTACAGACTTTTAATAGGATAGTTTTATAAACTTAATTACTTCATTGATATTTTTGTAATTCCATTTATCATTAATAATTAAACATTAATCATTATGTTACTGAAATTCCTTATCATTTCGGCTGTTATTCTTTATGTATTGTATGCCTTTTCTGGTAAAATAATGCAGTTTTTGGCTAAAATCTTATTACGAAAAGTTCAGAAACAAGCCCAAAAGCAGTACGACACACAAAACGATATTCGTCCAGAAGGAGAAATTAGAATCGAAACTCCTCCAACAAAAAACATTCACTCCAATCAAGAAGGTAAAAAATATGACTTTGATAATATAGGAGAGTATGTGCAATTTGAAGAAGTGAAATCAGTAAACAGTAATTAATACAATCTTTCAATAAATATTTTTTATTATGATGAACTTAGATACAGTAAAATTGAGACTGATTCAGCAAATAATGAATTTAGAAAGTCAGTCATTTTTAGAAAAAATAGAAAGTCAAGTAAGAACTTTTGTTAGCATAAAAAACGAGGAAAAAGAGTCTTTTTGGAATGCCGTTCGTCCTATTAAAAAAACACCTTCTATTGAAGAAATGATTATTTTACAAAATCATAAATCAATAAATAAAGAAAGATTTTACAATAAAGTTTCTCAATTACAGCTAGAAGAGCCTTTAGAAGAACTTTTAGAAATGCTGAAAAAATGAATTATTTTTTAGATACAAATGTAGTTTTGATTTATCTTAGAGATAATATCATAGCTAGACAAATTGAGGCAGATTTACAAATCTTGCAACCCAAAAATAATTTACTTATCTCAGTAGTAACTTTAGGAGAGTTAAAATCTATTGCAAAGCAAAATAACTAGGGAGAAACAAGATTGAAAAACCTAGTGAAAGTATTGGAGGATTTCTTAATTACAGACATTAACACACAAGAAATTATAGACAAATATGCAGAGATAGATGCATATAGTCAAGGAAGGTTAGCCAACACTCCTACATCTTTTTCATCTAAAAACATGGGCAAAAATGATTTATGGATAGCAGCAACAGCTTCGGTTTATGATATTGAATTGCTTACAACTGATAAAGATTTCGATCATTTACGAAATAGCTATTTGCCAAAATTACACTATATAGATTTAGCAAAATATAAACCTTAGTTTTTTCAATTAAGTAACACAGAAAATGACAAAAAAAGCCTCCATAACCTTCGAAGTGCAAAAACTAAAACGAGCTACAAAGCCATTAAAAGAAATTTCTTTTGAGCAGATTAGTAAGCAGTTTTCAGAAGAAACGATTATTGGTTCTGCTGATGGGAAAGAGTTTGTTAGTTTTGGAACGCACTCTTTTTTGAAGGGAATGCAGGTTGCCTATGCCGAGCATCGTCCTTTTGTTTTATCGCCTGATATGATTTGGTTATTGATTTGTCAAGGTTTTTCGAAGCACGTAGAAGTAAATGCTGAAAAACTACGTCATTTATTTGTAGATTTTGAAGGAAAAAAGGAATTAGTGATTCAGAATGATAATTTATTAATTACAGATAAGACAGAATTAAAAGCAGAATGGGAAAAGTCTATTGATGAAATGAATGGCGAAGTAGCCAAATACGTAGGAGAGGATTTGATAAATGACTTGACAGCAGATTTTAGCACGACTTCACTAACTGAAAAAATTGTAAGTCAGATAACCGTTTTGAATGCTTTTCAGCCTTATTTTAAATATGAGTTTTTAACTTTTGTATGTGGGATTCCTCAAATTACCTTAGAGGGAACAGTAGAAGACTGGCAAAAAGTAATAGATAAATCTAAAAAACTAGCTACCTATGAATTGGATTGGTGGATAAGTGAATTAATACCTATTCTTGAAGAAATAAGGGAAACTGTAAAAGGAGGAATCATAAATACAGAGTTTTGGATGAATATGTTCAAACAACATACACTTGAAGAATATGGTAATCCTAGAATATTAGATGGTTGGATTATACGATTTTTTCCTTATTATCAAGATGGATATAAAAAAGATTTATTCGAAATGGGCTTGAATAATATTGATTATTTACCTCCTCAAATTGTCAATGTTCCTTTTATTCATAGAATAATTTCCCCACGTCATACAGAAGATAGAAAACGAGAATTTCTGGCAGGTTTCTTTGGATTAGAACAGAATGCAACTGATTTTTCTTTACGTCCTGTAATAGAATGGAGTATTATTCCTCAAAGAGAAAAATTAAGAAAATCATCAGAAAAAGGTGGTCAATGGGCAACTTATGAATATAGAAACATTGATGAATTTCCTTTGGAGATATTAGAACTTTCAGAAATTCATCATTTAAAACTTTATTTTAATGGATATATAAAACTTCCTAAAGAATTACGAAATATAAATATTCATGAAATTTTATTAGACGGTCATGTAGAAGATGAAAGTGAAAAAGACATTTTATATTGTATAGAAAATATTGAACGAGGAGAAATAAATGGCGTTCGTTTTCAGCCTAATTATTCTGTAGAACCAAACAAAAAAACAAAAAAATCATTCTTATCTAAACTTAAAAACCTCTTTAATTAAGAAAAATATTTCGTATTCATTCTGCCTTTCATCATAAGAATCATATAAATCACTCGCTAATCAGTTACAGTATTTCAAAATGAATCAAAAAGGAACATATATCGGAATTACAGTTATTACGCTTTGGCTTCTTAGTCTTGGCTTTTTGCTGAGTGGCTATGAAATAAACTGGTATAATCCTCTTACTTATCTGTTTTTTCTTGTTCAAACTCATCTTTATACAGGGATTTTCATTACAGCACACGATGCAATGCACCACACTGTTTCGAAAAACACAAAAGTAAATAATATCATCGGAACGATTGCAACAGGACTTTTTGCCTTCAATTATTACCCAAGGTTACTCAAAAAACACCACGAGCATCATCGTTTTGTAGCAACAGACAAAGACCCTGATTTTCATCACGGAAACTTTTGGATTTGGTATTTTAATTTTGCCAAAAACTACATTACCATTATTCAGATTGTTTTGATGGCGATTACGTATAATGTTTTGAAACTCATTTTTCCGATAGAAAATGTTATTTTTTATTGGATGATTCCTTCTGTTGTGGCTACGTTTCAGCTTTTTTATTTTGGGACATATTTACCTCACAGACACGCACCTGACAACAAACACCATTCAAGAAGTCAGAAAAAAAATCATATTTGGGCATTTATTTCGTGTTACTTTTTTGGTTATCACTACGAACATCATGACAGTCCGAATACGCCTTGGTGGAGATTGTATCAAAAGAAATAAATTTAGTTGAGAAAAAAATCCATTAAAATCTTTTAAAAAATAATTTTCTCATATCTTATCCCAAAAAATAACCGTATCTTAACTATCACATTTTACTTCTTTACGTTTTCTAAAAAATACTATAGTTATGGGTTTAAAAAAACAATTTTTCAAAGTTGCTTCTGCAATTACTGGAGGCATTTCTTCTTTTCTTAGTGTTGCGTTAGTATCTGAACTTATCGCTACAGGCGATATTGAGTTAATTATAGGTGTATTGAGTGCTGGAGGTGTTGCTACGGCTGCTAGTTTCAATACTGTTCGTCTTCATAAACAACAGAAAAAAGAACTTTTTCAGAAGAAACAATTAGATATTTTATACTTGGCTGTTCAGCATAACGGACAACTCACACCAACACAAGTTGCACTACAAACCAACACACCGATTGATGAAACAAAAGAAATTTTGGATTCTCTTTCTGATGCTGGAGTAATGGAATTACAAGTTTCGCATAGAGGAAATTTAGTTTATACACTAATTGATGAAGTGTATTTGCAAGATTATATGGAGAAAATTGGATAAACATAAGAGGAGATTCAATTTTATAATAATTCCTCATATGTCTTCTGTGCTGCTTTTTCCAAAATAGCTAAAAGCTGTAATTCATATTTAGAATATTCATCTAAAAAACTAGAAAAAGACTTTGCAAACTCTGTTTTTTCTTTTCCTTTTTCCTCCAAGAATACTTCTGTTTGTTGTTCTATTTCTTCAGTAGATTTTGTCAAAACTTCACTCAATACTTCTGGATGAATATAATAATTTCTACAAATCGAAACCGTATTTCCTAGTTTCTGAGCCACTTTTCTAACCAAAACAGTTTCTAGTTTTTTACGTGGATTGAGTTCTAATTCCTTTTTTGCTTCTTCAAAAAGCTCTAAAGTCAGAACACTTCCTCCCCAAGTACGGAAAGTTTTGGCAGTAAAATGATGTTCCATGGTTTTTTCTAAATATTCGTTTACATCATGAGAATTGATTCTATACCATTTTTTATCTGTGTCTTTATATCTAAAAAGTTCTTGTCCTGAGAGTGCAGCACATTCTTTTAGTTTTTTGATGAGCGATTTGTTTGAAAGACTTACTGTTCTTGTTTTGTTACTTTTAGCTTTGTAGCAAAGTGAAATTTTATTTCTTGCTTCTTCATCAATCTTTATATGTTTTCTGCGAAGAGTTGTCAGTCCGTATGTTTTATTTGAATTGAGGTAACGGTCGCTACCAATTCTGAGCAAACCTTCCTGCATAAGTTCGATAGCCAAAGCCACCACTTTTTCTTTTGTCCAACTTCTTTTACGAAGATCTTTTTTAATAGCTTTTCGCAGCGATGGAAGTGCGTACCCAAATTCTTGTAGCTTCAAAAACTTTGTTTTGTTTCTATATTCATTCCAATCTGGATGGTAAATAGACTGTTTTCTGTTGCGTTCGTCTCTCCCAACAGCTTGAAGATGTCCATTCTTGTTTCTACAAATCCAAACCTGTTTCCATGCTGGAGGAATTCCTAATTTTTCTATTCTTTCTAATTTTTGTTTATTTTTTATAGGTTTTCCTCTTGTACTTAGATAAACAAATTTTTCTCCTTTCTTTTTGCGTGAATAGCCTTGTTCTGTATCAGAAGAAGAGTATAAATGAGGAGGGTTTTTAGGATAAACATGATTTCCCACCACCATGATAGGAACATGATTTTGTTGAGAGCTAGAAGAAATAGGCATAATAAAAAGTTTAAAAAGTGGATTTATTAAAAAATCTTGTGATTGAATAACTTACTTTTTAGGTAAAATGTTAGCCATAAGTAAAACATAAATTTATATTGAAATAACATAGAACAGAACCATTGAGATTAATTTATTAATCTCTTTTTTTGCATAAAAATAAGAATGAATACGTAGTTACAAGTATATTAAATTTGGGTAAATTAAAAAAACTTAAAAAAATATTCGGCTTGCATCACTTTTTTTAAAATATATTTTTATATTTGCTCTTAGAATCAGTCAATTAACTTTTTTTGACTTAACACACAAATATAAATACCTTTTACAAAATGAAAACTTACCTTTTTAATTCGAAGTCGATTGTCCGACGTTATTCTCCTTTAGCTGTAGCAGCGTTTATGATGTTCTCTTGTCAGAATGAATCTGAAATTATTGTAGAACAAACCATTGAACATGCTACTATTGACCGTTCTGATTTAGATAATCACATTTGGCAAACTGTTAAAAAAGAAGGCTCTTTTGATTGGCACACACAGTCAGAACAAATTATTTGGAATGCTCTTTCTAAATCTGATGGAGTTTTGTCAGTAGGTTTTAAGCCTAAAAGTCAAAATAAAGATATTCGTACTATTATTGATAAAATAGATATTGCTACTGGCGAATGGAATGATGCTAAAAATTATGTTTTGGATATGATTTTTGAATCAGAAAGAAAATTAAATCCAGATTTGAAGCGTGAAGAATTAATTGCTTTTCAAGAAAATACACTTCCTGTATTGGATGTTGTTATCAAAAATCCGACTACATTAGCTCTTCTTCGTAATTCTGAATTTGTTCGTTATGCTGAACCAATGGGCTACGAACCAAACATAAGTAAAGGTCAGCAGCTCAATAAAGAACTTTCTAGTAGTGGTTGTGGAGGAAGCAACCCAGAAAATGGATTAGTAAATGGAGTCGATTATACTACTTTCTCTCCAAATTCAAAGGCTTCTTGGAATCATCCTTTTCATAATGTTTCACAGGCTTGGAATACAGCTTCTGGAAGTGGAATTACAGCTATGATTATTGATACAGGTTCTAGTTTTGCACAAAATAATTATGGAAGTGGACTCAATCAAGGACTTTCACAAGGCAGAACAATAGAAAAATTAGTAACACTTCCTCGTGATACATTTTGGGGAATTCCGATTGGAAGTGCGGAAACTCCAGATGATGGATGTGGACACGGAACTGCAATGACAGGCGTTTTGGGTGGTTCTCGTGGTACAGATGGAAGTGCAGCAGGAATTGCTTACAATGCAAATTTGGTTACAGTTCGTGCAGCAGAAGATGTATTGATTGAAGGTTCTAGAGAATCAAAAGGTGTTTCTGATGCCTACGTAATTGCTGGTAATCGTTCAGATATTCGTGTTACGAGTATGTCTTTGGGCAGAATTACAAATAGTTCTCAAATTGCTGATGCTGTTCGTTATGCGTATAATAGAAATGTATTAATTTTCTGTGCTGCTGGAACTTCATTTGGTTGGTCTTCAGGTTGGTTTGGTGTTATTTTTCCTGCGACAATGAGCGAAACGGTAGCTGTAACAGGTGTAAAAGACAATATGCAACGTTGTGATGCATGTCATGACGGCTCGGCAGTTGATTTTGTAGTGGTAATGGAAAAGGCTTCAAATGGTCGTCATCCTCTTACGCTGGCTATGTCGGGTGATGTTCCTGCAACAGTTGGAGGTTCGTCTGTTGCAACGGCTCAAACGGCTGGAATGGCAGCTTTAGTTTGGTCGGCAAACAAAAGTCTTACAAGAAATCAAGTACTTAACAAACTCAAAGTTTCGGCAAGTTATTATCCAAATCGTAACTCAAACTTCGGTTGGGGAAAAATTAATTTGCAAAATGCTTTGACTGCATCAGCAAACTAAGAAATAATTACGAATTAAAAATTACGAATTACGATTTTAATTTATTGTCAATTAATTAACAAGTTGAAAGTAGTCGTTTATTCAATTTTTATTCCTAAATATAGAATTTGTTAGTAGTTGAAACCTCCTCAAAAGAATGCTTTATGGTTCTTTTGAAGAGGTTTTTTATTTTGAGCTAAATGTCAGTTAAATCATAAACTCTTTGTATGTTTAATTTGTTTGTATGTTATTTGAATATTTATTATATTTACATACTATGAATGAAGACCTTTTACATTTGGCTATCGAAAATCTTGGTAAAAATTTATCTATTGATATCAAGTATGAAATTGAATATGAGTTTTTGCAAAAAGATAATTATCAGATTGATGGAAAATTATTATTCTTAAATGAAATGCCGTTTAAAGAGTTTTCTATTGAAATGAAAAATAATTTGAGCCTTTCTGTTTTATCTAATTTGATAAAATTAAATGTGAAAATAAACAATTTATTAGTTGTTTCCGACTACATTTCAAAACCACTAAAGGAAAAGTTAAGAGACAAAAATATTTCTTATCTTGATGCAGCAGGGAATTTTTATCTAAAAAAAGGAAACATATTTATTTATATAGAAACTAATAAAACAAGTAAAAATAATTTTAAGAAAACAAATCGTGCCTTTTCTCCAGCAGGGTTAAAGGTAATTTATAGCTTTCTTACTATTCCAAATTTGCTCACAAAATCATACAGAGATATAGCAGAACAATCTACCGTTTCGATACATACAGTAGGAAAAGTAATTAAAGAATTGTTGAGAGATGGTTATATTGTGAAAGCAGATGAAAATAATTATGTAATTAGAGATAAAGAACGGTTATTTCAAGATTGGGTAACACTTTTTAATAAAGTTCTTAGACCAAAGTTAAAACAAAGAAAATATCAAAGTCTTAAGAAGAATCAAGAATTATTTACTTCTCTAAAAGAAAATAGCGAAAATGATAGTATAGCAGGCGAGTTAGCAGCACAAATTCTGACAAATTATTTAATTGCTGAAAACGTTTGTTTATATACAGAAAAATCTTTTTTAGAAATATCCAAACAAAATAAACTTATTCCTTCTGAAAATGGTACTGTTACACTTATTGAAAAATTTTGGAAAACTCAAGAATCAAATAATCAAATTAGAGTAAATCCCATCTTAGTTTATACTGATTTATTAGATAATCCTACTCCTAGAAATATAGAAACTGCTCAATTAATATTTAAAAATTATGTCAAAACTACTTTATAATGCGCTGCAAGTTCCTTCTTTGAAAGAAGTAGTAAATGACTTAAGAGAAGTCTGTGAAAAATTAGAGATTGATTTTTTTGGAATAGGTGCATTGGCAAGAAATATTTGGTATTTAGATAATGAAAAAGAAGCTAGAGGAACAGGAGATGTAGATTTTGCAGTTTATGTAAAAGATGAAAAAACCTACCAAAATTTGAAACAAGAATTAATAAAAAATTATAATTATATAGAATCAAACTCAAATTCATACTGTCTTATTTCACCTCGTAAAACCCAATTAGACTTACTTCCTTTTGGAGAAATTGAGAATGATGATAGGGTACAAATAGAAGGTCAAGGACTCACAATTCTTAATTTATATGGTTTTTTAGAAACTTATCAACTTGGAATAAGTGAATTTGAGATAGAAAATGAGAAATTAAAAGTTTGTTTACCACCTGCTATCATTTTATTAAAGTTAATTGCTTTTGATGATAGACCTGAAAAAAGAATTAAGGATGCTGAAGATATAAACTCTATTTTGCTTCATTATCCATGGATGGAAGAGAGTTTGATTTGGGATGAATATTATTATTTATACTCAAAAGAAGGAGAAGAACTAGATAAAGAACATGACCAAGTGGCAACAGAAGTATTAGGATATGAAATAGCAAAAATTAGTATAAAAAATGATAAACTCACTAAAAGAATAATAAGCATTTTAGATAAAGCTATTTCTAAGCAGTCAAGACTTGCAATTAATATGATAGAAAATTCAATGAAAGAAACAGAACAAGAAAAAATTACTTTATTAACTTACTTAAAAGAAGGAGTAGAAGCAGGAATCAAGAAATATAAAGTCAAATAATATAATTTTTCATTCCATTCTCCATTTCCCCAAAATCACTCCTTCAACTTCAAATAAATAGTTTTGCCTTTTGGTATGGCTATATTAGGGTTAAAAGATTGCGTAATTATTCTTCCTTTTCCTTCAAAGGCGACTTTCATTCCTAGATTTTCCAATAAATAAAGTGCATCACGAAGGCGCATTCCACGCACATCAGGAACAAGACTTGTAGCAGCTTGATTGTCTATCCACATAACCGTATCAGTTGCTACTTTAGTTTTTACCCATTGCTGAACCGTTTGGTTTTCTGTTTTGATTCCTAATTGAGAACATACCAAATCCAAATCTGGACGATAACCAGCACGAATATAAGGCAAACGCATGTGCAAACTATCCATTGCTGTTGGCTCAACTTCTGAAAGTGGTTTGTGTAAATAACGCTGATAAACAACATCTGAAACCTTACGAAAAACAGGGGCTGCAATTTCGGCAGCATAACGTTTGTCTGTTTTTGGGTCGTCAATAACTACAATACACGAATATTTTGGATTATCAGCAGGAAAATAACCAGCAAAAGAAGTATAATGATCTTCTGTATATTCTCCATTTCTGACTTTTTCGGCAGTTCCTGTTTTTCCTGCAATTTGATAGATTTTTGTATCAATTTTTTTAGCTGTTCCTCTTTCTACTGCTCCACGAAGCATGGTTTGTAAAATCTTGACAGTTTTTTCTGAAATAGTTTGTTGATTTAAAACTTTAGCTTCAAAACTGGTTAGTGTTTTTCCTGCTTGGCGTGTCTGGCTAACAATAATTGGCTCAACCATTACTCCATTATTTGCAATCATGTTGTAAAAAGCAAGTGTTTGAAGAGGAGATAATTTGAGTTCGTAACCAATAGACATCCAAGGAAGCGTACTTCCACTCCACGAAGAATCGGAAGGAGATTTGATATAAGGTTGCGCTTCGCCAGCCATTTGAAAACCTAACGGACGATTAAGACCAAATTTTTTGAGATACTCAACATATTTTTCAGGATTTTTACGAAAATATTTCCATACTAAAAGCGACATTCCAACATTAGAAGATTTTTCAAAAACTTCTTGAACACTCAGTTTTCCAAGTGCAGAAACATCACGCATAATGGCATCATCAAAATATTTATGAACACCATCGCCTGTCTGTACACTATCTGATAATGAAATAGGAATTTCTTCATCTTCAAAAAGAGCAGCCATAGACATCAACTTAAATGTCGATCCAGGTTCGGCAAGTCCCATATCTCCGACAGCATAATTATTGTTTTCTACATACGAACCATTTGAATTTATTCCTAAATTGACAAGGGCTTTTATTTGTCCAGTTGTTACTTCCATCAAAATAATAGAACCGTAGTCAGCTTTATACTGACGAAGGGCGTTTTGTAGAATTTGATGAACTGTATCTTGTAAATTTATATCAATCGTAGTCTGAATATCAATCCCAGGTTTGGGTCTGACTTGTGACATGTCATCGACAGGTTTCCAAAAACCACCTGCAATAAGTTCGTACAATGCTTCACCAGCAATTCCTTGTAATTCACTATTAAAACTATACTCTAAACCTCTACCATTCAAAGACTGTGTTGTGTCTTCTTCGGTTACAAAGCCAATAGTACGTCTAGCAAGCTCTCCAAAAGGTAAAAAACGTCTATCAGTTTGTTCATAAATAACGCCTCCTTTGTTTCTTCCTTCTCTGAAAATAGGAAATTGAGATAGTTTTTTATAGTTTTCGTGATCAATTAATTCTTTACTAATTACATAATATTTCTTTTTGTTTTTACGATATTCTCTTAAAATATTTACGTAATAGCTAGGTTTTTCTTCTTTATAAAATTTGGATAACAGAATTCCTAAAGAATCAATTCCACCTTCAAAAATGCTGCTATCTGCTACTGTTGGGTCGATAGCAACACGATAAAAAGGCAAAGAAGTAGCCAAAAGACTGCCATCATCTGCCAAAATACTTCCTCTAGTCGGTTGTACATCACGCATCTCTACTCCTCTTGCTTTGCTGCTCCATTTTTCTCCCTCTACTATCTGAATGTTCATCATTTTATAAACAATCACAAGGGCAATCAATGCAACCACTAAAAAAGCGATTCGGACACGAGCGAGTATATATTTTCTTATTCCTGTTTTTGCCATAAATCAATTACGAATTACGAATTACGGATTACGAATTATGAACTATGAATTAAAAATTACGACTACTGGATTTAGTATAGAAATAGTAGTTTATCGTAATTCGTAATTGACAATTCGTAATTGGTTATTCCGATATTCTTACTAATGGTTTTTCTCTTTCTTTTAAGCCTAGTCGTTCGGCTTTTTTAGCTACTACTTGTCTTCTGCTATCATACACATAACGAGTTTGTAAAGCATGATAATCAATTTGATATTCTTCTACTTCTTGGCGAAGCTGTGTAACTTCTCTAACTACTCGTTCTGTATAATGACGATTTGCAATATAAATAATTCCGAAAAAAGAAACATATAAAACATAAGGCATAATTCGAAACAAAAAATCTTGGTCAACGGTAAAATCCCACTCAGCTAGATTTCTCCAAAAACCTCTTTTTGTAGGAATTTTGATTTCTTTTTCTTCCTCAATATGTTTGAATGTATTTTGAATTTTTGCCATAGTCTTTTCAGTTACCAGTAAACAGTTATCAGTTACCAGTTACCAGTGTAATACGTTATTTATTTAATGAAAATATTTTTGTAAGCACTATTTAAAATTATAATTGATGAACAAATGAAATTAACTGGTAACTAATTACTCCTTACTGGTAACTGATTTTTCCCCACATCCTTCAAACATTTGATTATCATACAAGAAAAAAGCATGATAACTATAATCTTTGTCTGACATTCCATCTGAACACGGACATTCTTCGCCTTTTTTGACAACTAATTGAGCTGATTTTCCATCTTGATCTTCTAAAAAATAAGTCATAAAATACTCTACTGGACGAGCAGTTGCTGCAATAGGTTCTTTATAAGCGAATAAAGTAGAGTCTATACCTGAATTAGAAAATAAAATACCACTTTTTCGAACTTCTAAACTCCAAAAAGGTTCAGTTCCAAAACTTTTGAATAAGACTTTATCTGTTCCTATTTTGATAGGTTCATTTTTAAGTTTTGTTCTTTCTGTTTTAATTTCTTGTTCATTCTCTTCTACATTTACTTCAGAATTTGTAAAAGAAACATCTGTACTTGTTTGGCTGTTTGAAGGCGAATTGCAAGCAAAACAGATAAAGATTATAAATATAGGAATAATAAATTTCATAGTGTTTTAGATTAAATAAGTAAACTAGAAACCGTCAACGAGGTCAAGACCGTCGTTGAGGATAGAAATTAAAAACCAAGAGCTTGTTGGAATTCGGTTACTCTACGGTCTTTTTCTTGATTTCTGATGTCATCCATTTTTTGTTCGATTTCTAATTCTAATTTTAGCTCTTCTTCAAACGCATTTTTCAGAACAGTAAGCGATTGATACGCATCCTTACGAGTCTGAACATTGGAGTTTGTTTTGGCTTGATAGACCAAATACTCAATACCTTTTTTCTGAATATCTTTAGGCTGATTGATAAGATATTGGGTAAAATGATTTAAAAAATAACTCATTTCTGTTCCCGAAATTCTATCTGCATTTTTTACAAACCAATCATATTTTCCTTTAATTCCATACACAGAATAATATTCAGCAATCGCATAAACAATATGACGCTCTTCGATATTTTCGAATGGTTCGATTTTGTCTAAAGCCTCTACATTATAAACATTTATTAAAGAATAAATCGTATTACTAATTACAAAATAAGAAGAATCTTTTAGAGTTTGTTCCCAAAGTTTTGGAAAAGCTCCATATTGTGAAACAATATCAATAGCAGATGCACGAGTTAGGTTGTCTTTATCACTAAGAGCCATTTCTTTGAGTAAAGTTACGATTTCTGTAATCTTTTTCTCAACATCTTGAGCTTCTGGGTTTTCCAAGTTTTCAAGATTGTATTCTCCTAGTGAACGAATAGCTTGTGTTCTGTATGGTGCAAAATCGTTATTTTTAGCTACTTCCATTAATAAATTGAAAGTTGTATCATTTTCTACTGAACCAGCCAAATTATACAAAGCAGATATTTTTGGAATATAATTTTCATAATTTTTTGCTATCAAACGCCATTCTTGCGCTGTTCTTTCCTCTTGATTTTTTTGAGCTAAAAGATAACCAGAAGGGTCAAAGACAACTAACTCAGGTTTTATAGTTTTACTTTCTGTCTTGAATTCAAAAATCTGCTCTGCTTTATCTAGCGTAAATTTATGTCTTGTAGATTTTCCATTTTCCCAAATATCAATTTCTAAAGGCAGACGATAAATAGGAGAATAACGCAAATCTTGTGTTTGAGTAATAGTCATTTTGAGGGTTCCATCCTGATAGTTTTGGTCAATATTTAGTTCTGGATGACCAGCTTCCATAAGCCATTGATTAAAAAACCAAGTCAAATCTTGTCCTGTAACTTCTTCTACAATTAATCTCAAATTATCCAATTCAACAGCTTTAAAAGCATTTGCTTTTACATACTTTTGAAGTGAAATTTTGAAAGCTTCCTCTCCAATATGATAACGTAACATATTCAAAACTACTGCCCCTTTTGCATAGGAATGAGAGTCAAACATATCATTTTCACTCGTATAGAAATAACGAATAATGGGTTCTCTTTTGGCTTGTGCTTCTCTAAGGTAACTTGATTTTTCATTGGCAATATTTTGGTCAGCTTCTTTTTTTCCTTTGCTGTGTTCTAACCAAAGATATTCACCATAGTCTGCAAAAGATTCATTCATCGCTAAGTTTGCCCAAGATTCGGCAGTCATCAAATCTCCAAACCACTGATGAAAAAGTTCGTGAGAAATAATTCCTTCCCAGTCGTGGTCTTGAACCGAACGTTTATCTACCATAAGTCCTTCCATAAAAACGGAAGCACTTGTGTTTTCCATTGCTCCAGAAGTGTAATCCCGAACAATAATTTGAGCGTATTTTTCCCAAGGATAAGGATAGTCTAAGTAATTAGAATAAAATTCTATCATTTCAGGCGTTTTACCAAAAACATCTTTTGCATACGGTGCGTGCCATTTTTCGGTATAATAATACAGAGGCACATCTTTCCATTTGTCTTCAATAATGGCAAATTCTCCTACTGCAACCATTGTTAAATAAGGCGCATGTGATTTTTCCATTTTCCAATAATCTGTACGTGTTCCATCTTCATTTTTTTGAGAAGAAACCAATCTTCCATTTGAAAGTGTTTGTAAAGAATCGGCTACTGTAATGAAAACTTCTTGTGTTCCTCTAAAATTTGGTGCTTCAAAAGTAGGAAACCACATGGAGTTATTTGAAGTTTCACCTTGTGTCCAAATTTGTCTTGGTTTTCCTTTTGTTTTGCCTTCTGGATTAATAAAGAAAAAACCTTCTTCTTCAATATTTGAAAGCACACTATTTGTCCAAATCGCTTCATTTGGTTTGGCGATATAATTTATTTCTACTGTTATTTTTTCTTCTTTTGTATATTCTCTATCCAAACGAACAGTCAGCCATTTTCCATCATAATCCCAACGTAAAGGCTTTGTAGTTTCGTTTTTTGAGCTTCCAGCCAGTAGTTTTATAGATTCGATGGCTAATCCTTTTGCATCTAAATCAATTTTGTTTTGGTCATAAAAATGAGGCTGAACTGTCAGAGTAGCTGTTGAGTAAACCCATTGTCTTTCCCAATCTGGAGTGATGTTAAGTTTTGTATGAATTAAATCAAATTCTTTTGTTTTGGTAGCGTGATAACTTCCCTTTTTAGGCTTCCAAATTGGTTCTGGAATATCTTTTTTAAATTGATTTTCAGATTCTTCTATAGGAACAAGAAAATCATTTGCTGTATTTGTGGAGTCTTTTTTAGTAGAAGTATCTGTGGTAGATTGTGTAGGCTTACACGAAGACACAAAAAACGAAGTAGAAACGAAAAAAAGAGCTGCGAAAAGTGTAGGCAGAATGGAAGAGAAACGTAGCGATTTATTCATACTGAAAAAAGATTTTTGTAAAATTTTATACAACTTACAAAAAAACTCAATTTTAATGAATAAAAAAAGGAAAAAGTTTTGTTTTTACTTATTACGAACTATTAATAATGAAAGCATGATGCTGTGTTTTTTCTTGTTGTTCAATGATTTTTTAGTTCTTGAAAATCAACATTGGATATTCATTTTCAGAAAATAGTAAAGATGAATTAAATATTTCACTTGGATAATAAAATTGCATTTTAAGAGTATTGAATTATAAATAAACACTATTATATTTGCAGTAAAATTCATTTCTATTTTACTTTTTATAACCTAAATCATTTATGTCATATCTTAAAGAATATAGCTCAATTAACAAAAAATATTTAATTGTATGTGTTTTAATCATTTTAAGCAGCTTACAAAGTTGTAAATCTGATGACGAAATTTGCACGAAAGATATTACAGATTCAACAAAAACTATTGAGGAGTTATATAACTGTAATACTACTTTTGAAACTTTGTCTCTAATTTCTAAAGAAGAGTCTTATACTATTATTACTACTAAAAGTGAGTATGATTCTAAAGTAGAAGGAGATTGTCATCCAGAAATAGATTTTACTACCTATAATTTATTAATAGGTTATTTAGGAAATGCTAAGAAAGTATCTTCTCTAAAAAACACTCTATACAGAGCTTGTGAGCCTAATACATATACTTTAGAAGTAGATATAGAATCTAAAGATGAGGAAACTGAAAATCCTCTTTTTACGTATCATTTGTTAGTTCCTAAGAATGAGCAAATCGATGATCTATCAGTAGTTTTGTTGAATAATAAATAAAAAGGAACAATTTATATAGATAAGAAAAATGATTGCTTGATGAAACTCTGAAGGCAATCATTTTTTTATTAATCGCAAAGCCTCTCTTCTACTCAAATTCCTCAAGTCATTTGTTTGGACAAAATTAACTACCCAATCAGGATTTGTTTTGCTGTATTCTCTCAAAATCCAACCAATGGCTTTATTGATAAAAAACTCCTTTGAACCTATCTTTGAATTTATTAAAGAATGAATAACGAAAGTAAGTAAATTGGTATCTATTTTTTCTTTGTCTTTGAGTTGAAATAATAACGCAGAACGTTGTAACCAAATATTTTCAGAAGCAATCCATTTTTTTATATAGGCATCTCTTTCTTTTGGATATGTTTTGAAATAGGCACTGATGAGTTTTGGTGCAATAAAATCTACTGTATCCCACCATGAATTATGTGTAACCATAAACTCAAAAAGCTCTATATCTTTTTTATCAAGTTCTTTTGTGTATTTGAAGGCTAGTTCTTGTGCAAAATAATGATAATCTCGTTGTGGTTTTTGCCATAAAATTTTTACATAACTTTCTAAATCACTTTTTTTAGGTAAGAATTTTTTATTTAGAAAAGGCTTTGTGATTTCTCTTCTTTTGGGAGTTTTGATACCATAATACTCAAACTGATTTCGCATGTATGCTTTTTGCTCTAAGGCAATTTTAGAATTTGCATTTTCTTCAAATTCAGTTTGTAAGGTTTGTATAAATATATTCATGTTGAAAAACACTTTAAATGCTTGATTATTAGTTAGTTTTTGCTTAATTGTGATTATTGCTATTCGTAAGAGTATTCAATTTTTATGAGTCTACTACAAAAAAATAAAAAGTATTTGTAAGAAAATTTGAAAATAAAGTTTAAATAATCAAAAAATAATAGTACTTTTGTGAACTCAAAGAGAAAAATATTTTCTCTACTGTATAAAAACTCATATATTTATTGAGTTTTTATACACAAAAACTTTTAGAGCTATTATCAGATAATAGCATATTTATTTACTTCTTATATAAAAACGATGAAATTAATTAAAGATTTTTCTAGAATTGCTTTAGTAGCTGCATTAGCTTGTTCATTTGCTCTTACTTCTTGTAAAAAAGATGATGAAGATGAAAAGCCTAGTTGTGAGGAAATAAAAGCACAACTAACAAGTGCAGAAACTGCTTATGATAATGATACTTCAGACTCTAAGGAGATATGTAATACTTACTTAACAGCTTTGAAAGCAAGTGCTAATTCTGATTGTTACACAGCTGAAGAAAAACAACTACTTCAACTTGAAATAGCCCTTTTTGATGGATTTGGTGGGTGTCAATAATCACTTTAATACAAAAAAGATACTCTAAATTTGGAGTATCTTTTTTGTTTAATATATTAAGACAACTTATTCTTAAACATTTCATAACCAATTTCTCTGACTAACTGAAATTGATTGCTTTCCTTCCAAATTCCAATACTCGGATGTGGAACGCCATTAAAAGTAGAAGTTTTGACCATTGTGTAATGAATCATATCATCAAACACAATTTTATCATTGATTTTCAATTCATTTTCAAAAGCATAGTCTCCCATTCCGATAAAATCTCCAGCTAAACAAGTAGAGCCTCCAAAACGATAAACGTGTTTTCCTTCACTCTTCGAACTTGTCGTAGCATCTTCCGAATCCCAAATTTTAGGTTTGTAAGGCATTTCCAAACAGTCAGGCATGTGAGCTGTAAAAGAAACATCTAAAATTGCTACATTAATTCCTCTGCTATCAATAATATCTTGAACAGAAGCTACCAAATAACCTGTTTGCCAGCCGACAGCTTCTCCTGGTTCTAGGATAACTTGAACATTATATTTTTCTTTTATTCTATTCAAAAGTTTTACTAAAAGCTCTACATCATAATCTTTTCTTGTGATATGATGTCCACCTCCCATATTTAGCCATTTTGCTTGGTGCAAAAGATGCCCAAATTTTTCTTCTACATGGATAAGTGTGCGTTCAAGTGTGTCAGAACCTTGCTCACAAAGTGTATGAAAGTGCAGTCCTTCAATTCCTTCTGGAAGACTTTCTCCTATTTTATCAAAGGTAAGTCCGAAGCGAGACCCTGGCACACAAGGGTTATACAAATCGGTTTCTACTTCGGAGTATTCTGGATTGATGCGCAAACCTGCTGATATTTTTTTACCTGTTTTAGCTTCATTTTGATTTAATTTACCCTTAAAACGTTCATACTGCGAAAGTGAATTGAAACTAATATGATTTACATACGTCATAATTTCATCAAATTCTTTTTCTGTATAAGCAGGTGCGTAGGCGTGAACTTCTTGTCCAAATTCTTCAAAAGCCAAACGAGCCTCATAAAGCGAACTAGACGTACAACCATGCAAATATTGGCGCACCAAAGGAAAAGTACTAAACATCGAAAAGCCTTTCAAAGCACAAATAATATGCGCTCCTGTGCGTTTTTGGACACTATCCAAAATTTCTAAATTTCTGCGAAGAAGACGTTCTTCCAAAACAAAACAAGGCGAAGGAATTTGAGAAATATCTATCATTATAGTTATACATTTTAAAATTGTCTGACACTTATGAAAGCGTCTGACAATGCTAGATTTTATTTTTTCTGTAAAGTTAGTTTTATTTGAAATAGTTTAAAAAGAAATCCCTATTTCTTTCAATTCAACTTTTAAATTCTCATAATAAAGTGGTTTTTCATTTAGACCATAAAAGATATTATCAGATTCTATTATCCATATGTGCAAATAATGTCCATTTTTAAACTCTAACTTACAACCACTTTGAATTAATCCATTGTCATATTCTGTTGAAAGTAATTCAATAAAACATTTTCTAATCTCTCCTAATTCTAACAATTTTTTACTACTCAGATATTCTTTTATCTTCCACCTATATCTGTTGTCTTCAAAATCAGTTTCAAAATTACTTTTGTTTATAAATCCACCTAATTGAATATGTAAAGATTTTGCATCTTGGTTACAGTCAAAAGTTAATTCTTTTCCATTACTAAACTCAAGTTTTAATGTACCTAATGACTCTTTATCTAATTTACCTTCAGAAAAATATTGTTCTTGAAAAGCAGATTCAATTTTTAAACCAATTAAGGATTGTAAATAACTTAAGTTTCTTGTATATATTTCTTGGTTCATTTGAGGTTATGTTTTAAAACAGACTAGGAAGTCTGTTATACAGTTACTTCACCTGCAAAAGCTCCTTTGCACTATTATATGTACTCGTACTTGGCGTAGAACCTCCAATCATTTGAGCAATTTCTTTCACTCGCTCATCGTTTGATAGTTTTTTGATTCTTGAAACAGTACGGTCTGCCGAGTTATCTTTATAAATAAAGTAATGTGTACTTCCTTGAGAAGCAACTTGTGGCAAATGACTAATAATTAAAACTTGGTGTATTTTGGACATCTCTTGAATGATTTTACCCATTTTAAGGGCAATTTCGCCAGAAATACCTGTATCAATTTCATCAAAAACGAGTGTAGGAAGTGAAATGTGTTTTGCCAAACGATACTTTATACACAACATCAAACGAGAAAATTCTCCACCAGAAGCTACATCTTTCAAGGGTTGTGGTGAAATTCCCTTATTTGCAGAAAACCAAAATTCTACCAAATCAGCACCTGAAGGACTAAGAGCAATCGGTGTAATTTCGATTTGAAAACGAGCATTTGGCATTCCTAATTCACCCAAAAGATAATTTATTTGGTTTTGTGTATCTTCTACCACAGATTTTCTTTGTTCTGTAAGTTGGTTTGCTAAGTCTGTCAAGTAGGATTTACTTCTTAAAATATCCTCTTTTAAGTCTTTCAAGTCATCATCAAAATTCTCTACTTTTCTTACTTTATCAGCAATTTCATCACGAATAATTATCAATTCTTCACTACTCTGAACATTGTGCTTGTTTTCCAAATGATACAATGCACTCAAAATCTGTTTCACAATTCCTGCCGTTTCTTCATCCGTTACTAACTCTCCAGATTCGCTTTCAATCTCTTTCGAAATATCTTGAATTTCTATCATTGCACTATTCAAACGTTCGTACAGTGCATTGAAAGAAGACGAAAATGAACTTGTTTTTGAAAGCGCATGAACAGCTTCTCTCAAAATATTTTCAGCCGAATATTCTTCATCAGACAGAGAATTGAAGGCAATAGACATTTGAGTTCTGATAAAATCTACATTTTCAAGACGTTCTAATTCTTGCTCTAGTTCTTCTTTATCGATTTTCTCTAAATCTGCTTTTTCTAATTCTTCCAAAAGGTGCATATTATAATCGTACTCTTTTCGAAGACGAATTTCTTCATTTTTTAGCTCTTCATATTTCTTTATAATTTTTCTATACTGTTTAAACTCTTGTCCATACATCTCTAAAAGAGTTTTTGTATTGGCATATAAATCCAAAACATCTCTTTGATAATCATTCGAAAAAAGCTGCATGGTATCGTGCTGGGCGTGAATGTCCATCAAACGAACAGCAATTCTTTTGAGAGAATCCAAGGGAACAGGCATATCATTAATAAAAGCTCTTGAACGACCGTTTGGTGCAATTTGCCTACGGATAATACACGTAGTATCATATTCAATATCTTCTTTCTCAAAAACTTTTTTAAGATTATAGTTTGCAATATCAAAAGTTCCCTCAATGACACATTTGCCATCAGGATTGAGAAGAACTTTTGTATCAGCTCGGTTTCCTGCCAAAAGCCCTAATGCACCACGCAAAATAGACTTTCCTGCACCTGTCTCGCCCGTAATGACGTTGAGGTGAGAATCTGGCTGGATTTCTAAATGCTCTATGAGCGCATAATTATCGATAAGCAAATGTTTAAGCATACTATTTTTTATCGTTTATGAGAACGGTTTTGGAAAGTTTCTTTATTGATTTATTCAAGCATTTTGCTTGAAGTCTATTTTCTATGACGAAAATACAAAATTTTGAATTCAATTTATTAAAGAAAGTAAAGAAGTTTAGAATGCTTCATAATAGTTCTTTATCTTTGCAAGATAAATTATTCTGCTCACAAAATTAGCAAAAAGTATTGAATTTTATCGAATGCAAAAAATAAAATCGATTTTTTCCTCTTCTTTGTCTTATTTTTTAGTAATTGCTCTACTTTTAGTGTGGAGTATGCCAATTTTATATCTTTTTACGGCATTTGATGGAGAAAGTAGTACAGCGTGGAAACATATTTCTGAAAATCTTTTATTGGATTATACATTAGGCTCTTTCAAAATGCTTTTTGGTGTGAGTTTGGGAGTGCTTTTTTTCGGTGTTCCTACAGCTTGGCTTGTTTCTACAACTCATTTTTTTGGACGTAAATTTTTTGAATGGGCATTAGTTTTGCCACTTGCTATTCCTGCTTACATTTTAGCTTATACGTATGCTGCAACACTTTCTTATACAGGTGGAGTTGGTATTTTTCTGAGAGAAATGGGTTTGCCTTCTGTTTCGATTATGTCTGATTTTGGGGGGATTTTTATTTTAGCTTTGGCTTTATACCCTTATGTTTATGCAGTAACCAAAACAGCTTTTTCAAATCAATTAGGTAGTGTTTGGGAGGCTTCAAAAATGCTTGGCAAATCTTCTTTCTATACTTTTTTTAAAATTGTTTTGCCACTTGCTCGTCCGTTTATTTTTGGAGGACTTTTTCTTGTTACGATGGAGGTTTTGAATGAATACGGAACATTTAAATATTACGGAATTCAGACTTTTACAACAGGGATTTTTAGTGCTTGGGCAAAATTTGGAGATGTAAAAGCTGCTCTGCGATTAGCTTTGTGTCTTTTGGGTGTTATTGTCTTTTTAGTGATTTTAGAGAAAAATCAGCGTGGCAGAATGGCTTTTTCAGATGATAAAAATACAGCACAAATGCCACGAAAAAAATTGAATCTGTATCAACAAATTTTAGCATTTAGTTTTTGTAGTCTTATTTTTTGTTTTGCCTTTGGATTTCCTGTTGTACAACTTCTTTTCTGGACAGTCAAAGAATTTCAAGCCAAAGGAATCAGTGAAGTTTTGAATCAAGAAATTTATGACCTTGCTTCTCATACAGTGACTTTAGCTTTTTTGAGTGCATTTGTTGTAGTTGTTGTGGCTATTTTATTAGGTCTTTTTCAAAAACGAATTAGTAGTTTGAGTGTCGTTGGTGGGGACACCGACAACGGCAAAAAGAAAATAAATTTAGCCTTCATAAAAAACTATCCATTTTCATTACTCTTTCAAAAATCTATCAGTCGGATTGCTACAATGGGTTATGCTGTTCCAGGGGCTGTGATTGCTGTGGGTGTGTTGGGTGTTTTCCTTTGGATTGATAAAAAACTGTATTCGTTTGTACTTTCAACTTTTGATATAAAAATTGGTTTATTTATTTCTGGAACTGTAGTTTCTTTGATTTATGCGTATTCTGTGCGTTTTTTGTCAGTGGGTTTTCAGCCTATTGAAAGCCAGCTTTTAAAAATTGGAAATTCATTAGAATCAGCATCAAGAATGTTAGGCAAAAATTCTACACAAACATTTTTTAAGATAACTTTACCACTTCTTCGCCCTGCCATGCTAACAGCTTTACTCTTGGTTTTTGTTGATGTGAGTAAAGAATTACCTTTAACACTTATTTTACGACCTTTCAATTATGATACCTTAGCCACAAAAGCATACGAACTTGCAGACCAAGAATTTGTAGCTCAATCGGCTTTACCTGCCTTGTTGATTATCTTGATAAGTCTTTTACCTGCTATTTTGCTTTCTCAAATAAGTAAAAAGAAATAGTTGATTTATTGTTATTGTCGCTACACTAAAACACCAACCTTTAGGTTTGCACTAGATAAATAGAATGAAATACTTATCTTGTATTTAAGTATTCATCAAGTAGGTAGAGAACCTGTAACACCAACAGAGAACCTGTAACACCAACAAGAACATAGATTCTATCCGTTGAATTAGCCTCTACCTACATTTATTCAATCGCATACTTATATAGAATTCGGAGAACTTTTATTACTCTAAATAATAAAAATTACCTCATTAGATAAGGTTTTAAGTTTGATTGACTAATTGATGAACTACTCTATTAAATAATCACTTAAAATTAACTTTTTATGCAAACTTATCAAACTTTTTTAGGAATCGATGTAAGTCGCAATCATTTAGATTGTACTTTATTGAAAGATGGTGTTATAGTAAGCCAAAAGCAAATTAAAAATAACTTAGCTTCAATAGAGAGTTACTTAGCAAAATTAGAAACTCAAATAGATATTTCTTTTTTATTAGTTTGTTTAGAGCCTACAGGCGTATATATAAATTTTTTATTGACTGCACTACTAGACAAAAAAATGAATGTTTGGGTAGAGAATGCCCTTCAAATAAAACAATCTATGGGCTTTACTAGAGAAAAAAATGACAAAGAAGATGCCTATAGAATAGCTTTGTATGCTTTTCGTTTTCAAGACCGTTGCAAACTGTATACCCCTGTAAGTCAGTCTATTAAAACCTTAAAAACATTGCAATTAGTTCGTAAAAATTTAATCAAATGCAAAAAACAACTGGAAACATTTTGGAAAGAATCTCAAAAATTTGAAACAGAACAACAAAATGAATACTTAACAGAACATCTACAAAAGCCAGTAGAGCAGATAAAAGAACAAATTATAGCAGTAGAAAAAAGCATGAAAAATGTAATTAGAAATGATGAGAAATTAAAAGAACTCTATCGACTCACTACTTCTGTTGTTGGAGTAGGAGATGTAACAGCTATAAAATTACTTGTTGTTACACAAGGTTTTACAAAGTTTAAATCTGCTAAACAACTAGCTTGTTATGCTGGTGTTGTTCCCTTTGAAAAATCATCAGGTAACCACAAAGGAAAGCCAAGGGTATCAAAAATAGCTGATAAATCACTTAAAACATTGTTACATATGTGTGCTTTAGCTGCTATAAAAGTAAAAGGGGGAGAATTAAGTGAATTTTATGAACGTAAAATAAAAGAAGGCAAAAATAAAATGAGTGTTTTGAATGCTTTACGAAATAAAATACTTCAACGTGTAGTAGCTTGTGTACAAAATAACAAAATCTATGAAAGACAAGGAGTAGGATTTCAAAATGCAGCATAAATTTATCCTAAATTTCTAAAGATTAGGCTTGACTTTGTCATAGAATTCAACGGCAAGAGAAAAAAATAACTGGTTCAAGCAAAGATGCTTAAACCAGTTACAGTAATCTCTGCTCACACTAAAGCGTAAGCTACATTTACATTTTGACAACTTTAAAAGTTTTCTGTAAAGTAGAAGTTCTTAATTGTATCAAATAACTGCCTCTAGCTAAATTTTGCAGGTTATTAAATTCTATTTTCTGACTTCCTTTTTGGAAAGACTGAGAAATAGTTTTGATACTTCTTCCTGCCATATCTGTTAAAATAATATCTACAGTTTCTTGTCTCTCTAAGCTAAAATCAAGCGTTAGAATATCTGTAAACGGATTTGGATAAGCTATAAAATCAGCTTGATTTTCAGAGTCATTTATACTCCAATTTACTTTCTTTATATCTGAATAAGAGAAAGTACCATCAGTATCAATTTGTTTCAAACGATAATAGGCTTCTCTGTTTTCTATTCCTACATTTTTATCAACAAATGAATAAGTATTTTTAGTATTATCTCTTCCAATAGGATTTTTTATGTTACCAATTCTTTCAAAATTGTCTCCTGTAAATGAGCGTTCAACTTCAAAATAATCGTGGTTTAGCTCTCCTATTGTTGTCCAGTCCAAAATAGCATCATTTTCCATTGGTTTAGCATCAAAAGACAAGAGTGTAAGTGGCAAAATGGTAAATTCATCATCTGCGCCAAGTGTAAATGGACTGAAATTAGTTATTGTTCCTAGACTTAAAACACCTTGATAAGGCGTAGCGATAAGTCCACCATTGAAATGATCTCTCCAAATAGAACCATCCCATCGCAATACTTTCAAATCATTCTCTTCTCCGACAGTACAACTACGAATTTCATCATAACTTAGCGTAACAACGACATTTGAATTTCCATTTGTTCTATCCAAAATCCAGTATTCACATTGTCCAACATGATGAATTGTTGCTTCCTTAGAAAAAGGATCAAAAGGAGTAACTTGTTTGGTGTATTGTGCTGTAAAATGATGGTTTATGTTTGAAGGAGCAGAAATTCCAATAGGTGCGCCCCAACCTGCATTACCTACAGGAAAATTGAAAGCATCATTTCCTATTTTGCGTACTTTCATATCTGCATGACTTGCATTAATAGCAATTGTTGAAGTAGCATTATCTACAAATATAAGTTTATGGTCATTGTCTGCTCTGAAAACTCCATTTGTCCAAGTGGCAGCATTTAATATATTGATGTCAGTATTTTGAGTACGAACTCCTGCACCTGTATTGAGCATCAATAAATTATGATAGTAGAGAGTTGAACTAAGAGGAAAACTAACAAGTTGCGAAGTTGTAATATGTAAAGTAGCTGACATTATACGTCCTACATTTCCTCCAATTAAATCATATACCCTTATTGTCCAATTTCCTGACGGATTTTCATTAATAAATGAAGCTAAAGATTGATTAGGTATATATGTTCCATTTATACTCGGTACACCTGCACCACATTGATTTTGAACAAAGTCTGCTGCTTGATCATCCAATGTAACTCTGATACTATTTCCAGTACAACTACCTGTACCATTTAAAGGATTAGCAAGTAAGTCTCTGAATGTACCAGTAGGACTTATGAGACGTACATATAAATCACCTATACGAGTATGATTGATTTCAATATCTAGATTGACATCAGAAATTAAATTTGCAGTAGCAGGAATATTTATAGTATGAGGAACACCTGTTGTATTATTATTATCAGGAATTGCAAGACCAGCATAAGCAGTGGTTGTAATATTTAGATTGACATTTCTGAATGCTCCTACATCAGCTCCTACACGGTCAGAAATATTGAGAATCCAATCTCCAGAAGGATTTTGTCCATCAAAAGCACTTAACGCTTGTGAGGGACGACGAGTACCTGTAATAGCAGTAGGATTGGTACATTGTGATTGTACAGTACTTCCTGCTGCATCAGAAAGTCTTACATCAATATTATCTCTACCACAAGTTCCAGTTCCAAGTGTTACTCTATTTATTAGAGTTATAGTTGTTCCTTGTGGACTTGTTAGAGTAACAATCAAATCACCTACATAAGTATGGTCAATATCCAAATCAACTGTCATATTTGTAATAGTACCAAAAGTAGTAGGAACAGTAATAGTTCTATTTATGCCAGCAGCATTATTATCTGGGATACTGACATCTGTAGTATTGTTATAGGTATTTGTAGCAGCAGGTGTAGCTAGAGCAGCATCATTATTATAAGAATTAGATACTGTTGTAATTCCTTGTCCAGTACTTGTTCCTGTGTGATTTATAAGCTGTTGTGCATTTCCATCGAAACGCATAGTAGATAAATTTGCATTATACACTCCTTGATTAGTAAAATTTCCTCCCAGTCTAAATAATCCTGTATTTCCACTTAATGTAGCTGTGTTAGCATTTTGGAAATTTCCCTGTACGATAAGTGTTCCATTTCCAATATTAACAGTTGCACCTACTGTATTGATTAGATTTCCTTCAATTATTAATGTTCCTCCATTGGTATTAATTGTACCTTTATTAGTAACATCTCCTTGTACTCTAAGTGTTTGCCCTGCATTAAAATTAAGAATGCTTCCTGTTTCTACTAATAATGTTCTACATATATTGCTAACACTAGGCGTATTTACATCTACTGTATGAGGTACAATACAACCAATGATTACATCACTTGAAGCAACAGGTACAGCATTGGTAGTCCAAGTAGAAGCTGTATTCCAAACTCCATTTGTTCTAGAATAAACAGCATTAGCTGAAGCAGGTAATGTAGTAATAACAACAGTTCCTGTTGTAGATAAAGCACTTAGTTTTCCTTCTGTAACAGCATATACTTGATAATAGTAAGTAGTAGAAGGGGTAAGACCTGTAATAATAGTGCTTGTAGTATTAGCAGGTAATTGTCTATCAAAAGTATAATTTACACCATCTAAAGAGCGATAAAGAACTATTCCTACTTCATTTGTGGCATTATCTGTCCAATTTAAAATAAAAGAACTACTAGAAAGACAACTTGCTTGCAAATCTATTTCTTGTCCTATTACAGCAGCAGGATTAAAAATATATCTTCTACGACTTGTATTATTATTACTATTGAGTTGTGTAATTGTACCATTTGGATAAGTATTATTTGTTGCTGTGGTACTGGCTGTATGATTAGCAATATCTACAGACAAAAAATCATTTCCAACTCCATCTATATATCCTATTCCTATATTTCCAGCTGTAATACTACCAGTAGTACCCTTAGTCATTGTTCCGTATAAAAAAGTAATTTGTCCACTATCTGTACTTACCGTTGGTCTTGAGGTTTCTTTAATTTGCATATCAAAACTTGAATTAGAAGCTCCACTATTATAGCTTATTCGCATATTATTACATTGAACAACCATTATTCTATTAGGAGCTGTTCCTATAACTTTATATCTAACTTCTCCTGTTTGCCAATCTCCATCATCTAAAACTCCACCTATTGTACTACTAGCTCCAAAAGGAGATAAACGAGCATTATCAGGTATATTATATGTATTTCCTTCTGAAAGTATAGGAATATTACCAAAACGAAGAATGCCATTTGTATTAATACTAAAGGATGTAAAGCGTTCACCCATAAACCAAACCTCAAAAGGAATAGTAACTATAGAACCCACAGGTACGTTTCCAAAACCGTCATTAAAAGTAGTATGGTTTTGTCCTGTTCCAATAATAGTAGCCCATCCTGTTCCTGTGGTCAGGCTTCCTGTTGTATTGGTACTGAAAGTGTAATTAGCTGCATTTTGTGCTTTTATTCCCCACGAAAAGAAAAAAAACATCAAAAAGAATATGGTAATAATTTTTTTCATAATTTTGTTCTGATTAATATTCAAGTCCATTATTTTCAAGAAATCATTTATATTGCAAAGTTAGGTTTATTAATTAACAGTTAAATTCAATTCATAAAAATCTTTATATTATTATATTTTTTTAAGTGTAAGAGACAAGCAATAAAAAATTTCACAAAAATACACATATTATTTTGTTTTTTTAGCTAAAAATTTTATTAATTATGATTTTTAATAATTTAACAAAATTTTGTTTTGATTTCTTTTATTTATCTAGTTTTATGTTTTGCAAAATGTTAATTATATTTTATTGTTAGTTAAATAATTGATAATCAGTCAGAATATCTATTTTAATGTTTTATAAAAATATTGCTTTACAGAATAACTTTAAAGTATAATTTATAAAATAAAAATCAAAATCAAATAATCCTATTTTTAATCAAAAATAATAATGCTTACTACCGAATCTAATTCTAATTATTCCGACTTAGAAAAAATGTCTGTCAAAGAACTTCTTTTTAACATTAATAACGAAGATCAAAAAGTCGCTTTAGCTATAAAAGAAGTAATTGAAAATATTGAGAATTTAGTAGCTCAAATTATAAGCCGAATGCAAAAAGGAGGACGACTTTTTTACATTGGTGCAGGAACAAGTGGGCGTTTGGGAATTGTTGATGCTTCTGAATGCCCTCCTACTTTTGGGGTTTCACATGATTTAGTAGTCGGACTTATTGCTGGTGGAGATTCTGCTATCAGAAAAGCTGTAGAGTTTGCCGAAGATGACGCAGAGCAAGCATGGAAAGATTTAGCAAAATACAATCCTTGTGAAAATGATACACTTATCGGAATTGCAGCTTCTGGAAGAACACCTTATGTAATTGGTGGATTAGAACAAGCAAATAAAAATGGACTTCTGACAGGTTGTATTGTTTGTAATACAGACTCTCAAGTAGCAAAAGTAAGTCAGTTTCCTATTGAAGTAATTGTGGGAGCTGAATTTGTAACAGGAAGCACACGCATGAAAGCAGGAACTGCCCAAAAACTAGTTTTGAATATGATTTCTACTTCTGTAATGATACAGTTAGGAAGAGTAAAAGGCAATAAAATGGTAGATATGCAGCTTTCTAACCAAAAACTCATCGAAAGAGGGACTCGCTTTTTGGTAGAAGAACTTGATATTTCAGAAGAAGAAGCCAAGAAACTATTATTAGAACATGGAAGTGTAAGAGAGGTTTTAAATCAGTTTTAAATGCCCCAAATATCAGCAGCAGCTTCTGCCTGTCCGTGTAGCATTTCCAAACCATTGATGATTTTTGCACCTTTATTTTTACCTTTTGTCAAAAAAGCTGTTTCTTCTGGGTTATAAACTAAATCGTATAAGAAATAATTTGCATCAATTTTTGAATAATTTTCTTCAGACAAAGGAGGAAAATCATCAATATTGGGATACATTCCTAAAGGTGTTGTATTGATAATTAATTTATAATTTGTAATATCAATTTCTGAATAAGGTAGAGTTTGATAAGTAAAGTTATCTTGAATTTGATTGATAGACGAAGAAACAAAGTCAAATTTTATATTCAAATCTTCTAAAGCTACTTTTACGGCTTGTGCTGCCCCACCAGTTCCCAAAATCAAAGCTGTTTCTTTAAAACCAGTTTTAGATTTTTGATATAAAAACTTTTCTAAACTACTTTTAAAACCAATATAATCTGTATTGTAGCCTGTTTTTATTCCATCTTTTTCTATTTTGATGGTATTTACAGCTTCAATTCGTTGAGCAACAAGGTCAAGTTTATCTAAAAAAGGAATAATTGATTTTTTGTAAGGAATGGTTACATTCAATCCTTTTAAAATAGGATTTTCTCTAATTAAATTTTCAAATTCTTCTATTTTATCCAATTCAAAAAGCTCATATATATAGCCTTCTTTTGGAGAAAGGTTAAGTTTTTGAAATTTTTCTGTAAAGTATTTCTTAGAAAAAGAATGAGAAAGCTTTTTGCCAATGAGTCCAAACATAGTTTTTAGTGATTAATTTTAGTGATAAGTGATTAGTTAGAAATGCTGTCTTTCAACTAATCACTAACCATTAATCACTTATCACTAATTATTTTACATATTTAATTTCTTAGCATCTTCTAAAAATGTAGCTAATCCTTTATCTGTCAGAGGATGATTGAGAAGACTCATAATTACGTTGGAAGGACATGTAACTACATCTGCTCCTACTTCTGCACACTGAATAAGGTGTACAGTATGACGAACTGAAGCAGCCAAAATTTCTGTATGGAAGCCATAATTTCCAAAAATATCTACTAATTGCTCTATTAAAGCCATTCCATCAGACCCAACATCATCCAAACGACCAATAAAAGGAGAAACATACGTTGCACCTGCTTTAGCTGCCAAAATTGCTTGACCTGCTGAAAAAATAAGTGTGCAATTTGTACGAATACCCTTATCTGAAAAATATTTAATCGCACGAATGCCTTCTTTTATCATCGGAACTTTAACGACAATTTTAGAATCAATTTCAGCAAGTTCTTCACCTTCTCTGATAATGTCTTTATACTCTGTACCAATAACTTCTGCACTTACATTGTCATCTACAATATCACAAATCGCTTTGTAATGACTAAAAATAGCATCTTTTCCAGTAATTCCGACCTTTGCCATGAGAGAAGGATTGGTTGTTACTCCGTCCAAAATTCCTAATTCTTGGCATTCTTTGATGTCTTGAAGATTGGCTGTATCTACGAAAAATTTCATGTTGTTTTCTTAAAAATGGTAAAGTGTTTTAATTATCTTGTTCAATTTATATCAAAAACTAAATTTAATTCATTTCGTTTCATACTATATAAAATTGATTCACAAGATTATTCTGCAAAGATGCGTTTTTTCTCTCAAAAAGCCTTTTTTTTATCACAAGAAAAATAAATTTGCTTTACGTATTTTTGTGGTGTAACTATTTCTTATACTACTATTTTATATGTTGATATTCCCTAATATCTAAATTCCAATATCTAATTACTATATTATGCACAATTTCCCCTTACCCACTGAATTTCTAAAAAAACATGACCTTCGCAAAACACCTTGTCGAATGGCTATTTTAGAATCATTTTTAAATGCTCAAACAGCTCTTTCACATCAAAATATTGAAGAACTTGTAGGAGAAGAATTTGACAGAGTTACTATTTATAGAACACTAACTGCTTTTGAGGAAAAAGGCATTTTACATAAAGTACCTGATATGTCTGGACAAGCAAAATATGCTCTCTGTGAGAGTAATTGTCAGGAGCATCAACACAAAGAAAATCACGTCCATTTTAAGTGTCAGAAGTGTGAACACGTATATTGTCTCTCTCAAATTCAACTTCCTAATTTACACCTTCCAAAAGGATATAAAGTAGAAGAAGCCGAATTTCTATTGAGTGGAACGTGTGAGAAGTGTAATTTTTAGATAAGAAATCAACAAAAATAACTATAAGTAATTTTCTTGTAAACACATTGTTAAAAGGTGTGGATTCTTTTTTATTTCGGTAAAGTTTTAATTTATTTCGACAAACGTATTCTTTTTTACGGTAAAATGTAAATTTTTTATTATCTTTAAGTAGTTTGATATACTACTGGGTGAGTAATCTCGTTAGTAAGATAAATGGTTTGAACAAAGTAAATCATAAAAAATATTCAGACTAAAGAAAATTCAGAAAAAGAATCTTTTAAAGAAACCTAACCATGAAACAATTTTTTACTTATACATTTTACGCTAAGAAAATATTTCGCTTTCTGTTATTTCTTCTTATTTTGTTAGTGGCAATGCCTATCATTGAAACACCAAAAGTTGAAGCACAGACAACTAAGACAGGAAATTTTTTTACTAGACGTTTCAAGAGAAAAAATAAATTTCGAAGAAAATCTAAAAATAGCACTGCTTTTCAGCGCAAACCTTTTAGCTGTGATGACATAGGCAAAACCAAAGTAGAACAAATAAAAGTATCCAAAAAACAGCTTCGTAGATGGGAAGAAGAGCGTTTGGTAAAAGCCGAACAACAAAAATTGAAAGAACAAAGACAAGCAAAAAATAATACAAAAACCCAAGAAGAAAATATGGTGCTGTCTGCTTCTTCAAAAAATAATATAGAAGAAATAGCTACTCAGAAAAGCAATACTATAAAAAAAGAAACAGAAACTAAAAAAGAAAAAACAAAGACAGAAGAAGAACAAAAAGAGAAAGAGAGTATAGAAATAGAAACAGCAGGTTGGTATTCTTCTGAAAAACCTGATGTACCGAAAATCTCACCTATTAGAATCAATCAAAAAAATGAAGTTATAGGTCAAAAAAATAAAGAAGAATTAGAAATTGCTGCCAAATATTCAAGATTAGGTTATACTATCACTTTGGAAAGTAATAATCAAAAACAACTAGAAATAGTCAAACAATATTTACTTTCTATTAGCGCAGAAGAAGAAACTATCAAAATAAAACCTTCTGAAACAGCAAATCAGAATGAAGTAAATATAAAAATTGAAAAATAAATTTACTCTTTAGTTTATCAGTTTATTACATAAATATCCTTTTATTTCTCTCCATAGAAATAAGAGGATATTTTTTTAAGGTATTTTTGAGTATGTAAATCATTTTGTTTTACACAAAAAAGCATTGCTTTTTTATGGAACAAATAAGTTGAGAAATAAGTATCTTTGTTTTTTATTGAATTTATTCTGATTTTTCAGAAATACTAACAGATAACGAATTTTTTTGAGATGATTTTATATAATGTTACCGTAAATGTTGAAGATTCCATTCATGATAATTGGATTAAATGGATGAAAGAAACACACATTCCAGATGTTATGAATACAGGCATGTTTGACGAACATAAAGTATTGAAATTATTATCCCAACTCCCAGAAGAGGAAGGGACAACTTATGCTATTCAATATTTTTGTAAGTCTTTAGAAGATTTGGAACACTATCAGCAAAATTTTGCACCCAAATTGCAAGAAGACCATTTAAAAAGATACGGAAATAAAGTTATTGCTTTTCGTACTATTTTAGAAATTGTTTGAGAAAAACTAGAAAACTAGAATTGTAGAATGAAAATAATTCTCATATTATTTTCTAATTCGCTTGCTAAATTTCCAGTTTTTATCTCCCTCATTCCTGTTTTCTAAATCTTATTTCTTAATTCCCAATCCCTATAACATGGCAGAAATCCGTCCTTTTCGTGCTTGGAGATATAACTCTTCACTTACTAATCAAATTCAAGAATTTACTTCTCCCCTATTTGATGTTGTTTCGCAAAAACAAAGAGATAAATTATATCAAAATCCATTAAATAGTATTCATTTGTCTGTCCCTTTGGGAGAAAATCCAGCAGATGATGCTAGAAAAACACTTACAAAATGGATCGAAGACGGAACAATTCAGCAAGATGAAAAGCCTACAATTTATGTTTACTATCAATATTTTGCTCTTCCTTCACGTATTTCAAAGAAAAAAGAGTATTGTAGAAAGGGTTTTGTTACCATGATAAAAGCGTATGATTGGAATGAAAATATTATTTTAAGACATGAGAATACGATTCCTGCTGCTGTAAATGATAGAATAGAATTATTAGAAAAAACGGGACTAAATGTTAGTCCAACTCACGGATTATATGGCGATAGTAAGTTTGAGTTAGAAAAATATATGGATGAAGCTATCAAGAATCCAATTTATGAAACAGAAGATTATCAAGGTGTAAGAGAAGTTTTTGCTAAGATAGATGAGCCTGAAATTGTAGAAAAATTTGTTCAAAAGGTGAAAGATAAAAAAATAATTTTAGCAGACGGACACCATCGTTACGAAAGTTCAATGGTTTATCGTCAGACGTGTAAAGAAAATAATCCCAATCATACAGGTGACGAATTGTATAATTTTCATTTGATGTATTTGACCAATTCAAACTCAAATGACCTTCGTATTTTGCCTACACACCGTTTATTAACAGATTTAGAAATAAGTGAAGAGCAGATTTTAGAAAAACTAAAAGAAGATTTTATTATCAAACCAGTAGAAAATGCCTCTGATTTGAATGAAATGATTTGGGGTAAAAAGTGGGCATTCGGACTTATCTTCTTAGAAAATGCCTATAAAATTCGTCTAAAACCAGAAAAATGGGAAACTTTAGCTTGGAAATTTCCAGATTCTGTCAAAAATCTTGATCTTACTGTACTTCATTATTTTTTTATAGAAAAAATAATTGGAATAAAAGGAAAAGATCAACGCAAGAGTACAAACATTGAATTTGAAAGAAATTTCACAGACTGTGTAACCAAAGTCATAAAAGGAGAAGCTGATTTAGCTCTCATTACAAATGCTGTTACGATGCCAGAAGTAAAAGAAGTTTGTAAGACAGGTTTTACAATGCCACAAAAATCAACTTATTTCTATCCAAAAGCAATTTGTGGATTTTGCTTTGCTAGTGTAGAAGACTAGAAAAAGCTAGATACAAAAAACGTCATTCTATTTTCAAATAAAATGACGTTTTGTATTTTCTTTAACTAAAAAGCTACTGATTAAGATTATTCATTGGCATCTACTTTATAAGTAGTTTCAATATTTCCATCTGCCATAATTTCATACATTCTACCTTCAGTTTTCGATTCTACCATCTTTCCATCTTTATCTTCATATTCCAAACAAGTAAATTTATTTTCTTCATTTAATTGACATACTTGTTTACGTGCTTGTTGCTTTCCATTGTTTCCAGCTGTGATATTGTAATGAACATTTTGGTGGTCAATAGGATTACCATATTCATCAAAAGTGACTATTTTGGCATATTCATAAATGTTTCCATCTTTTGCATAAAACACTAAAGCATGGATTCCTTTTGGTGTTCCGTCCAATTTACCAATCAAATATAATTCTGCATTGGGTTCTTCTGGAGTTACAAAAATATGCTCTCCATTCTGATTTACAATATCAAAATATTTAGTAAACATTTCAGGAGTTACTTCCATTGGAGTCATTTTATCAGCACTCTCAATTCGCATAGGTGCATCTATTTTTGCTACTTTATTATTTACAAAATAATCAAAGTCGTACGAAACACGACCATACGTATAAAGTCGGTCTGCTCGTGTATCTAATGAAGGATCATAAACATTATCAGCATCTACTGTGACAACAGCATCCACATTTTTATAAGGATTTTCATTGCGTTGTGCATCTGCATCAAAAGAAATTCCACAGAATAAAACAGAGGCAACGGCTAACGAAGAAAAAATTGAAGTTTTCATAATAAAAAATTAAGGTTAAAAAATAATTTATTTATTGTATTTTGAATGAATAAAGAATACCTAATTTGTATTTGATACAATAATAAATTTGTAATAATTCTATCTTATTAACCTTTCAAATAACTCAATGTTTTAAAAAATATAGATTTGTGAGTTTTATTAAAAAAAGCGAAGTCTCGCTAATAGTTGGTTTTCCTTACAAGATAATTTAATTCAGATTTACTGTTTCAATTTTTAATAGATTTGCCTACTTTTATTTCGGAATAATTATTGAATTATTCTTATTCCTTAGTTTTCTCTGTTTTTTCGTATTTCCTCTCTATTTTCAACCAGTAATTACTTATTTCCCTTACTTTTTTGGGAAATGATAAGTGATACCATAAATAAAATAATAATAATGATTAAAAATAATTTTAAAGCCAAAATTTCTATCCTCACAGGAATTATATTTTCGTTTTTGATAACGCCTATTTTGGCTCAAAATATTACAAGCGCACAAATTATAGCAAAAGCTGTAGCAGAAGAAAAACAAAGGATTGATAATTTAAAATGGGAAAAACGAGAAAAATGGGTCAATCAAAAACTTTCTAATTTAGATTTAGAACAAAAAATAGCTCAACTTTTCATGATTGCAGCCTATTCGAATAGAGATGAAAGTCATTATAAAGAAATTGATAATTTTATTACAAAATATAAAATCGGTGGATTGATATTTTTTCAAGGAACACCCCAAAAACAAGCCGAACTAACCAATCGTTATCAAGCAAAAGCAAATATTCCTCTTCTTATCGCAATGGATGCAGAATGGGGACTAGGAATGCGACTAAAAAATACAATTAGTTATCCTCGTCAGATGGTTTTGGGAGCAATGAATGATTCTCTTGCCGTTTATGATTTAGGAAAAGAAGTAGCTCGCCAATGTTTGCGTTTGGGGGTTCATGTCAATTTTGCGCCAGTTATTGATGTCAATAGTAATCCAAAAAATCCTGTTATTGGTACTCGTTCGTTTGGAGAAAATAAATATAGAGTGGCAGAATATGGAATTGCTTACACCAACGGCATGCAAGATGGTGGACTTATCGCAACAGCCAAACATTTTCCTGGACATGGCGACACAGATTCGGATTCACATTACACACTTCCACAGCTCAAACACGACAAAAAACGATTATCCGAACTTGAGTTATATCCCTTCAAACGTCTTTTTGCTGATTCAGTATTGTCTGTTATGGTGGCTCATTTGAATGTTCCTGCGTATGATAGCACAGAAAATATTCCTACCACGCTTTCAAAAAATGTAGTTACAGATTTATTGAAAGATGAACTCGGTTTTGATGGACTTATTTTTACAGATGCCATGAATATGAAAGGGTTGTCTTCTAACTTTACGCCAGACGAAGGAAATGTACAAGCTATTTTGGCAGGAAATGATGTTTTATTGTATCCAGCCAGTATTCCAAAAGGAATTGCACTTATCAAAAAAGCAGTAGAAGAAGGAAAAATTTCTGAAACTGAAATTGAAGAGCGAGTAAAAAAAGTATTGAGAGCGAAATATTTTGTTGGCTTAAATGACTTCAAACCAATAGAATTGAAGGGTTTAGATGCTGATTTGAATAATGCAAAAGCAAATATACTGAATGAAAAATTACATCAAAAGGCTGTTACGATTGTCAGAAATGAAAACAATCTGATTCCTTTTCAAAAGTTAGATACACTTTCTTTTGGTTCGGTTGTAATTAATGAAAAAGAAGGAAATGCGTTTCAAAAAATGCTTTCTAATTATGCGCCTTTTGAGCATGTTGTTATTTCATCTGTTTCTACTTCAGCTTTTTCTGCTGCTAAATCTAAATTATCAAACAAAAAAGTAATTATTGTAGGTGTTTTTGGTGTCAATCAATATTCTGTAAGTAATACTTTTGGAATTTCGGCAGCGACACAAAATTTTGTAAAAGAATTACAAGATTTAGGAAAAAATGTTGTGGTTGTAGATTTTGGACATGCTTATAGTTTAGAAAAGTTTGAAGACCAGAAACATTTGGTAGCTGCATACATAGAAAATGATATTATGAAAAAAACTGTCCCACAGGTTCTTTTTGGTGCAGTCCAAACACAAGGACGTGTACCTGTTTCGGCAGGAGAAAAAATCAAAGAAGGTGATGGATTTACTACAAAATCATTAGGACGATTGAGATATTCAGATTATCCAGAAGGAACAGGAATGAACTCTAAATATCTCAATGAACGTATTGATTGGTTGGCAGGTGAAGCCATAAAACATAGAGCAACTCCAGGGTGTCAAGTAATTATTATAAAAGATACAACTGTTATTTTTCAAAAATCGTATGGTCATTTTAAGTATGATAAAAAACAAAAAGTAGAAAATGAATCTATTTATGATTTGGCTTCACTGACTAAAATTGTAGCTACTGTTCCTGCCATGATGCAACTCGTAAATGATAAAAAAATTGATTTAGATGTTCCTATTTCTACGTATTTGACAGAGTTAAAAGATTCTGAAAAAGGAGATGTTACAGCTCGTCAGCTTTTGATGCACAGAGGAGGTTATCATGGAAATATGCCTGGTTGGTTCGAAACTTTTTCAAATGAAACTAATTACAATAAATTTTATAGTAATCATTGTGATCAAGAATATTGTGAAGAAATTGCGCCTAATCTCTATGCAAAAGCAGGAATAAAAGACAGTATTTGGAACTGGGTAGTAGAATCACCTATGCGAAACAAACGTGCTGATGGTTCGTATAGTTATCGTTATAGTGATAGAGGTTTTTATATGCTCAATCAGCTTGTGGCTCGTGTTTCAGGCACTTCTTTAGATTATTTTGTTGAAAATAGTTTTTACAATTCGCTAGGACTTTCAACAGCTAGTTATCATCCTCTTCGCAAACACGACAAAAATAATATTGTACCTAGTTCGATAGATAATATTTTCAGAAAAGATGAAGTTCGTGGAATTGTTCATGATTACTCTACAGCTATTTTGGGTGGGGTAAGTGGACACGCAGGGACGTTTGCCAATGCAAATGATATTGGTATTTTGATGCAAACTTTTCTTCAAGGTGGAAATTATGGAGGAGTGCAGTATTTTAATAAAGAAGTAGTAGATGAGTTTACAGCAAGACAAATTACAGGAGGAAGAAGAGCATTAGGGTTTGATATGTCTGTAAAAGGAAGTAAAATTCCTGCAACACTTTACGCTTCTGAAAATACTTTTGGGCATACAGGCTTTACAGGAACAGCAGCTTGGGCAGATGCAGACAAAGGAATTGTTTTTATATTTTTAGCAAACCGAACATATCCAGATGAAACCAATAGAAAATTAGTTACTAAAGGAATTCGTACACGTATGTTGGAAGTTGTTTTTCAATCGGTTATGGAGTGATTTAATCATACAATCTACTTTTTTCATCATCTAAATCATAAATATCTGTCCAAATCCAGCCTGAACTAGCTAAAAGAGAATCCATATTTTCTAATTTGATATTTTCTAACTGAATTGTAGTAACATTTACTTGTTCTTTTTCAAAAATTGGTAACCAATATTTTAGTCTCAATTCATTTACTTCCTCTTCTTTAAATCTAGTGTTTTTCTTTTTATTCTTCATATGAATTTCCATAAAATAAGCTAGTGAGCGAATAAGAGGAAGAAATTTTATTTTTTGAGTTTTGTCTGCTTGGCAAAATATAATACGCAAAACTTCATACAAATTCACGATTTGAAGTGATTCTGAATTTGTTTTTTTGTTGGTAAGATAGTTTTCTATCATCGGAAATGATAAATAATTGTGAGTAAAGGAACTCAATAATTCTCTCATATCAGGAAGAACATCAAATAAAAGTTGAAAATTTTCTTCTTGTGTAAAATAAGCATACAACTCTTTAGGATTTTTGCCCATTGAAGAAATAGTAACAGCCAAATTTCGCTTATTACTAACAGCACCAGTAACTGAAATCACATAAGCTAGGGCAGTAGTAAGCAAGATAAATCCAGTAAAAGAAAGCAATCCAGTGACTACTCGTCCAAAATTAGTATTGGGCTTGTAGTCTCCAATTCCGACGGTAGAAAGAATATAACAGGTATAATAAAATCTATCTAAAAAAGTAGCAGGCTGATTGGTAGTCGAATTTACAACCATCGGTTCATTACTACTAAAAATAAATAAACACCCTACCAATAAAATAATAAGCCATAAATTAAGCGTAGCAGTAACATGTATAAAACCTGATATTTTACGTAACCATTTCCAATTCAGTCCTAATATAATTTTGGAGAGAAGATTATTAAAATATTTTGTTAGAAAGCCAGAGCCATTTCCTGAAAGTGTAGTGTAAAAAAAATCTATAAAAATGGCTATTATGAGAAGTAATCCGATAGGAAAAAATGAAAAATGGAGCATAAAATTTTTATAGAAGAATTATAAAACCAAAAATAAATTCAAAAATTCTAACCTTATAATTACTTTTTTGTTTAATTATAAAATGTTTTTGAGTGGTAATAACACACAAACATTTAACATAGAAACTAGCTCTCATCATTTGTAGCTATTATTTTTTAAACTTTTATTTTTCTCTAAATTTTATTTGATTATGTTTATTTTAGAAGTCAAAAACAATATTGAGGTCGAAACACCTCGTGGAAAAGGTAGAATCTTATATATTACAGAATATGGAATGGAAATCGAAAAACTTTTTACTATTGCTATCGACGAGAGTGGAGAGATTTGGGAGTTTACCAACCGAGATATTCGTGTAGTTTCAAATCTTACTTTTGGAAGAAAACTTCCTAAACGTTCACCTGATTTTTTTCAAAAGCAAGGAACAGTTTTTCCATCTCCAACCACTCATAAAAATCAGTCATTAAGTACAGATAGAGAAATTCCTATTCAAGCTAATGGCTTAAATGGACAAGCCAAAAAACAGGTTTAAAAGTCTAATATAGTGCATAAAAAAACCGTTTTTAAGCTATTTTTTTTTAGTTTAAAAACGGTTTTTTCTTAATATTACTTAGAAACTTTATAATTAAAAAACTCTACGTTTCTTTCTCCAATCACTCATTCCACTAGAATTATTATTGCCGTTGTTGGTATCTCCACCAACGACATTATTCTTACCTTTTCCATTTTCTAAAAGCTGACTTACAATAGCCACAGCAATTTCTTCTTCTTCTTTTGAAGTTTCAGCCTCTAAATATTCGGGTTTGAAATGATTTTCTACGAATTTTGTGCTAAAATTTCCACTTCTAAAGGCTTCATGTTGCATGACAAACTTACAGAAAGGTAGTGTTGTCTGAATTCCAGAGATTTTGTATTCGTCTATTGCTCGTATCATTCTGTCCATTGCTTCTTCTCTGTCTGCTCCAAAAGTGATAAGTTTGGCAATCATCGAATCATAAAAAATAGGCACTTCCATACCTTGCTCAAAACCATCATCTACACGAACTCCCAACCCTTTTGGCGTTTGATATTCTACTACTTTTCCAATATTTGGTAAGAAATTATTGGTTGGGTCTTCTGCATAAACACGCACTTCAATCGAATGACCATTTATTTTCAAGTCTTCTTGTTTGAAAGAAATTTCTCTTCCTTCTGCAATTTTGATTTGCTCTTTTACCAAATCAATTCCTGTAATCTGTTCTGTAATTGGATGTTCTACTTGCAGACGAGTATTCATTTCTAAGAAATAAAAATTTAAATTTTCATCTACAATAAATTCTACCGTTCCTGCACCATAATAATTACACGCTTTAGCTACATTTACAGCAGCTTCTCCCATTGCCTTACGCATTTTTTCATCAACAACAGCCGAAGGAGCTTCTTCTACTACTTTTTGATGGCGACGTTGGACAGAGCATTCTCTTTCGAAAAGATATAAAATATTTCCGTGTGTATCTCCTAAAATCTGAATTTCGATATGACGAGGCGAACCAATATATTTTTCAATAAAAACAGCACCATCTCCAAAAGCAGATTGTGCTTCACTAACAGCACGTTTCATTTGCTCTTCAAACTCTGACTCATTTTCTACTACACGCATTCCTTTTCCCCCACCTCCTGCGCTTGCTTTTACCAAAATTGGATAACCAATCTGTGCAGCTTCTTTTTTTGCTTCTGCAATATCCTCAACAGCATGATTAATTCCTGGAACCATTGGAATATCATATTTCGAAACAGCATTTTTGGCAGCCAATTTACTTCCCATTACCTCTATAGCCTCAGGAGAAGGAGCAATGAAAATAAGTCCTGCTGCTTTTACTTTTCGTGCAAAATCAGCATTTTCAGACAAAAATCCATAACCAGGGTGAATGGCTTGTGCGCCTGTGGTTTTGGCTGCTTCGATGATTCTATCTCCTCTTAAATAAGACTCGGACGAGGGAGGCGCACCTACACAAATGGCTTCATCGGCAGCACGAACATGAGGAGCTTGTCGGTCTGCTTCACTAAAAACAGCTACCGTTTTGATACCCATTTCTTTGCAAGAACGAATAATACGAAGAGTGATTTCGCCACGATTGGCAATAAGAACTTTGGTAATGTTAGTAATATTCATGAGGTAGGCTAAAGGTCTTTTATATGTTGTAAATTTCTAGTTTTACAAAAGTCGACAAATTATTTAATAATTTAAAAAAAACTACGTTAGTTTTTCTTATTCTAAATGCTAAGCTATATCAGATTCGGTATTTCTAAATAAAATGTAGTCCCTTTTCCTAGTTCTGAATCTAGTTTTATTGTAGAATTTATTTTTTCTAAAGTTTCTTTGAGAATATAAAGTCCTAAGCCTGAGCCTTTACTGTTTTCACTAGCTCTATAAAACATTTCAAATATTTTTTGTTGGTGTTCTGTAGCTATTCCGATACCATTATCTTGAATTATAATATGAGCTTTATCTTTGTTTATATCACCTTTTATTTTGACAAAAGAATATTCTTTTTGTTTATCTGAATATCTAAAAGCATTTGATAATAGGTTATTAAAAATAATTCCTATTCTATACAAATCGGCATAAAACTCTTCTTCTTCTTGAGCAATAGCAATTTCTACTTCAACATACTTTGCTTTTGGTAAATACTCAAATTCTTTAGTAAGCTCAGTAATATATTCTTGCCAATTTATTTTTTGAGGAGTTACTTTAATACGAGAGTTACGGGAATAATCTAAAATATCTTTGATAAAAGAATCTAATTTTAAAAGACTTTTTTCTTTTAATATTTCATAATATTTAAGTTGATTAATATCACTCTCTGCTTTAGAAATATTAATCAAACCCAAAACAGAAGAAATAGGCGCACGCAAATCATGACTTACACTATAAACAAAGTTATCTAATTCTTGATTGGTTTTGGATAGCTCTATATTTTTAGATAAAAGAATTTTTTCAGATTCCATAAGTTGATTGAATATATCTTGATAAGACTTAATCAGTACCCAAGTTACGACAGGTAGAATAATAAATAAGAGCAACATATTTACTTTTCCAAACATATTCTCATAATAATCATCTATTTGTGGGAGGTGAGGAAAGATATCATAATCATATAACACTAAAATTAATGCAAATAATAAAGGAAAAATAGTATGAAAAATAACATATCGTTTGGAGCGAATATTAAGGATAGAAGGAATTAAAAGAATAGATACAAAAAACAAAAAATGAATATTACTATTTCTTCCTACACTACTTGAAAAGTAAAATACCATTATATTAAATCCTAATAAAAACCAATGAGCAGCCCAATCTGTTCCTAAATAGACTTTTATTATAATGATGCTTATGAGATAACAAAAGGGAATTAACCAATACCATAAATTTTCCCATAACCCAAAATAAATATCAGGTACAAAGCTCAAACTCATTGAAACAAATAAAAAATACACTAAATAATTAATATTTTTACTGCGCTGTTTTTTTTCATTTTTTAAAAAATCCTGAATTGCATTTTCCATTCTCTTATAAAATATATTTATTAAAATAAGTCAATTTAATATTTTCATGGCATTTATAGTTTTCAATAGGAAATTAGGAATAAAACATTGATAATCAAATTTCTGTGAAAGCAAAGTGGAAAAATTAAGGCGATAATAAATAACAAATTGTTTCATGTTTGAACTAAAAAAAGTCAAAATTAAATATCTCTATACCCTACAAATGATAATCTTTATGTATATTGCTTTTCAATTTTAAGAAATAAAAAATAGACAAAATGCACGCAAAAGGACTGAATATGAATATTGTTTTACTTACTGATTTTGGCTATCAAGATGGTTTTGTGGGAGTAATGAAAGGGGTTATCAAATCACTTTCTCCTCATGTAAACTTGATAGATTTGGCACATTCTGTTCCAGATTATGATATTTTGCGTGGAGCTTTACTTTTAGAAGCACATTATAGTTATTTTCCGAAAGGAACAGTTTTTTTATGTGTCATTGACCCAGGGGTTGGGAGTGATAGACAACCCATTATTGTAAAAAGTGGTGGATATTATTTTGTTGCTCCTCACAATGGAATTTTAGATTTGATAACAGCACTAGAAGATGTAGAACAATGTATCGAAATCACAAACAAAACCTATATGCTTGAAAGTGATGCAAATAGCTTTCATGGTAGAGATATTTTTGCGCCAGTAGCTGCACACCTTGCCAACGGAATTGCGATGGAAAATATGGGCGAAGAAATTCAATATGATTGGTATCTCAATTATCCATTTAGCACTTACAATGAAGAAGAAAAAACAGTAACAGGAGAAATTTTGTCTTTTGATAAATATGGAAATGCACTAACCAATCTCAGAGCAAGAAAAGGAATAAAATATGGAAGAATATTAGAACAAGATGCCAAATTTTGTGATTATTTTTTACAAGGAAATGAAAGAATGCCCAACCTTATCAATGGCTCTTTTGGTAGAGTAGAAATATTTGTTCCTGAAAAAAATGCAGAAAAACAGCTTCGTTTGAGAAAAGGGGATGAAGTAACTTTATATTTGAAATAGAATAAAACTGAAAAATGAATTTTCTTCAAAAAATAAAAGAACTAAAAGGGTTACAAATCTTCATCATTTATACTCGTTATCTGATAGGAGGCACTTTTGTTTTTGCTAGTTTAATAAAAATAAAAGGACATCGCTTTACTAGAGATAGTGGCGCAGATATGCCTATTGATTCGGCTTGGCATTTTTTTGAAAGGATGTATCAATCAGGTCTTTATTGGCAATTTTTGGGTTTTGGACAGCTTGTAGCAGGTTTCTTCTTGATGACTCAACGCTATTCAAAACTTGGTGCAGCAGCTTTTTATCCAATAATACTCAATATTTTTGTGATTAATGTTTCATATAATTTTGGAGGAACAATTTACATTACAGGAATGATGCTTTTAGCTAATACTCTACTTATTCTTTGGGATTGGAATAGTTTTAGAATATTCTTTAATCAACCTCTTATTCAAGACAATAAAGACCGATTAGAATATGACTTGATTTGGTAAATAACAGGACTGATTTTGTTTTTACAGCTTCTTACAGAATTTACACAGATAATTATGATATTTTATTTTGGCTAGGAACTTGTATTTTTATTGGACTAAGTGCTTTCCTAGTTTGGATTTGGGAAAATAGAAAAAGAACGCATATTATAAAAAATCAGTTACAAAATTGAGTTTTTTATAAAATCTCTGTACCTTTGTGAACTTAGTTTGTTGATTAACCAATTCATAATCAACAACTTACCAATTACAAAAAACACATTATACTATACAGAACAGTAGGGAAAGATATTCTTAGATTAAATACTAAGAGTTTTTAAGACTCTTAAATTTCGGAAAACAATACTGTTCGTACTAAATTCATATACCATTTATGTCAATTTCCTCTTCTTCCTCTCGCATTTATTTAGACAATGCAGCTACTACTCAATTAGATAAAGCTGTTTTAGATGAAATGATGCCCTTTTTGACAGAACATTTCGGAAACCCTTCTTCTACTCACTCTACGGGAAGGATTGTAAAATCTGCCGTTGAGAAAGCTCGCAAAACAGTTGCAAGTCTTTTGAATACCTCACCTGCCGAAATATTTTTTACGTCTGGAGGAACAGAAGCCGATAACACGACTTTACGCTGTGCTGTTCGTTCACACAATTTAAAGCATATTATTACTTCGCCTTTGGAGCATCATGCTGTTTTGCATACTGTTGAAGAGCTAGAAAAGCGAGGAGAAGTAAAAGTAAGTATGGTAGATATTGATAAAAGAGGAAATATTGATTTGAATCATTTAGACGAACTATTAAATAATCTTTCTAGCAAAAACGAACGCTCTTTAGTTTCACTCATGCACGGAAACAATGAAATAGGAACAATCCTAGATTTGAAACAAACAGGAGAAATTTGCGAAAAATATAATGCTATGTTTCATTCTGATACTGTCCAGACGATGGGATATTATCCAATGGATTTGCAAGAATTACCTATTCATTATTTGGTAGGTTCGGCACACAAATTTCATGGTGCAAAAGGAATAGGATTTTTATACATTCGCCACGATGCAGGTTTTTGTCCGTTCCAAACAGGAGGAGCGCAAGAGCGCAACATGAGAGGAGGAACAGAAAATGTAGCTGGAATTGTCGGACTTGCAAAAGCCTTAGAAATTTCAATTTCAGAAAGAGATGCTCACAAAAAACATATTCTTTCTCTAAAAAGCAGAATGATAGACAAACTAAGAGCTATTTTTGGCGAAGATGTCAATTTTAATGGAGAATCTGGAAATCTTGAAACAGGACTTCCAAAAGTATTGAGTGTTCAGTTTCCAAAATCAGATATGGGCGATATGCTTTTATTTAATTTGGATATTCAAGGAATTTCGGCATCTGGTGGAAGTGCTTGTTCTAGTGGTTCAGAAATTGGCTCACACGTTTTGACAGCTCTCAAAAATGACCCTTCTCGTCCTTCTGTTCGTTTTTCATTTAGCAAATACAACACAATTGAAGAAATTGATTATGTTGTAGAAAAAGTAAATGAGATTTATGCGTCTGTATTAGCAAAATAGGGCGAAGTAGATTTTTGATTTTAGTTTAATTTTGAAACTCGTAAAGTATTGTGCTTTGCGAGTTTTTTTGTCTAAAAGATATATAAGTTCTTAAAGAAGAAAACAATGAACCAAGAAAAAAATATTTGTGTTGAATGTGAATCAGAATACTATAAAGATAGTTCTAAAATGGCATGTTTATGCCCAGACTGTGCCTATCAACTATATCAATATCCGAATTGTCTTCACAAATTTGAGAATGGCAATTGCATTAAATGTGGTTGGAATGGACAAACATCTGAATATCTAAAAAATAGAACAAAAGAAATGGAAATTAAAACACACAAAATAAACACTACACAAATAGCCGAGCTTATTTCAGATGCTATTCTTATCAAAAATGAAGAAGATAGCTTGGATTTGTTAGGCAATTTATATTATCAAGGATTTGACAAAATAATTTTATATCAAAAAAATATTACTCCTGCTTTCTTCGATTTAAAAAATAAAATGGCTGGAGAAATTCTTCAAAAATTTGCTAATTACAGAATGTCTTTGCTGATTATTGGCGATTTTTCTGAATTGATACAGCAAAGCAAAAGTCTGAAAGATTTTATTTATGAAAGTAACAAAGGAAAACAAGTTAATTTCGTAAGTTCGATAGAAGAAGCAATTGAAAAACTAGCAAAATAATATTCTCTTCGGTAAAAGCAAATACATATTTAGGACATAAAAAATCAATCAAATTCAATATCAAATTTCTAAATCTGAATAATTTACTCTACTTTCGCTGTTTAATTGTTTTCTCAGTATATTTGAGAAAATGGATTTAAGAATTTGCTTTGCCGTTGTTGGTGTTTTCATCAACAACTCCTATTATAAAACTTTAATTGAATTATGGATTATTTGAGAGGATTGTTAGGAATGTTGGTTTTGCTAAGCGTGGCTTATGCGTTTTCTAGTAATCGAAAAGCTATAAATTGGAAATTAGTTGGAATTGGTATTCTTTTACAAGTAATTTTTGGAATATTGATTACTCAAGTTCCTCAAGTAGCACAAGTATTCCGAAGTGTAAGTGAAGGATTTGTGAAATTTTTGAGTTTTGCCAACGACGGAGCTAAATTTTTATTTAGTGATTTGGCTGATGTTCCCAAAAGTGGTTTTATATTCGCCTTCCAAGTTTTGCCTACTGTTATTTTCTTCTCTGCTGTAACCACAGGATTGTATTATTTAGGAATTCTTCAAAAAGTATCTTATGGAATTGCTTGGCTGATGGCAAAAACAATGGGGCTTTCAGGTGCAGAAAGTCTTTCAGCAGCAGGAAATATTTTTTTAGGGCAAACAGAAGCTCCTTTACTAGTTCGTCCTTTCATTGCCAAAATGACAACCTCTGAGCTTATGTGTTTGATGACTGGAGGAATGGCAACCATTGCAGGAAGTGTTTTGGGAAGTTATGTTGCTTTTCTTGGTGGTGCAGATTTAGCCAAACAAGCCGAAGTAGCAGCGCAATTACTTAGTGCATCGATTATGAATGCACCAGCAGGAATTGTATTTGCCAAAATGCTAATTCCAGAAACAAAGCCAGAACTCATTGATTCAGAATTAAAAGTAAATAAAGAAACTCTAGGTGCAAATGTTATTGACGCTTTGGCGATTGGTGCAGGTGATGGACTAAAACTAGCTCTCAATATTGGTGCAATGCTTTTGGCTTTTATTGCTGTTATTGCTCTCTTGAATTATATGCTTGAAGTAGTTGGAGATTATACTACATTAAATGCTATCATTGCAGAAAGCACAGATGGAGTTTTTAATAAGCTTTCTATGGAATATATTTTAGGACAAGTATTTCGTTTGGCAGCCTTTGTTATTGGTGTAGAATGGGCTGATACACTTCAAGTAGGAAGTCTTTTAGGACAAAAAACGGTTATTAACGAATTTGTCGCCTATGTAAGTCTCGCAGACCTTCAAGAAAAAGGACTTATTTCAGCTAAATCAATTACAATTGCTACATTTGCGCTCTGTGGTTTTTCTAATTTTAGTTCAATCGCTATTCAGATTGGAGGAATTGGAGCAATGGCACCTAATCAACAAGCAAATTTATCTCGTTTGGGATTGAAAGCCTTGTTAGCTGCAACACTTGCCTGTATGATGACAGCAACAATTGCAGGAGCTTTATTAGCATAAAGTTTTAATTTTAAGATTACATAACCATAAATATACTAGAGTACTGGACATGAATTCTGTCAGGACACTTTTAAAGTGTCAGACAATTCGTATATTTAACTGTCTTGATACCTTTGAGGTGTCCGACAGAGCAGAAAAAAAAGCATTTTATCCAATGTCCAGTACTTTATAAATATACACCCCTTAACTAATACTGTTTACAATTTACACAACAATTCAACTATTATGAATTTAATTAAAATTTCTGTATTTGCTATTCTTTCTTTTTTAGTAACTTTTCAAGCAACTGCCCAAATTCAATTTGGAGTTAAGGCAGGCTTAAATATTAACAATATTGGTTTTATCTCTGAAAATGAGGATGATGAATTAGATACAAAAATGTTATTTCGTTATCATGTGGGTGCTACAGCTAACTATGATATAAATGAGGTTTTGAGTTTACAACCTAGTTTATTATTTAGTGTCAAAGGGTTTAGAGTAAATGAATCTGCAAAAGATGATTTTTCTGAGTCTACACTGAAAGGTCATGGTAGTTTTTATTATTTAGAAATTCCTATTAATTTAGCATATAAAATTAATAATTTTCAAATATATGCAGGTCCTTATGCAGCTTTTGGAATAGGAGGAAACGGTAAATCAGAAACTACTCAAAAAATTAATTTTGGTGGGCTTGTTTCAGAACAAACTATAACTGATAAAATTACTTATAAACCTTATTACCGAGAAATTACTCAAGATGATGACTTTAAAGACAATGAAAATCCCTATAGTGGACTTGATTATGGTCTTAATATTGGAGTTGGCTACAAGGTAAATAATCTTTTATTTAATGTAGGATATTCGTATGGGTTAGGAAACTGGCTTCCTAAAGCAGAAGGAAACAATGATTATAGAAAAGACAATAAAATTCAGAATCGTGTAATTACACTTTCAGCTAGTTATTTCTTTGGAGAATAAAAAAAACAAATTTTAAGAGCCTATGAAACTTACATTTTCATAGGCTTTTTTATTTTATATAATTTTTTATGTAAAACAATAGTAAATTTTATATCTTAGAGTATTCGTATGTACTTTGTGCATTATTTACTATTTCATTACTCTAATAAAACTATCCACAAAATGAATTTTTACTCTACTTTTAAAACCTCACAACTCCCTATTTGGATATTCGTTTTGGGTTTTATCGGATTATATAGCATTTCAAACTCTTTATTTTCTCAAAACAATAATTTAGCAGAAGATATAGAGTTCTCCAAAAAATGGGAAGCACGACTAAATCAAGCTCTTTCCCCTAATCATTCTCATACCAATAGAGGTGATAAATCTCATCGTTCTTGCTTGTCTATGGTTCTTTTGGAGGGTAAACAAAATAAGCACAAACTCACAGAGCGTCTTCAGAAAGTTTTAAGAACACATGCTATACGTCCAGATCTTGATTTTTCAGTAGATTCACGTCATTTTCGTTTTCATTATGACAAAACAGGAAGCAATGCCGTCTCTTCTACAGATAATAACAATAATGATATTCCAGATTATGTAGAGTTTATGGCTTCTGAATTTGAGAGTGTTTATAAAAAAGAAATAGAAGAACTAGGTTATATAGCTCCTCCAAGTGATGGTGATGAAGGAGGTGGAAATGGTTTTTATGATATTTATATTCAGAATCTACAACAAGGGTATTATGGTGCAGTAAACTATGAGCAAAAAGTGGGAGATAATCCAAATTCCTCTGTAGTAGAAACAGAAGCTGCTACAAGTTGGATGGAAGTGCGTAATAATTATGATGGTTTTGGTTTGCAGAATGATGCACTTAAAGTAACGGCAGCACATGAGTTTTTTCATGCTATTCAGTATGGTTATAACAGTAGTGATTCGCCTTCCTATTTTGCTTTTGAAGGCTCAGCTTCTTGGATGGAAGAAGAAATTTATCCTCGTATAGACGATAATTTTCAATATCTAGATGGCGTTTTTGATGCACCTGATGTAGCTGTAAACTATAATGAAAAAGATGCAAATGACCCAGACTATTTTGATTTGCGAATAAACTGGTATGGCTCGTGGATATATTTCCAATATATAGGAGAAAATTATGGGAAAGAAGTAATCAGAACATTTTGGGAAAATTTGCGTTCTCAGTCAGAGTTAGAAGCTCTTAATGCAGCTCTTATTACAAAAGGAACAACTCTTAATACTGCTTGTGAAGATTATTTCATAGCAAATATTGTTCTGTCTGCCAGTTCTGTTTCTCAACCTTTTACGTATAAGAGAGCTGCTGACTATATCAATTATTTGAGAGAAAATACGGATTCTGAAAGAGTAAGAGTGGAAGGACAACTAGATTATTCAGGACAAAGTAAAGTATGGGATAGTAAGCAACAAGGAAATAGACGATTGATGAGATTTTCAGCCGATTATATAGAACTTACCACACAGCAAAGAGATTTTAAGGTTGAAATAACAACTACTGAAGGAACAGGAAGTGAAATAGGAGTACAGTTTGTGGCTTTGAAAGCAAATGGAGAAGTAAAAGTGGTTAAAGATTATCCTAGTGTAGGAGAAGATGCTAAAATTGAAGTACAAGATGTAAATCAGAATGATAAAATGTATTTGATTGTTTACCGATTAGGAAAATTAAATGATGATTTTACTTCTAAGCAATACAAATTGCGTATAGCAAATATCAATGAACCTTTAGGAATAGAAGATAATTTAGGAGAAAATAATTATTTCAAAATTGCATCAAATCCTATTTCAAATAATTTGCGTTTTATATATCAACTAGAAAATCAAAATCTAAAAGACTATAAAGTAAATATAACTGACGTTTTAGGTAGAAAAATGACTCAAAATAACTCAATTGAGAAGACTATTCCTACTTCAAAATGGGCAAAAGGAACTTATTTTGTTACGCTTTTGTATAATCAGAAGCCTGTTGCTGTTCGTAAAATAGTGGTTCAGTAATTCAAAAATAAATATATAAAACTATTTTCTGTTAAAAAGTCAGTTTAGATTCACGTTATTTTTTAAACTGACTTTTTGTCATTTTTTTAAAAATATGTATTTTATTTTACTCTCTTTTTAAATTATTTTTTGTTTTAAAAAATGTTTATTATTTACTTATTTTAGCCGATAAAGAGAAAATTAAAGTTGGTTTGAGTTTTGATTATATTATAGTAATCAACCAACATTTAGATAATAAGCTAGTCTGAACTATTACCAGATACTAAAAATATATACAATTATGATGACCATAGATAAAACCTTAACCAAAAAACTTGCTTTACAATCACAAGCAGAAAATATAGCTAGTGGAGGAACTGTTGCTACAAAGATGTTTCTTTCAGAAGAAGAAAATGGATATTTACTTCGTTTGACAGCAGCTTCTGTAAAGCCAAATTCATATAAAATAGAAATTCGTCAAGGACATTTAATTATTATGTCTCTAGTCAAAATTAGTGAATTTGAAGGTGTACCTCGTTTTATGCAAGCCTTTCCAATTCTGCCTCATGTAGATTCAAATGGAATTGAGGCTCGTTATACCAACGGAGAACTTCATATTTTTGCTCCTTTTAGTGAAGATAATGATAAAGGAGAAAACAGAAAAATTGACATAGATTTTTGAGTCTAAAACAATAACATATATAAACAAACCTTGCTTTTTTAAGAATATTCTTTAAAAGGCAAGGTTTTTTAGTTGTTTTGATAAAACAATTTGAAAAATGACACGACAACAACAACTTATTGCATGGACAGAATCTATACTAGACATTACTCAAAGATGGAAAAACAAAAATATACATGTCAAAATATCTCTAACAGATAGAGATTTTGATAGACACGGAACTAGTTTTACCCATTTTTCTATGATTTTCAACTCTTTTTATATCCGAACAAGTGGAGTAAGAATGATGTTTAGTGGAAAAAATAATGAACTTGTAGAAGTTTCAACAGATTTTTTGACACAAGTCGAAATCATAGAAAACAACCTAGAAAATCTAATTATTTTCACAGAAAAATTAGGCGAAAGTGACTTAAAACAAACTATCTTTAGAAAGACTACTTTGCTTTTACTATAAAATTTGAATTGATAATTATTTTTTAATTTTTTCCTTTTTATTGAAAAATATTGGTGTTAGTGTATATCCAGCTTCTTTCAATAGATTTACCATTCCTTCTTCACCTCCCAAATGACCAGCACCAACGGCTGCAAAAATAATATTTTTCTTACTCTTTTTATCTTCTTTAGTTAGTTCTTTTTTCATTTGTTCTTCCATTCGTTTTACCATCACAATATTTCTTCTAATAATAAGCGATTGATAAGATTCCTTTTCAAACTCACCTGAAATTTGGTTGTGCAAAAGCTCTATGTTTTCACTCAAATAAAGTGAAATTAAGGTTTCCATTGGGTTAGGAGAGTTTTTTAATTCGACTAAAGTGGTGTCATTTTCTTCTATAACAGCGACATCAATTTCTATATTTAGAGAATCTTGAACATTAATATTCTGCTTTGCTTTATTTTTTTCTACAATATAATTATATAATTCTCTTGCTTGTTTATTGATTGGTGTAGAGTTCAGAGCAGTCATTTGTTCCTTTACAGTTTCTAATCCAATTACTTTTTGTTCATTTTTCCTTGCTCGGTTTTGTAGGTACATATCTAAAGCTGGAAATTTCTCTATTGTGGCATTTTCTTTAGTGGTATGTGCTGATTGGGTAAGTTTTTCTTGTTCTTTTTCTTGCAACATTGCCATAATAAAAATAGGACGAACCATATCTAAAAAGGGAGCTAATTGTCCTATATTTTCTGCTAGATAAGGCTTTATTTCTTGATATTCTTCTTTTGTGAGTAGTTTGGAAAGTGTCGAATCTGATGGTGACATAATATAACCAATCGCCAAAATAGAAGTCATAAAATTCAAATCTAGCTCGCCAGCTACTGTCAGAGAATTATCCATATAAGGATAAACATTAGAAGCATAATCAATTACTCTTTCGTCACCTACATGCACAGTTCCAAAAAGATAAGATTTTTGTTTGAGATTGTTTCCACTTATTTCCCAAAGAAGTTGAGCCTTTACAAATGTAGAAGTAAAGAAAAATAGGATAGAAAAGAGTAAACCAATTAGATAGGAAGAGTTCGGCATAAGTAGAGATTTAGATTTGTAGTAAACTATTAAAGTTCATTATAAACTGACAAAAAAATAATTCTGTTTTTTTAATAGAACGGATAATTATGTTTTGTGTTCCCTACTTTTTTAAAAATAATGTTGATTTTGTTTTTCTACAAGTATAGATTGGTAAGTTTATAATGCAGTTAAGGAATATCCATAAACTTATGTGTTTGTAGTGATACTTGCCACCTAGGATTGTTTTTTACAAATTCTATCAAAATAGGTAAGTTTTTACTACTCTTACTCCATTCTGGTTGAATAAGTAACTTACAAGTATCAGAAACTTTTTCGGCTTCTTCTTGTGCCCATTCCAAATCACTGAGTGCATACACCACCATTTTTAGCTCATGTGCTTTCTGATAAATGTCCTCTAACGGTTTTTTGAATCTTTTTGGAGAAAGAGTAATCCAATCTAGAGTTCCTGAAAGTGGATGCGCTCCCGAAGTTTCAATATGAACTCTAAAACCTTCTTGTTTTAATGCTGCTGTCAGTTCATCTAAATTGTGCATCAATGGCTCTCCTCCTGTAATAACTACTAAACGAGCAGGAAAAGAACTAGCTTCTTTTACAATTTGAGTAATAGATTGTTGTGGGTGTGCTTCTTTGTCCCAAGATTCTTTTACATCACACCAAAAACAACCTACATCACAGCCTCCCAAACGAATAAAATAAGCTGCATGTCCCATAAAAACACCTTCGCCTTGAAGGGTATAAAATGCTTCCATTACTGGAAGAATAGAATCAAAAGGAGCTATAGATGGCTTTTGGGAAGTAGATAATGATTCAAAGTTTGGTTTAATCTGTTTTTTTGATTTCAAAATTGAATTTGATGGTTTTGATGAAGATATAGTACGCATTTTGATTTCGTAATTTAGAATGATAAAATGAAATAGAATACGGCGAAGGTGTGCAAACTCCACAGCGCAAAAAGAGTGCAAAGGTAGCTTTTTTTTTATAAAAAATTAAATAGTATTACTTACAGTCTCATAATATAGTTTTATATTTGTTTTATATTCTAGTTTTTTTAGCAAATAATGCTGTAGTAAAAATCCTTAATCTTAAAAATTAGGAATAATCCTAAGGGATAATGTTATTTATCAATATATATTTGTAATAATTATTTTATAAGAATTATGAAATAATTGCAAATTTTAAATTGTTGATTATCAGTTTATTAAAAGTAAATAAACTACTATTACGAAACACTCAAATATTTGATAATCAGTGGACTAAATTTGTAATTTTTAATTAGCTTCGCTGCTTTAATAGGTCGTAATTGTTCCTAAGGTATATAATTTGTTAGAGCTAATTATAAGATAAATTTGATAATTAAAACAGATAAAATTTTATCTAAATTAAAGTATTACTGACCGAGATAAATTAGATTTTAATCGTAAAAAACAAACTCTATACGTAACTCTACGTATTTAAAACTAATAAAGGCATAAAATTTGGCTATTATCTATATAAATTAACTAATATAAATCTTATTGTTTATAATCAAAAATAAATATATAGTAATTTGATTTTTAATTAAAAATAGATTTTGATGAATTGCAAGAAGTGTAAAAAACAGAGAAATATATTTAATAGAAAAAATAAATCATTTATTTTAACCATGCTAACAACCTTACTTACAACCATTCTTATTACACTTTCTTCTTTTGCTCAAAACATACAAGAGAATGATGCTACCCTTGCCTACAAACAAGGAAAGCAACAGGAAAAAAGTGCTTCTACAACAGCACATTACGAAAAAGCATTTCAATTATATGAAAAATCTGCTGCTCTAGGCTATGATTCAGCACAGGTTGCACTGGCTCAGTTTTATGAGCTTGGTATAGGCACAAAAACAGACTTCTTGAAAGCTGCCGATTTGTACCAACGTGCTTTAGAACAAGGAAATGCACAAGCAGCTTTTCGCTTGGGAAATCTGTATGAAAAAGGAAATGGTGTTGAACAAAATATGGCACAGGCTGCTCATTGTTATTTGCAAGCTTGGGGAGGAAAGTATCCTCGTGCTTCGGAAGCTCTAGAACGCATAGATGCAAAACGTTGGTTGTCTTCAGACTTGCCTACCTATCGTTTTTATTTGGCCATGAATAATGATGAAAAAGCACAATATGAATTAGGAAAGATGTATTTGGATACAAAAACAACAGCAAAGCCAAATTGGATAAAAGCAAAGTATTGGTTAGAAAAAGCTGCAAAAAATAATTTGGTAGAGGCTCAACTTCTTTTAGCAAAAACGTATGAAGAAGGACAAATTATAGAAAAAAATACTGATATAGCAACTAGTTATTATAATCAAGCTGCAAGACAGAATAATAAAATAGCTTTATTATGGCTAGAAAATCAGCAACTTCAAGAGAGTACTGAAAATATTAGGCTTACAGCTACTACAAATCACTCAATTCAAAATGAAGTTGTAGTAATTAATCATTTTGCAGAAGGTGTAAAAGCGTGGAATACTAAAAATAATAAAGTTGCATATACTCATTTCCAAAAAGTATCTTCTAAAAAACAACCTCAAGTTTTGAAATATTTAGCCATTATGCATAAAGATAATTTGATTGCAACAGCAAATTTATCAGAAGCAATTTTGTATTTGAATGATTATACAGCAATTTATCCAGAAGATGCAGAAGCTTATAAACTCTTAGGAGAAGTTTATCTTGCCAAAAAGCAAAAATCAGAAGCAAAATATTATTTTGAAAAAGCAGAAGAAAAAGGAATCAAGATAACAAAAGAAGTTTGGGCTTCTTTAGATTAACACACTCAGTTGGAATTTTTACATAAGAAATCAAAGCCGTTTTATTGATGTTTTTCAATAAGACGGTTTTTTATTTTTTTGACTTAGAAATACCCTTCTTTTTTACGATCTTCCATAGCTGCTTCCGAACGCAAATCATCTGCTCTTCCTGCTCGTTCAGTCAGACGCATGGCTGCAACTTCAGTCACTATTTCAGAAATAGTAGAAGCAGGAGATTCTATTGCTCCTGTACAAGTAGCATCACCTAATGTGCGAAAACGTACTTTCATCATTTTCTTTTCTTCCTCTGGGCGAAGTTCCATAAAATCTGTAACTCCCATAATTACACCATCTCTGACAAAACACTCTCTTTGATGAGTAAAATAAAGTGAAGGAAGTTCTAAATTTTCTCGTTCTATATATTGCCAAACATCTAATTCTGTCCAATTGGAAAGAGAAAATATTCTAAAGTTCTCATCGTATTGTTTTTTTCCATTAAATAAATTCCATAACTCTGGACGTTGATTCTTTGGATTCCACTCTCCAAAACTATCTCTATGGGAAAAAAAACGCTCCTTTGCTCTTGCTTTTTCTTCATCTCTTCTTCCCCCTCCAAAACAGGCATCAAGTTTTAATTCTTCAATGGCATCTAAAAGCGTAATACTCTGTAATTTATTTCTACTTGCATTATAACCTGTTTCTTCTTTTGCTTTTCCTTGATTAATAGAATCTTGAACATAGCGCACAATGAGTTTAGTATTTGTTTTCTTGACTAAATAATCTCTAAAATCAATCGCTTCTGTAAAATTATGTCCTGTATCGATGTGCAATAATGGAAATGGAATTTGGGCAGGATAAAATGCTTTACGAGCTAAATGAAGAAGTGTAATTGAATCTTTTCCTCCTGAAAAAAGCAATGCTATATTTTCAAATTGAGCAACTGTTTCACGCATTATATAAATTGCTTCTGCTTCAAGTTGGTCAAGGTGAGAAAAGTTATAATTCATTGTAAGAAAATTAAAATGAGATTAAATTAGTTTGCTGCGATAACATGTGCGTTGATGTCAAAAAAGCCGTATGGAGCTGCTGGATTATAAGCCAACTCATCTTCATCTTTATTAGTAGAAATTTGAAGGGGAGGTAAAATAGCATCTACCACATCAAAAAACTTTTCAGGAGTTTCTCCTAGCCAAAAATACATATCGTATTCTCCTGCACGAAAAGGTGTATTTTCTAGTACAATAGAAAACGAAATGGTATAGTCTTTTTCATTTGGACGAAGAAAGACAGAAACATCTTGTTTTCTTGTATTGGTTATAATTTCTCCAGTAGGAGACTTGAAAATAAAAGATGCAAAAAGCAAAGATAAAGGTTCATTAATTTTGACTTCAAAGTTAAATTTAATATCCTGTCCACTCAAAAAATTAGGTGATTCGATGTTGTTTGTATCAGTAATTACAATTTTACTAAAACGAGCATTTCCATTTCCTCTTCTGTTCAGACTATTATGGATTTCACTATTTTCATCAAAAACTTGATCGTGCATAGAAGATAAATAGTTATTGATTACTTCACTTGTTGAGCCTGTCTGTTTAATTTGTCCTTTATCTAACCAAATTCCTTTATTACAAAGACTTCTAACAAATGTTGTGTTATGACTAACAAATAAAATAGTTCTGCCTTGACTAGAAACCTCTCCCATTTTGCCCAAACATTTTTTCTGAAATTTACTATCTCCTACTGCCAATACTTCATCTACAATCAAAATTTCGGGTTCTAAGTGTGCAGCTACAGCAAAAGCCAAACGTACATACATGCCTGATGAATAGCGTTTTACAGGAGTATCTAAAAACTTTTCTATTTCAGAAAAATCAACAATTTCATCAAATTTAGATTTAATTTCTTTTCTGCCCATTCCTAAAATAGCCCCATTAAGAAAAATATTTTCTCTACCAGAGAGTTCTGGATGAAAACCTGTTCCTACTTCCAAAAGACTGGCTATACGTCCTTTGATAGAAATACTACCTGTTGTTGGTTCTGTAATACGGCTCAATACTTTCAAAAGAGTAGATTTCCCAGCCCCATTACGACCAATAATTCCTACTCTATCTCCTTGTTGTATATCAAAACTAACATCTTTTAATGCCCAAAATTCTGCAAAATCATCTTTTTGTTTTTGTTTAGAAAAAACAGATTTTACCTTATCTGTAATTACATCACGTAAAGACTGATAATTTGCTTGTTGGTCATTTCCTATGATATATTTTTTTCCTAAATCTTCTACACGAATAACACTTTGACTCATTTTAATTTTGATTTTAAGAACATAAATTCTTTGATTCGTTTGATTCTACGCCTATTTTTGTAAGATAAAAATGTATGTGTAGATTAATTCTGATGTACAAAATCTGACTTTAATTTAAATTACATCTGCAAATGTTTTTTCTGTTTTTCGGAAATAATAAATTGCATAAGTCAAAATAAGTAAACACATAAGAATAGAAACACTAAACATACTCCAGTTCATCTGAGCATTACCAATAATAGACCAACGAAAACCATCAATAACTCCTACCATTGGATTAAGAGCATAAAGAGTAACCAGATAATCAGTTAGCCAAGCCAGATCCATTTCTATCATTTTTTTGCCTAGCTTCTCATAAACAATATTGCTACTAAATCCAACAGGAGAAACATAAACTCCAAACTGAATAATAAAAGGAATAATATACCTAAAATCTCTGTATTTTACATTCATAGCTGTCAGTAAAAGTCCTACACCAAAAGCAGCCAAAAATGCAACAAGTAAAAATAAAGGTAGAAAAATGATTTTCCAACTTGGAACATACTGATAAACAGCCATCAGAATGAGTAGAAGAACAAATGAAATCAGAAAATCTACACAAGCTGTAATAATGGAGGCTGTTGGAATAATCAAGCGAGGAAAATAAACTTTAGAAATTAGATTAGCACTACTAACCAAACTATTACTACTTTCTGAAAGTGCATTAGCAAAAAATTGCCAAGGTAAAAGACCTACATAAACCATAACTGCATAAGGAGCATTTCCCTCAGAAGGAAGACCAGCCACACCACTAAAAACAATTGTAAATATTATCATAGTAAGAAGTGGACGAATCACACTCCAAGCAACACCCAAAACAGTTTGTTTATAACGAACCTTTAAATCTCTCCAAGTTAGGATATAAAAAAGCTCTCTGTATCGCCAAAGATCTTTCCAATAATTCCCTTCTGTCTGACCTGCTTTAATAAATAAATCGTAATCTGAGGAGTCGTTTTTTTTCACAAGAAATATATAAAAGGATAAATGAAAGAGTTTGATAGACTCTTGTTAAAAACACTAAAAATAGATGAAGAACAATTTCATTATATGAATTATCTCAAAAATAGATTGCAAATATACAAAGGTTGATTGAAAATAGTAATAATTCAGAAAAATCAATTTTATTTTCCACCTTCTCCAATTATGAAAAATTATTGAACAAAGTAACTAGAAAGACATTATATACGTATAGAAATTAATTAATCTTTTCTGAAAAAAAGATGGTTTTTTGATTTAATTCTTAATGATATAGATATACTAATTTTAAAACAGATCAATTTTATCTCACTTTTTTATCGAAAAAATAATTTTTGTCTATAATTTTTAGTATTTTTGGGTTCAAATTTATTTTTGATCAATTTTTAATAAAAATTCCAAAAAGAAATAAAATGTTTTGGGAAAATCATTCTGATATAAAAACGAACTATTTCGTGTTTTGATGAAATTTTCTTGAAAAATCTTTTTAAGAGTAAAAACAAAGTGTAAAAACAGCAATTATTTTTTATTCAGAACAAATTTTTATTACTTTATTTTTTTATGTAAATTAACCTATTAATCTACTGTATTTCTTGCTCTATTTGACTTGTCAGCCAATAATCAAACATGGTTAGATAAGTTGAATTTGTATAGAAATAGAGACAAAATAGAATTCAATAGCTTTATTCATTCAAAATAAGTGAATAAAATTTGCGAAAAATCAAAAAAAATGCTTTCCTTTGCAGCAAAGTTTTCTATTTTGGAGAAAATTTATTTTTTTCGAACAAAATCCGTTATCTTACAACAACAACCTTTTAAATTATGAAAGTACCCTTTAACATTGAATTCTCTTTGAAACGTTCAATCCGTGCTATCGCTACTGCAGTATGTGCAGTTGTATTAACTTCAGGCGCAGCCTTCGCTCAAGACGGAGCTGGCGAAACTGAATCTAAACTTATGGTCGGCTTTAAAGCTGGTTTTAATCTTGCTGATATTCGTATTGGTGCTGATACAGAGTATTGGCAAGGACAAGAGGGAGCTGGAAAAAACTTCGGTCCTCAAATCCATGCATTTGGTCGTTATAACTTTACTAAATGGGTAGGTGCAGAATTGGAATTAGGCTGGACTCAAAATGCCTTCACTACTTTCACTGATAAAACAACTACTTACCGTACAAACAATTTTCAAGCAAATGCTTTATTGAACGTACGTATTCCTGTTCTTTCTGTATATCACCCACGTATTTACATTGGACCTTCTTACAACTACAATGCTTATACATATAGCCGTACAACAAGTAACGTATATGGATACAATGTTGATCAAACATATGATGTAACAAACAGCTTTGCACCTCATGATATTGGTGCGATAGTAGGTTTAGGTTTACAGTTTGATGTAAAATTTGCTACTTTATTAGTTGATGCTCGTTACCGTCACGGATTCTCAAAATCTGTACGTAGAGCAGGTGATATTACTAGTGTTACTCCATTAGTTCGTCAGGCAAGTTTTAGTGATGTTGCTTTTATGGTAGGTTTAGGTTTTGGTCTATAATCTAACCATTTATATCAGATTGATATAACAATAAGAATTTATAAAAATCCTGTTTGAGTAATCAGACAGGATTTTTTGTGTTATATAAAATTAGCTAAAGAAGGTTTATACTCAAATATATGCTATATAATTTTTATATCTTTGTAAACTATTTCAAATTTATACAAATTATTTTTCTGTATTAGTAATGACACTTTCTCATCGTAAAGCTGCTTTAATCGCACTTGGTAATTTTATAGACTCTCTTTCAAAAGAAGAAAAACAACCTATTTTTCATCAAGCCTATATTCATAATAATTGGTTTACACCTGAAAATACAGAGTTTGCATTAGCTTCTATTCGCAGCATGCTTACAAAAGAAAGTTTAGAGGGTTGGCTCAAAGACTATGATACCGATAAATTAAATAAAATAGGAGTAGATTTTCCTGCAAAAAATATAGGATTAATACCAGCAGGCAACATTCCTTTTGTAGGTTTTCATGATATTCTGTCTGTACTTTTGAGTGGACATAAAATATGGATAAAGCCAAGTCAAAAAGATACAATTCTGATAGAAAGTTTAATAGAATGGGCTTTCGAAGTAGAACCAAAATTTAAAGACTATATTTCTCTTCGTCCAAATCTAAAAGGTGCTGATGCCTACATTGCAACAGGAAGTAATAATACTGCACGTTACTTTGAGTATTATTTTGGAAAATATCCAAGTATTATCCGTAAAAATCGTTCATCGGTTGCTATTATAAAAGGAGATGAAACTGGGGAAGAGTTAGAACGTTTATCAATAGATATCTTTCAATATTTTGGTTTAGGCTGTCGCAATGTATCAAAGTTATATGTGCCAGAAGGGTATGATTTTGGAAAGCTATTAGATACTGTTTATTTACAATGGAATTCTATGAAAAATCACAATAAATATGCTAATAATTATGATTATTACAAGGCTATTTATTTAATGGAACAGATTCATCACTTTGATGCCTTCAATATTCTGCTTACAAAAGATACTTCTATTTCTTCGCCTACTGGAGTTTTGTATTACGAAGTTTATCAAGAAATAGAAGAAGTAAATCAAACCATAAGAGAAAAAGAAGAGCAAATACAGGTAGTGGCTTCTGCAAATGCTTGGTTTGAAAACAGTATTGATTTTGGTCAAGCACAACATCCTAAAGTGTCAGATTATGCTGATGGTGTAGATACAATGGATTTTTTAATAAAATTATAATAATAAGATAGTTTAATATAAAAATACTTATATTTTTGTCTTACGTGTTTTAAATAACTTTTTTTTGTGAGAGTATAAGAGTAATATTAATCATGTCTAAGTCTAAAATTTTAATAAAATCTTTAAATATTTTCCAAATAAAATTTAAGTATTATAATAAACTGCTACACAAACATTTCATATACTAATTCAAACCCTATTATTTTACTTTTTATGAAAAAAGAAAAATTAATTATCTCGTTTATTCATTTTTTATTTATTGTTTTATTTGTATTTTATTCTTCCCTACTCTTTGCTCAAAAACCACAAACCTCTACAAATACAGATTATTGTCATTTTAAAGGCACAATAAATGGAAATTTATCTATCATAATGGATTTAATCCAAAATGGAGATTCTTATTCAGGAAGCTATTATTACACAAAATACAATTTACCAATAAATTTGGAAGGCAAAGTTAATGATAAAGGTGAACTAGAATTATTTACAATGGATAGTGAAGGGAAAAAAACAGAATTTATAACAGGAAAGATAAATCAAAATACTTTTGTTGGAAATTGGAAAAATCAAGACAAAACCAAAACACTACCTATTTCTTTAGTAGAAGATTATTCAAAAAGTATTGCGTTTGATTTTGTTGCTATAAAAGACAGTGTAAAGTTATTCAAAAATAGAAAAGATACACCTCAAGCTACTTTTTCAGATATAATTGTAGAAGTAAAACAAGTCCCACAAGGAAGTAGTTTAGCCAAAATCAAAGAACTTCTAATAAAACATCAATCAGTACAGAATGAATCATCTTCCCAAACAGCTAAACAAATAATTGAAAATAATAAAAAATCATTCTTTAAAGAGTATTTGGAAGTAAATAAAGACCAAAATGAAGACTACTTATATGCAGCAAATTGGATCAATCAAAGTGATGTAGAAGTCGTTTTTAATGATAATTATTTTGCTACTATTGCATTTTCTAATTATCAATATTTAGGAGGAGCGCATGGAATGTTTGGAGAAACCTATCTTGTTATCGATACAAAAAGTGGTAAAGAATTAAAGTTGAGTGATATTTTTGACAAAAAAAATCTTGCCATTTTAGAAAAAAGAATGATAAAAAAAGCCTACGCATATACAGGCTTTGAAAATCCTGTTTCATTACAAGATGCTGGTTATTTAGTAGAGAAAATAGAAGTTACAGATAATTTTTCATTGACAGCCAAAGGAATAACTTTTGTTTATCAACCTTATGAAATTGCACCGTATGCAGCAGGAATGCCTGCTTTTTTGTTTACTTGGGAAGAATTAAAAGAGCTTATTAAATCAGATTCTCCTGTAAATTTATTACTTAAGAAGCAATAAAACGAATTATTTTTGAGTATTTTGGAGGGATTAAAATTTCTTTACACTTACTTACTCCTATAATTATGAAAAAAAATAATTCTTTGCTTGTTTTCTCATGTCTTGCTGTTTTTCTCTTTGCTTCTTGTGGTGGAAACACAAATGCTAAAGCAGAGGAAAATAATGTTGATTCTGTTACAACACAAACAAATCAGAATATCGAAACAGATAATAGTATCAAAAAAATAGCTTTTGAAATCTTTGCAGATAGTGGAACAATCGAACTTGCAGCAGGAGAAGAGGATTCGCCTTCAGCTCTGTTCAAAGAAGAGATTTTGGTAGTTACAGAAGTGCCTAGTCAGACTAATTTGGAAGAAATTCAAGCTATTTTACAGAAAAAACAGAATTATAGTGGAGATGCAAAACAAGCCTTAGCCAAAAAGAAAAGAGAATATTTGGAAGGCTATGTAGATGCAAATTCAGAAGAGGTAATAGGAATGTCAGCAGAGTGGGACAGAGATTTATCAGTCCAAGTAATTTTTAATGATGATGATTTTACTACCATTGGTTTTTACCTTGATGAATATGGAGGTGGAGCGCATTCTTATTCTATGGCTTCTTTCGTGATTTTGGATTTGAAAAATAGTAAGCAAATTACTTTGTCTGATATTTTTGATGAAAAAGGACTTGTTTTACTCAAACAAAAAATGTTAGATAGGGCTTTAGAAATAGCAAAGAATAATAATGCATCTTCTTTAGAAGAGTATGATTTTTTTGTAGATGCAATTGAGCCAACTGAAAGTTTTACAATTACAGAAACTGGTATTGAATTTTCTTATGACCGTGGGGAAATAAGACCTTATAGCAGTCCTGCACCGTCTTTTTCCTTTAAGTGGAATGAAATAAAAGATATTATCAAAACTGAAGCTTCGGTTCGTTCTTTGATTGTAGAATAAATTAAAATATCATCTTTGATAAATCCTTTTTTTGAAAATTCTTCTTTCAAGAAAAGGATTTTTTATTTTAATCAATTAAGATTGATATTTGTATGATTTAGGCAAACACAGATAAAATCAATTAGTAATGAATAAAAGTCAATTTATAGACGGAATAATTTACCTCAAAACGCTTACTTTCAGACGTTTTTGGAATGGTGTTTTGCTATTGTTTAGTTATTACCTTTCCAAAATCACAAAGAAAAACTATCAAAAAGGATTTCCGATAAGTATCGCCTTTGAGCCTACAACAACTTGTAATCTGAAATGTCCTCATTGTCCGTCTGGACTTAGACAATTTTCTCGTCCTACTGGAAATGCTACAAATGCTATTTTTGAAAAATTATTAAATGAAGTTTCGCCTTATCTGACCTATCTTATTTTTTATTTTCAAGGAGAACCGTATATCAATAAACACTTTTTGGATTGGGTAAAACTAGCCAACGAAAAAAATATCTACACAGCTACTTCGACAAATGCTCATTATCTGACAGAAGACGTAGCAGAAAAAACGGTTCTTTCAGGTCTTTCTAGGCTTATTATTTCTTTAGATGGCGCAAATCAAGAAACCTATCAAAAATATAGAATTGGAGGAAATATCGATAAAGTTTGGAAGGGAATTGAAAATGTAGTTGCTTTTAAGAAAAAACACAAAAGCAAAACGCCTTTTATTATGCTTCAATTTATTGTCTTCAAACACAACGAACACGAAATCGAACAAATAAAAGCAATAGGAAAAGAATTAGGAATCGATAAAGTGGCAATAAAGACAGCACAGATTTATGACTATGAAAATCAAGCTGATTTTATTCCAGAAAATTCAACATATAGCCGTTATAAAAAGGAAGAAGGTAAAGTAACTCTAAAGAATAAGCTAGAAAATAGCTGTTGGAAAATGTGGCATTCTTGTGTCATTACATGGGACGGAAAAGTAGTTCCTTGTTGTTTTGATAAAGATGCAACCCATCATCTGGGCGACTTAGAGAAATATTCTTTTAATGAAATTTGGCAAAATGAAACCTATGCAGCCTTTAGAAATTCATTATTACAATCAAGAAAAGAAATTGAAATTTGTAAAAACTGTACCGAAGGAACGAAGGTTTGGGCATAAAAAAACTTATTCTATTTTGAATCCCATTACTAAAATATCATCTATTTGATTGTAGTTGCCTTTCCATTTTTCAAATGTTTCTTCCACATGTTTATGCTGTATTGCAGAAGGCAAATGATTAGTTTTGTAGAGTAAATCATATAGATTTCTGCTGCCAAATTTTAAGTTTTGTTCTCCTCCAAACTGGTCTTGATAGCCATCAGAAAACATATAAAACTGTGTGGGAGTATCTACTTTTATTTTGTGAGTAGTATAGTTTCGTTCTCTATCTATCATTAATCCACCAATAGGCAAATTGTCGCCTTTTATGATGTGAAACATGCTTTTCTGTACATATAAAAGTTTGTTTTTAGCTCCTGCAAACCAAACTTCTTTTTTGTCCTTGTGATGAATACAAATTGTGGCATCCATTCCATCTCTATTATTAGTTTTCTTTTGTTTGAGCGTTTTGACAGTTCCTTTATGAAGCAAATCTAATAACTGAGCAGGATCTTCAATAGTATTATTTGTAATGATAGCTGAAAGTAAATTAAAAGCAATCATACTCATCAAAGCACCAGGGACACCATGACCTGTACAATCGATAGCTGCAAGTATGGTTTGTTCTTTTGTGGTATGCAAGAAATATAAATCTCCTGAAACAACATCTCTAGGTTTGAAAAATACAAAAGCATCTGAAAAATTTCGTTCGATACTTCGTACATCAGGCAACATGGCTTCTTGAATGCGCTTTGCATAGGTTATACTATCAATAATTTTGCTCTGTTTTTTTCCAATTAACTTGTTGATAGAATGAATTTCTTGTAGTTGATTTTGTAATGTTTTTTTATGATTATCAATTTCCTTTTTTTGAAATTCAAGGGCATTATTTTTTTCTAGAACAGATTTATTGGTTTGTTCTAAAAGGTCTCTTTGAGAAATTATTTTTTCTTGTTGCTGTTCTAATTCTGTGTTTTTCGAAAGTAAATCATCAGCTTTTTCCTGAATGTCTAGCATATATTGCTTCAACGAATTGATAAGAAATTGAACATCTTTTGAAAGTTGGCTTAGTTCATCGTTACCTCTAAGAACTACACTTTTACTTTCGCCTTCAAAATTATTATTTACTAACGTATTAATCAGTCTAGATAATCGGCGAATAGGTCTACCCATTTTTTGAATAACTAACCCAGCCAAAAGTGCATTTACTAATAGAGCAGCCAGTAATATAGAGCCTAAAATAACTCTCATTCTATCACTTTCTTGTTCACTTTTTTTATTTAATTGTTCTCTAGTAGTATCTAATTTGGTGTTAAGTTGTTCGGATATTTGATTGAGTTTGCCTTTTAATCCTGTAATATTGGTATAGCCTATAATTAGTTCTAGCTCTGCCATTTCTCCAAAATGATAAGCATACTGGTCTAACCATTTTATATAAAGCTCTCTTTTGTCTTTATTATAGACTTGTTGTTGTATTGTGTTTTTTAGTAGCTCAACAGCTTGAGCATGTGTAGTAATATACTTTGTGTTTTTTCTGATAATGAAGTCTTTTTCATGTCTTCTTATCATCAATATTTTATCTAATGGAAGAGTAGGATTTTGAGCATTTTCTATATAATGAATTAGTGTTCTCATTTTTCCTGTTATACCAAAATCTTCAAATCCTTTTTTATAAATGAGCTTAGAAGCCGAATCAAATGTATTTTGATATTTTTTTGTTTGGATAAGAAGTGCTTCTAGTTCTGAATCTATCTCTTTTTCTTTACTAATTAGTTCTGTGTTTTGGACTTTTTTTATATTTTCTTCAAATTCTTTTATTAGGAAATTATTATCTGTCAAGAACTTACTTTTTCCACCAGAATCATAAAAACGAGGATTAATAGATTCATAACTAAAGAAATCTCTTTGTAATTTATCTATTTTTTGGAGTTTTAATTGAGCATTATTTAAGCTCATACTCAAATCTGTTAAGCTATTTATCTGCCTGTCATACCAAAAAATGCCTATCAAGATAGATAAACTAGTAAGAGCCAATAAAATAATAGAAAATATGAGTTTTGACTTGATGGAAGAAAACATAATGTAAAAATGCTAAAAAATAGAACTTGATAACTTTTTTGATAGTCATCAAGTTCGCATTCTGTTTCTTAAATGATTTGATGTTAGTTATTCTATAATAGAAAAACAGAACATTTTGTTTTATATAATTTAAGACATAATTTTCTTTTTCATGCGTTCATATTCTTCGTCTGTCAAGATTCCTTTCGCTTTTAGGTCATTGAGTTCTGCAATTTTGGCTTCTTTTAAAGCTTTTTCTTCTTCATCTTCCTTTTGTTCTTTCGATTCTTTTGTAGATTCATTTTTAGGAGCTTTCGTTTCTCCTGCTTTGTTTTGAAACTGATGTTCATATTTTCCGTCTTTGGGTGCATTTGGGTCAGTTTCCATGGCTGGCTTACCTTTTTTACCTAAATCTGTGTTTACTTTCTTCTCTTCATTATTCATAGAATTTTTTGCTTTGTCTTTCATTTCAGCAGCATATTCTTTTCCTTGTTCGAATTTTTCTTTGTAGAAATTTTTGAATTTTTCGGTATCAATATCAAATAAATCTCCTCCAGATTCAAAATGCTGAACAAATACACTTCCAATGGCATAAGTAGAAGCTCCTGATAAAACGACCATTGCGCCACCCCCTAAAAAAGAACCAATAATAGGAATCGTTTTGACTGCTGATGCACCCATTCTGACAAGCGTACCACCTGCAAGCATTGAAATAAGGGATTTTCCCATATTTTCGCTCATTTCAAAACCATATAAATTAGAAATTTGCTTTAACATTTCGTACTGCATAGCAGAAACAGCAATCGTATCTAAAAAAGGAATTGGAATTGCGCCCATTCCCATAGACCATAAAACATGTTTTTGAACGATTCCTTCGGCTTGAACTTTAGCTTGACTCATAATATTTTTGTGATTGATAATTTTTTGATGAAATTTTTTATTGACAGTATAATAAATCCTTAACGGAATATAAGCAAATGATGTTTTGCTTTAATGAAAAAAAGGAAAAAGCATATCTCTTTTCCTTAAATATCAATTATTTTATAAACTGACGTTACGCAACGATAAAAATTCTTGTATAAAAGGAAACCCACGATTAAAATCGTGGGAAAACAAGCACAGAATAGTAAAAAATAGCATGTTTTATTTTCCCCATAACTAAGTTATGGGTTTCGTTTTTGCCGTTATTGGTGTCTAACCAACGACCTTATCACCTAATTATTTAAATAATTTTCTGTTTTCTTTCAAATATTCTTTTGCTTCTTTTTTTGTTGGGTGTTTACGGTCTGCATGGTCTTTTATTTTTTCGTAATAACCTTGTGCAGCTTTGTAATCTTTTTCTATGTGTGCAATTTGTCCTAGATATGACAAAGAATATAAGTAATAACCTGAATCTTGTGCATCCGAACTTTCTCCAAATTGTACAGCTTGTTCCAAATATTTTTTGGCTTCTTCATAATTTTTCAATGCTCTAAAATTATGTGAACCCAAAAAGAAAGCTGCATAACGTCCGATTGTACCTTCATATCCAAAAGCTTTTTGTTCGATAAGTTCTAAGGCATTTTTAGATTCCTCAATGGTTTTGTTTCCATCCCCTGTCATATATAAAAGTTTTAAGTATTGACGATGAAAAAAGGCATTTTTTGGATAACTTTGATGTAAATATCCTGCTAAATTCAATGCCTTTTCTCTGTATATTGGATTTTCTTTTGCTTCGCCATCATAAATACGAATCAGAAAAGTTTGTGCTTCTGTTTTGGTATAAAATCCTTCTGCTGTTACTTCTTCTAATTGTTTTATTCCTTTTGCTTTATCACCATCTTTGAAAAACCAAAAGATAGGTTTTAGTTCTCCATAATTTTCTGGAATCCATTCTACATAATAGTTGTATAAACCATCTCCAAAGAGTAATTCTGGACTCAAATCACCATATCCTCTAGCATCTTCTAAGTAATTCAATGCTCGTTTTCCAGCAATAGTGGCAGCCGTCCAATTTCTTCTATTCGATTCTAAACGTCCTTTAAAGGCATAAGCAGCTGATAAAAAGAAAGCTGCTTCTATCTGTTTTGGAGATTTTTTTTCTGCATTATCATATATTTTTTCTGCATAGGTGATTGTAGTATCCATATAGTTATTAAAAACACCATCATAACTTTTGTCGTCTTCATTAGGCATCATTTTCCAAAAATTACTTAATCCCATCAAAAAATAGCCAAGTGGATGTTTGGGATAATGTCTTTTAATCCATTGAAACTGACTTTCAGCACTTCTAAAGTCAAAATTGTACATATCATTTAATCCTTGCGTTGCTTCTATCTGAATCGCCATGCTGTTGATGAGCATTTCGACACTATCTGGGTGAGGCAAATCTTGTGCTTTTGCTTGTTGCAAAGAAGAACTGAAAAATATTGAGAATAATGGAATGAGAATATAGAGTAAATTTTTCATTGCTTGATATTAGTGAGTGAGATAGGAATTTTAATATAAATTGTTTTTACTTAAACTCTAAAAAAGAACTTTAGATAAAGTAAAATCATTATTTATAACTACTCTAAATAACAAAATCATACCAAGTTTTTCAGTTAGTAATTATCAGTTACCAGTAATTAGTAGAATAAAATACAATTTTATTTATATTTATTTTTAACTCCTATTGCCCATTTTAATCCTAAATAATAAAGAATCAGCATTGTAATATAAATAAAAATTCCTAGCAAAAGATGACTTTGAGAATAGTCAATATAAGGAATCAAAAGAGGTAAGAATTTTATTGAAATAACGATTCTACCCGTATTTGCAATAATGGTAACCAGCCAAGCCAAACCAAAAACAGCTATAAAAGAATAGAAAAATTGCCACAAATTAGTTACTTTTTTGTACAAAAGAAAAGTTCCCAACAACAAAGCCATCAGCCAAAAATTAAGACCTGAACAGCTTTTATCAATAATTGTAATCGGCAGAGTGTGAGTACAGACATAGCCTTCATTCTGCAAAAAATCAAAATTTAGTCCTGTAATTTGTTCTACCCAAATCGTCGTAGGTTTCAAGAGCCAAACCGAATATTCTACATCAAGATTTGTAAAATACCACTTGAAAGCAAAACCAATACAGAAAACTGTGAATAGGAAAGTTAATCGTAGTTTTTTCATCTTTAAAATGAATCTTCTTCTTCGATAATATTTATTTCTGGTTGAGTTAAAACTTCTTTGCGAACCTCACTCAAATCTTCTGTATGTAGAATTTCATAAACCTCATGAATCCATTTCTCAAATTCTTTGTCTTTAAATTCATATTGTCTGTAATCTCCACATAAAATACGATGTCCATTTCTAGCAGCCCAAACTCTTGGAGTAAAATTCATATTATGAATTGAGATAAAATATTTTTCATCTTCTAAGGTAAAAGGTTCTTTCATTAAAATTACTGTTTTCTAAAATTTAAAAGTATTTCAATACTTTCTTTCTTATTTTCATGATAAATAGGCTGATGAAAATCATTAAGACGATTCAAAAGTGAAATAAGCTGTCGTTTTTCATCTTCTTGCAAATCTCCCACAATAAGTTCTCCTATCTTTTGCATTCTTTCTACATGAGCAAAAAAGATTCCTCTTCCTGCTTCGGTAATGAATAAAGACTTGCTACGCTTATCTGTAAGTGATTTTTGTTCTGTTATAAAACCATTCTTTTTGAGGCGTTTCAAAATTTCTATCCCTGTTGTTTTTTCGTGAATATGATAATCAATAATTTCAGTTTTGGTGCTTCCTGCTTTCAAAAGAATACTTCCCAAGTAAGTAAAATCATCTAAAGTAGTCAAAAGACTATCTTCTAAAGCTTTTTTTGTATAAAATTTTGCAAAACGATACATAAAACCAATAAACTTTCCGATGATACTATCTAAGGTTTCACCTGTTGGTTCTAGTTTTATTTCTTCTTTAGACACATGGCTGTGTGTCTTTTCATACAACCACTTTGAGAAAATAGCTAAGTCATTTTTTTCTAATTTTTGCCCTGTTTGGGTTTCGTATTCTTGAGCTTGATTTATAAGCTGATGTAAAATATCGTAGTTCATTTTTTTTACTGTGTATATCGCTCGTGGGGACACCATAGCGGTTAAGCTATTGTTTATTCTACCATTATCAACGTCTTGTTATCTTCGATAACTGACGATTGCTAAGGTAAAATAAACAAAATCAGCACTTTTCTCCCTTAGCAATCGTGTATTTTCGAAGAACTTTTAAGTCGGCGAAGCCAAAATGGACGTTGATAATGGGAAAAATAGAGTACAGTTTTCTTGACTTGACGGCTATGGTGTGGACACTAGCAATGGATAAGTCTTTTTCTGCTTTTTCAAGAAAAGCTAACCCTACCGTTGCTCGTGTCTCTAATTAGTTAACTTTAAAATAAAATTTAGTATATTAACGTACTAAATTGAAAATAGTTTTCTATAAATTTAAGAAAATAATTATTCAAATCTAAAACAATTCTCAATTATTGAGGTTAGATTTGCATTCTGAAAAGAAAACACTTTCTGCAATTCTCTTATTTAATACGTAAACATACTATAAATTTAAAACTATTTTTTTATTTTATCAAAAATTCGAATGACTACTTCAAAATTTTACTATTTATTTTTTGCACTATTTTTTAGTGTTTGTATTTCTACTTTTGCACAAGACAATTCAACAGAAAATATAGTTGAAGAAGAAGACCCAACTAAAAAACAGAAATCAGTAAAAAAAGGAATTGTACAAGGAACAGTTAGAGATAAAGACACTCAAGAACCACTCATTGGCGTTTCGGTTATTGTTTTGGGAAGCGATCCTATTATTGGCGTAGTTACAGATTTGGAAGGAAATTATAAATTAGAAATTCCTGTTGGAAGTTATAATTTGGAGGCTTCTTATGTCGGTTTTGCATCGCTCAAAAAATTTAATATTGTTGTCAGTACAGGTAATGCAAATAATGTCAATTTTGAGCTTTCTGAATCAGCTTCTAATTTGGAAGGTGTCGAAATTGTAGCACGAAAAGCGACTTCGGCTTCTCCTACAACCGTTGAAAGTCCACTTTCAACACAAAGATTGACGACAGAAGAAATAAAAAGCAATCCGGGAGGGAATTTTGATATTTCTCGTGTTGTACAGGCTCTTCCAGGGGTGGGAAGTACAAGTGGTTCGGTTGGTGGTTTTCGCAATGACATTATTATTCGTGGTGGTGCGCCAAATGAAAATATCTATTATTTAGATGGAATTGAAATTCCTGTTATCAATCATTTTGCGACACAGGGAAGCGCAGGAGGACCTACTGGAATTTTGAATGTGTCTTTTATTGAAGATGTAACGCTTAGTTCGTCGGCTTTTGAAGCTCGTTATGATAATGCGCTTGCTTCTGTCTTTACATTCAAACAAAAAGAAGGAAATTCGGAGCGTTTGCAAGGAAATATCCGTCTTTCAGGAACAGAACTAGCAACTACTTTTGAAGCTCCTTTAGGAAAAAAAACGACTATGCTCTTGTCTGCTCGTCGTTCGTATTTGCAGTTTTTATTCGAAATTATTGACCTTCCCATTCGTCCAAACTATTGGGATTTTCAATATAAAGTAACCCACAAATTCAATGAAAAAACTACACTTACAGCCATTGGAGTTGGTGCGATTGATGAATTTACCTTTGAAGAACCAAGAGAATCTACACCAGAAAATGAATATGTTTTGCGTTCAAACCCAAGTATTAATCAATGGAATTATACGACAGGTTTTGCGCTTAAAAGATTGGTGAAAGATGGTTATGTAAATGTAGCCTTGAGTAGAAATATGTTTGATAATCGCCTTGACCAATTTGAAGACCGACAAGAAACCGAAGAGTTTAGAACGCTACTTTTAGAATCTCAAGAAATTGAAAATAAATTGCGTATTGATGTAAATAAGTCAAAAAATGGCTGGAAATACGCTTATGGTTTAGTCGGTCAATATGTAAAATTTAATAATAATATTTTTAGCAGAGTAAGAAAGGAATTGAGAGATTCGACAGGAACTATTATTCAGCCACAAGTTTTGCTCAATTATAATTCTGCGATTGATTTTTTTAGATATGGAGCTTTCGGACAGGTTTCCAAAACGGTTTTGAATAATAAATTAGGTTTATCTTTTGGTGTTCGTACTGATATGAATACCTTTACAAAAACAGGAAATAATCCATTAGAAACACTTTCGCCTCGTTTTTCGGCTTCCTATTATCTGAACGATGAATGGTCAATTAATGGTTCTGTGGGTCGTTATTTCAAACTTCCAATTTATACTGTTTTGGGTTTTCAGAATGAAAATGGCGATTTTGTCAATAAATCAAATAAATATATTTCTTCTACGCATTATGTTTTGGGAACGGAGTTTTTGCCACGAGCAAGTACACGTTTTACAGTAGAAGGTTTTTATAAAAATTATGCAAACTATCCTGTTTCGGTGCGTGATGGCATTTCACTTGCCAATCAAGGAGGAAATTTTGGTGCAATTGGCAATGAGGAGGTCGCAAGCATTGGAGAGGGAAGAGCCTACGGAGTAGAATTTTTATTTCAACAAAAACTAATTAGTAAAATCTTTGCTGTCTTTTCTTATACATTTGTAAGAAGTGAATTTTCAGGAACAGATGGGCAGCTTATTTCTTCGGCTTGGGACAATGGACATTTGATTTCGGCTATTTTGGGGCGAAAATTTGGCAGAGGTTGGGAAATGGGTTTGAAATACCGTTTTGCAGCAGGTGCGCCTTATACGCCTTTTGATTTGTTGGCTTCTCAAAGAAATTACTTGACAACTGGAAATGGAGTTTTGGATAATTCTCGTCTGAATTCTGATCGACTAGGAAATTTTAGTCAGTTTGATTTTCGTTTAGATAAAAAAATCAATTTCAAACGATTGACTTTAGATTTATATATTGATATTCAGAATGCTTTTGTACAGGCTTCTCCTGCTTTTCCTCGTTATACATTTGCCAGAACAGATGATAATTCAGGTTTCCAAACTACCGACGGACAACCAATAAAAAATGACGGCTCAAATGCAATTCCTACTATTTTAGAAAATAGTGATCCAAGTGTTTTGCCTACTATTGGATTTATTTTGGAGTTTTAAACTTTTTAATGCAGAAAATAATATATAGAAATGTTATTTTATATATTTAAATTTAATATATTTTTTTATGGAAAAATGCTAATTCTAAATTAATCGTAATAATATTTAATAGTAATACTTTTTTTATAGAAAATGATGTATATTAGTTACTGTAAATATTTTTTTATAACTAAAATTACTTTTTTATGATTATTTATGAGAGCGTTTTTTCACGTTTAGAATTTTTTAAAGATGATAACTTCATAGAAGCAACTTGGTTTGCTACAACTGAAGATATGACACCAGAACAATATAAAGAAGCAATGACAAATTATTTGAAGTTTGCCTTAGAATTCAAGCCTAAGAGAGCGTTGGTGAATCTCCAAAACTTTTTATTTACTGTTTCTCCAACATTGCAAGAGTGGACAGAGAGTACTATGGCTAAGTCTCTTTTGAAATTGGGATGGAAAGAAATGGCAATGGTAGTTAGTCCAGAATTTATATCACAACTTTCTGTAGAACAACTTATGGAGGAAAAACTACATCAGAATTTTACCACAAAATACTTCCCAACTAAAGAAGAAGCAAGAAAGTGGATTATGAGTTTGTCTGATAGTAAGTCGGTATAAATTATTTGGCTCTTCCGACTTTTTAGCGAAACATCGTGTGTTCACTTCCTCAGAACTGAACACACAATTTTTATTTTCATGAACATTACCTGTATTTTATATTCAAATATAATTAGTGCCAAAAAAAATAACATGATAAACTTAAAAAATGACGATGAACTCTCGTGGTCATCGGTTGTAGCGAATAACACAATGAATAGAAAAAGAGTAGCTTTAGGTGTGAACAGCTATGAGAAAGACATCAAAATTAATATTGAATCGTATTTGAAAGGGATTAAAAATGAGCAAGAAGTTCGCTGGATAGATTTATGTTGTGGAGAAGGGAATGCCTTATTAGAAATTGCAAATATTCTCAAAAAAGAAGCTAATAGTTCTAGGTATAAGTTAGAAGGAATAGACTTAGTTGGATATTTCAACCCATCTGTTTTCGAAGTTGAAAATATATTAGAAATTAGCGAAATAAACTTATCAGATTGGACAACAGATTTCAAATATGATTTGATTACCATTGTACACGGATTGCACTACATTGGAGATAAAATGAAGTTGATAAGATACGCAGCAAGTAGATTGAAAAGTGATGGAATATTATTGGCTAATCTTGACATAAAAGATATAGAAATTACAAATGAAGCAGATAGTAAAAAGGCAATTCAAGAATATTTTCAGAAAGAAGGTGTAGATTATAATTTAAAAACTAAACTTCTGAGCATAAAAGGAAATAAAAATATGCAAGATGATTTTGTATATTTAGGTGCAGATGATAAAGCTGGAGCAAACTATACAGGTCAAGACATCGTAAAATCATACTATAAAAAATAAAATCAATCAAAGAATAAAACTAATATTGGTAGTAGTGTTATTTTAGTAGCAATGAAATAAATTTTAATGAGAGAAACAGAAACATATTATCCACAAACCAAACAGCAATGGAGAGAATGGTTAGTTACAAATCATATTCAAAAAGATGCTGTTTGGCTTATTTTTTATAAAAAGAAGACAGGAAAACCAACTCTAACTTGGAGCGATGCTGTAGATGAGGCTTTGTGTTTTGGTTGGATTGATAGTGTCAAAAAAACGTTAGATGAAGAAAGGTATATTCAATATTTTTCTAAACGAAAACCAAAAAGCACTTGGTCTAAAGTCAATAAGGAAAAAGTAGAGCAGCTTATAGCCAAAGGATTGATGCTGCAAGCAGGCTTGGACTGTATAAAAATTGCAAAACAAAATGGTAGTTGGGAAATTTTAGATAGTGTTGAAGCATTACTTATTCCAAAAGACTTGGAAACAGCATTACAATCAAATGAAAATGCAAATGCAATGAACTTTTTTAAGAGTTTAAGTAAATCAGTTAGAAAAACAATGTTATATTGGGTTGTATCTGCCAAAAGACAAGAAACAAGAAATAAGCGAATTACTCAAATTGCAGAACTTGCCAGTAAAGGATTGAAACCCAAACAGTTTTGAGAATAAAAATTTAATCTACAACTATTTGAAATAGTGTCATAAAAGATTAAAATTTGCCAACTAAAAAGGCTTAGTCATATCACTAAGCCTTTTCAATTCAATAATAGAATAGGTAACTTTACTTTTTAACGACTCTGTATTTTCCCTAAGAAACTATCTAAAGCAGCTTTCATTTTATCAATAGATGCTGAAACTGCTTTTTCGATGGTATCTTCTTGAGCTGAAACAGCAATAGGTTGTCTGCCTTCAAACCTCGCTTCTAATAAACATTTTATATCGTTTAAACCTTCTTTTTTGCCATTTTCATCAGACAAATGAACTTCTACTCTAGTAATATGAGAATCATATCTATTAAGTTTTTTTGAAATCATATCAGAAAAGAACGCTTCAAGCCTTGCGTCTCCGTCAATAGTATTGTCTGTGTTAAATTGAACTTTCATAGGAGTATTTTTTAGGTTAATAGTAATTAATTTTATTTGCTTTACAATCTAATAAATTAGCGACATAATCCAAGTTGTATATCATTCAAAGTACAGAAATGGAAATATTAATCAAATCAATTTAATCTCTCTTTTTCTTTATCTTTTTCCAAAAATAGCACTTCCGACACGTACAAGTGTTGCTCCTTCCTCTATTGCTATTGGATAATCGCCACTCATTCCCATAGAAAGCTCTCTAAAGGCTATATTTTTTGTTGTATTATTTTTATTAAATGAATCTTGATTTGCTTTTACTTTATCAAAAAGAGATTTTAGTTTTTTAAATTCTGAGCGAACTTGTTTTTCATTATCTGTAAAAGTTGCCATTCCCATCAATCCGACTAGTTTTATGTTTTCAAAGGTCTTTACTTCTTCATTTTCTAAGATTTCATAAAGTTCCTTTTCATCCAAACCAAATTTTGTATCTTCTTCTGCAATGTGCATTTGTAAAAGACATTCAATTACTCTTTTGTTTTGCTTTGCTCGTTTATTTATTTCTTTTAAAAGTTTAAAGCTTTCTACTGAATGAATCAGCGAAACGAAAGGTGCAATATATTTAGTTTTGTTGGTTTGAAGTGTGCCTATTAAATGCCATTCTATATCTTGTGGAAGTTTTTCTTGCTTTTCGGTAAGTTCTTGTACTCGGTTTTCTCCAAAAACTTTAAAACCCAAATCATACAAAGTTTGTAATTTTTCTAAAGGATGAGTTTTGGTAACAGCAATTAATTTTGCTTCTGTATTTTCTAAGTTTGATAAAATTTCATCTAAGTTTTCTTTGATAGATTCTTTCATTTCTAATTCGTAATTTTTAATTAGCTTCGCTGCTTTGGCAGGTCGTAATTGATTTTTATTTTCCATATTTTTCTAAAAAATCTTCCCAATGTGTTGGAATATCTTGAAGAGTAGCATCCTCCAAAGTAGCAGGTGAAGTGTGTAAAAAACCAAGTATAAATTCTACTTCATTTTTATAATCAAATTGCAAATCTGGGTGTAATTTGAGGATTTTTTTTAAGACAAAATCAGTTCTTTTGCAGACATAACCTCCAAATTTATCAGCCCGATAAGCATATTTTGTTAGAAAACTTTCTTGTCTTTTAAATGTTTGAGAAAGCAAATATAAAGTGAGTTCTATTTCTCCTGTCTTATCTTTTGTAATTTTGACATGTTTAGTAATTGCTCCATTTTCTGTTCGCATTGCCATCATAAGCCAACCTGGTGTTCCATGATTGAAACTTGTCATATTGTCAATGTCTTCTTTTATCTCTTCAGCTAATGCTTTCGTTTCGTTTTCATCTCCAAAAAGGTCATGTTCTAGCCTTGCAATAAGCATTTGGTCTTTTGCAATCAGACGAAGTAATATCTTATCTTTTTCTTTTTGAGGCATCTGACAAATTGCCTCCTTTAATTCTTTTGCGATTTTTGCCATATTTTTAATAGTTCTTTATTTTTCTAATTGTTTTACATGCGTATTCCAGCCAAAATCACATCATCCGTTTGTGATTGTGTGCCTTTCCATTCTAAAAATTCTTTATCTAAAATTTCTTTTTGTGTACTCATTGGAAAATTAGAAATTTCTACGAGCTTTTCTCTGAATAGTTTGCTCATATATTTCATTCCATCTTTACCTCCAAATTGGTCTTGAAAACCATCTGAATAAAGGTAAAAAACATCTCCTTTTTGATAAGTAATTTCATGCATAGAAAATGATTTTACCTTTTTTGAAGTGCCTCCAATAGCAGATGTAGAGCCTTTTGTAAGCAAATATTCATTTCCTCGTATATGAAAGAGAGGATTTTTTGCACCTGCAAAATAGGCTTTATCTGTTCCTTCTTCAAAAACCAAAATTACAATATCCATTCCATCACGAATTTGCCTTCCTGTACTTTGGCGTTGTGTGGTGGCTGCCGTAATTCGTTGGTCTAGTTTGTAGAGAATTTCATGAGGCTGCCATATTTTTTCATGTCCGACAATTTCTTCTAAAGAATCAACACCCATAACAGTCATAAACGCACCTGGAACTCCGTGTCCTGTACAATCAGCAACAACAAATATTTTATAGCTTCTTTCTTCTATTGTTATTTTTTTGAGCCAGTAAAAATCACCACTTACAATATCACGAGGACGGAAAAGTATAAAGGCATTTCCCAATTCTTCTTCTAACTGATTGATATCCCCCAAAATAGCAGCTTGTATTCGTGCAGCATACGTAATGCTATCAGTCATTTTTTTATTGGTCTCTTCAAGTTGATGATTCTTCTTGTTGATTTGCTCTTTTTGTTGTTCTATTTCTTGTGTTCTTTCTATTACCTTTTCTTCAAGTTCTTGATTGAGAGTTCGTTGAAGAATTTCGTTTTCTTGAAGTTGAATAATTAGTTTTTCTTGGGCATCTTGTTTTTCACGCTCATTGAGTTTCATTCTATATCCCAAGCCCATTGAAAAAAGCAATATTTCAGCTACAATTCCTACTTGGATAAATGTTCCTCCTACTGTTCTTGGCGCAAGGTCTAAAAAATTCATTACATTTCCAGTGGCTGCGCCTACAATCAAGGCAAACGAACCAGCGACAAAGAAATACATTAGTTTTTTATTAATTTTTTTTGTTGTCTTTTTCTTATTTAGGATGACTAAAAGCCAAACTAAAAGAACCAAAATAAATAGAGCTTGCAGACCGATAGAAAGAAAATAAAGGATAGCAATCAGCTTTATATCTTTTGTAAAATGATACAGCATTACAAAAGCAACTACCACAAATTGAATATAGATAGCTACTTTAATTGCCTTATCCATTTTTGGAAATAGCTCATCTGTCCTTAGAAAAGAACGCATAAAGAGAAAATAAAACGCCACACACAATCCTGCAAAATACCATATATAATGAAATAATTCGCCATTAATTCCATCTAAAGCAAGGCTACTCATGACAGCCAAGAAAAGACCTGTTCCAAGCAGATATAAGGAATAATAAAGATAAACTTTTTCTCTATTGAGTATAAAAATCAAGAAGTTATAAAAAACCATTATCCAAATAAGACCTTGAAAAATACCTTGAGAAAGGTTACGGTATTTTACCTCTTGTTCAAATTTATCCTTTTTTATCAATTTTAAATCTACCTTTATCGGACGATTATTGATATTTTGATAGCGAATAAATAATGTTTTCTTTGATTTAGGTAAAAAATTTATTCTTACTTTGGTTTGAGAAACTATTTCATCAATATTTCTTTCGGAGGGAGGAACAAAAATGCCATTTATCTTATGAGAATATTCATTGAGAGCAGGAAGAGGATCAAAAACATCGACCAAATTCAAATCTTTACCTAGATTCAAAACCCATTCATGTTCGTGAGGAAGCGTATTATTGATTGTTATTTTGACCCAATAAATACAATTAGGACTCCAAGTAACTGTATCTGAATAGGGTATAAAATCATTTTGTAGATTTATGATTTCTTGAAAAGGCTTGTTCTTGCTACAATCTACATATAAGTAAGCATAATTGAGCAAACTATCGTGAACTACTTTTTCATTTTTTATGTCAAAAATAGCCTTTGGTGTTGTATCAAAAGAAGCATCAATAATTACCTTCTCTATTTTCTCTTTTTGTGAAAAAGCAAAATTGAGAGTGAAAATTAAAATGCAAGAAAAGATTAATCTAAACAAGGTCATTAAAAGAGAAGGTAATTCTTAATAATAGAAAGATACGATACTTATTTATTACTGCAAAATCAAAAAAAAAAATTAGTTTTGTACTTAATTTATAATCTAGTGTGCTAATTTTTTGTTTTTGCTTATTTTATTGAGTTTCAATAGTTTTATTCTATGTCTTATTTTTCATTTATTATTCTTACTTTCAATGAGGAACTACACTTACCTCGCTTATTAGAATCCATTAAAGATTTGAATGCACCCATTTTTATATTAGATTCAGGTAGTACAGATGCAACTTTATCAATTGCAGAAAGCTATCAAGCAAAAATTATTTATAATAAATTTGAAAACCATCCGAAACAATGGGACTTTGCTTTAAACAACTTTGATATTCAGACAGAATGGATTATTGGACTTGATGCAGACCAAATAGTAACTCCAGAACTAAAACAAAAATTAGTATTATTCGATGAAAACACAGTTTCTAAAGAAGTAAATGGAATTTATTTCAATAGAAAAAATTATTTTAGAGGTCGTTGGATAAAACATGGAGGTTACTTTCCAAAATATTTACTCAAAATGTTTAGAAAAGGGTATGGACATTCTGACCTCAATGAAAATATGGATCATCGTTTTGTTATTGAAGGCAAAACACAGATTTGGAAAAAAGGTTTTTTGATAGAAGAAAACACAAAGGAAAATGACATTTCTTTTTGGCTTGCCAAACACAACAAATATAGCGACCTTGTAGCACAAGAAGAAGTAGAACGTATTCAAAAACTACGTTCTCAACACACTACACGCAAACTTTCTGGTAATCCTGATGAAAAAATTGCATTTTTGAAAAACATTTGGTGGAAATTACCTCTTTATTGGCGACCTTGTATTTACTTTATCTATCGTTTCTTTTTTCAACTTGGTTTTTTAGATGGAAAAGAAGGACGAATTTTTCATTTTCTACAAGGTTTTTGGTTCAGAATTATTGTAGATATTAAAATTGAAGAGTTATTGAGAAGTAAAAAATAATTAAAAATAGGCTTATGTGTGGAATAAATGGAATTATAGATTTTTCGCTGCAAAATAATATGCACAGAGTGGCTGCTATGAACAAAGCTATGGCACACCGAGGGCGAAATGATGAGGGAATTTGGCAAGATGAAACCACAAATAGTGTAACATTAGGACATAGAAGATTATCCATTATTGACCTTTCTAATGCAGGACATCAACCAATGCACTCTCATGATGGACGTTATACATTAGTTTTTAATGGGGAAATTTATAATTATAAAGCACTCAAAAAACAGCTTGATTATCCATTCAAATCAGACTCAGATTCAGAAGTCATTTTGGCAGCTTTTGCAGAGTGGGGAATAAATTGTATCAAAAAATTTGAAGGCATGTTTGCCTTCGCTATTTGGGATAATTTAGAGAAAAAACTTTTTTTAGTACGAGATAGATTAGGTATAAAACCTTTGTATTACTATAGAGATGAAAATAAATATGTTTTTTCGTCTGAAATGCGTGCCATGTTAGCTTCTGGATTTATTCCAAAGAATTTAGATCACCACGGCTTAGAAGATTTTTTACGTTATCAGACTGTACATGCACCTCGCACAATGATTGAGAATGTTTGTATGCTTTTGCCTGCTCATTATGTAGAAATTTCTGATACAGAGTGGATAGAAAAATGCTATTGGCAAGCACACCATACTGAACAAAAAATAGGGACGACTTATAAAAAAATAAAAAAAGATATTTATGAAAGATTAAATGAAGCAGTCGAAAAGCGTTTAGTGGCTGATGTTCCTTTTGGAGCTTTTCTTTCTGGTGGAATAGATTCTAGTATTATAGTTGGACTAATGAGCCGAATGTCTAACCAAAAAGTAAAAACATTTTGTGTTTCTTTTGATGAAGAAGAATTTAGTGAAGCAAAATATGCTCGCTTGGTAGCCAATAAATTTGGAACAGAACATCACGATATTCGTCTTAATCCAAAAGACTTTTTAGATATTATTCCGAAAGCTCTTTCAGCTATGGATCATCCAAGTGGTGATGGAATAAATACCTATATAGTTTCGAAAGTGACTAAAGAGAAAGGAATTGATATGGCTCTTTCAGGCTTGGGAGGAGATGAGCTTTTTGCTGGCTACGACCTCTTTACAATGCTCAACAAGCTCAATAATAATAAATGGATAGGGAAATTACCTGTTTTTTTGAAATCTAATGTTGGCAGACTACGACAAAAATATCGTCCTTCAGTAGCTTCTGACAAACTTTTTGGCTTGCTTTCTCAAAAAGATTGGAAATTAGATTATACGTATCCACTTATCAGACAAGTATTTTTAGATGAACGTATAAAATCGTTTTTACGTAAAGATGAATTGACTGAAAACAGAGTGCGCTCAGCTTTCAAAAGTTTAGCAAGACAAAAAGATTTTAAAAAACTTCCTTTTTTATCTCAAATTTCGGTAGCAGAGCTTTTTACATATTTACAAAATATTCTTTTGCGTGATTCTGACCAAATGAGTATGGCGCATACTTTAGAAATTCGTGTTCCTTTTTTAGATCACAAATTAATTGAATACGTTCTTCAAGTTCCAGATTCTTTCAAATTTCCTCATTCTCCTAAAAAGTTATTAGTTGATTCAGTGGGTAATTTACTACCATCTGAGGTTGTCAATCGTCAGAAAATGGGCTTTACTCTTCCTTGGCAAATTTGGCTTAAAAATGAACTTTTTAGCTTTTGTGATGAGCGTGTCCAAAATTTAGCAAGTCGTCCAGAGTTTAATGAAGAAGGAATTATGAGAGTTTGGAGACAATTTTTAGATAATGACCCTAGAGTATCGTGGGCAAGAGTTTGGAATTTGGTTGTGCTAGAAAATTGGCTGCAAGAACATCAAATTTCGGCTTCTCCTGTTTCGCTTATTTCTTCTTTTGATTCTAATTTGGTTTAAAAAATAATAAGAGAAATTTGAAAGTCATTTATTTACATAGAAAACCTCGTCAGTTTGGAAATTTTAGTATCGAATCTTATTTTGAAGATATTCGCTCTTATCTGCCTTCTATTTCAAAGAAAGTAGAACCAATTGTTTATCAATCTCCTTTTTTTAGTGATGGAATTTTGCCACGAATAAAAAATATTCTTGATGCAAAGAAACAAACTCAAAATCTCAAGAGCGACATAAATCATATTACAGGCGATGTACATTTTCTGACAATGGGATTAAATCCTAAAAAAACAATTCTGACTATTCACGATTGTGCTTTTTTAGAACAACACACCAACTCTGTAAAGGATAAATTAAAACGAAAATTTCTGAAAACCTTTTGGTTAGATATTCCTGTCAAGCAATCTCGTTTTGTAACAGCTGTTTCGGAAGCAACAAAAAATGAAATCATAAAGCATACAAATTGCGACCCTAATAAAATAATTGTCATTCCGACAACCATTTCACCAAAATTTGAAGAAGCATCAAAAAATTATATTCCTAAAGAATTTAATTCAGAAAAGCCTATTATTTTACAATTAGGGGCAGCTTTTAATAAAAACTTAGAACGTCTTTTTGAATCTTTAGAAGGGATTAATTGTAAATTACATATCATTGCTCCACTTTCAGAACATCACTTCAAATTACTCAAAAGATATAAGATTGATTACAAACATGAAGATAAAGTAAGTTTTGAGCAGCTCATTTTGGCTTATAAAAATTGTGATTTAGTTTCTTTTGTCTCTACCATTGAAGGTTTTGGAATGCCAATTATAGAAGCACAGACTTTATCAAAACCTATCATTACAAGTAATATTTCTTCGATGCCTTGGGTGGCAGGAAAAAATTCATGTTTGGTAAATCCCTATTCTATTACAGAAATCAAAGAAGGAATTTTGAAGATTATAAATGATGAAAATTATAGAAATGAACGAGTACAAAATGGATTAGAAAATGTAAAAAGATTCAATCCAAAAACAGTTGCTAGTCAGTATGTTGAATTGTATGAGAGAATGGAAGACAGGAAATTGGGAATTAGAAGTATCTCTTCCTAGCTGTTGTTGTTGTCTCCCCAACGATTATACAACATCCTGTTTGAGTTGATTATACAAATAGGCTTTTGCTACATTCCAATCTCTTTTTACAGTTGCAGGCGAAATTTGTAGTGCATCGGCAGTTTCTTCAATAGAAAGTCCTGCAAAAAAACGACATTCTACTACTTTTCCTTGTCTTTCATTTAAGTTTTCTAGTGTAATCAAGGCTTCGTGAAGTCCTAAGATATGCTCTCCAACTTGCTCATCAGGGATTATATTTTCTACTTTCTGAATATCTACATCAATATCCTTTCCCCCTCGTTTTTCGGCTGTTTTCATTTTGGCATAATTTACCAAAATATGACGCATTGCCTTTGCAGCCACAGCAAAAAAATGTCCTTTACTTGAATAGTTTTTACTGTCTTGGTCAGCTAGTTTTATGTAGGCTTCATGTACAAGTGCTGTCGTATTGAGCGTGTAATTTGCTTGCCAACGCACCCTCAAACTATGTGCAACCTTGACAAGTTCATCATAAACCAAAGGAAAAAGTTTTTCCATTGCCTGTGTATCGCCAGATTGTGCAGCTGAAAGAAGTTGAGTAATAGGAGGTTGATTATTCATATTGTATCAGTATACTTTCTATTTTTAAATAGATATAATTAAATTTTACGTTGTTTTATCTATTTTATTAACGATAAAACTTTTAATAATGATACTATGAAAGAAGATGAAATAGCATTTTGTTTTCATGTTTTTTGAAATAAAATGCTATTTCTAGCAATTTCATCTTCTTTAATTATTTCTAAATTTACCTAGCTTTTGGTAGGCATGTTACTGTGAAACTTCCAATCAATCAAGATTTTAATACCTACTATAAAATCTTCTCATATTTCCTGTGAGTTGGTCATAAATAGGCTTGAATAATTCTACAAATAAATCTTGTGGTGGTGGTGGTGCAACAGGGCGAACTTTAACAGCCTTTTCTTGATCATTATCTAAAGCACGTTTGTCGCCTTGGTATGTTCCCCATTCATTTCTCCACACAAATTCTCCAGGGTATTTATCTTGCATCAAAATTCTGTTTGTCTTTGCGTCAATGACACGCACATCTAAACGTCCATTTGAAACTACATATTGCTCATGATGTGTATAATCTGCTTTTACAGCATCTGTAATAGTTTTGGTAGCACCATCATCAAGACGAACTGTACGTCTAACACTGTCTACTGCAGTTGTGGTTTTTTCCTTCATAAATACTTGTCCAACCGTAAATTCATCAAAGCTCATCATTAAAAGCTGGTCAGCACAACAATAATTAGGTGTTTCCCAAGACAGATAAAAAGTTACAAACTCATTCATTCTACGATTTGTGTTTAGATACTCCATTACTTGACTTTGCACAAAGTCTCTTCCCAAACTAAATGAGTTTGGAACTTGAATAGGCTGAACCAATACCTTTAAAGTAGCTGCATCTTTAGCTGTCGGAATCTGAACAGCAACATCTTTATAATTTTTGACCCATTGATTGGCTCTTACAAAATGATAATAGGCTTTTTTTGCATCTTCTCTATTTTTTAAACCCATTAGCTTTATTCCTTCATTATAATTTGCTTCGGCAGCCTTGTCTTTCGCTTTTATTTCTTCAGATAAATAACTTGTTGGGTTTTTGACAATTTTTAAAGCAGCAGGACTTTTACGAATTTCGTTACCCATTTCGTTGATTCTGCCATAGCTTTCTGCTACTTTTTCCCAGTTAAGAGGATTTACTTTTGTATCTAATGTACGTGTTGTTCTCAAATTCTCTTCTACTGCTCTATAATAAGCCTCTCCAAGTGTATGACGTGCTTTTTTGTTGTTTGGGCTCTGACGCAGTCTATCAACAGCTTTTAGAGTTGCGTCGTAATAATCTCCTCTTTGTAGAGCTTTCTTTCCAGAAGAACACGCAGAGATTACAAGTAATAAAATAATCAAAATAGATAAAGAACTATAAGTAGATAGTTGCCTTGTTAATTGATTGAGTAGTAGATGAGGTTTCATGATTTTGAATAGATTAAATGAATGATAGTTAAATTAGTGATTATAATGTGTCTTTTACTTTTGTAAAATATAAGTTAATCATTTACAAAACCTATTCAAAAATCTGTGCCAAAATGTACTTTTAGTTACATAAAATAATTATTTTAACAAAAATAATTATTTTTATTCTCCAATTAATAAAATACCTGCCCAATAAAAAGGATTTTTGAATTTCTCAGATTTTGATAATTTCTGTTTGGCAAGTTGCAGAGATTCTGAATAAGATTTGCCTTCAGAAACAGATTCATAAAAGAATGTCATAAGTTCTTTAGTAGCTAAATCATCTATTTGCCACAGCGAAAAAAGAACATTTTTTGTTCCTGCGTTCAGAAATGAACGAGTAAGTGTAATTACGCCCTCTCCTTCTACTACTTGTCCTACACCTGAACGACAGCTACTCAAAACTACTAGTTCGTTAGGAAACGACATTCCATACAAATCACTTGCATAAAATTTTTGTGGAGTTTCTTTATCTTTTGTAATAGAATCTTTTCCAAATAACCAAATATGAGAATTGAAAGGTGTTTTTGTAAACGTCTGGCTATGTGTAGCTAGATGCAATCTTCGTGTTTTGGTTGCATAGCTTTTCAAGTTTTCTTGATTTGCGTTTAGATTTACAAAAGCCAAAGCATTTTTCTCTTGATTAGTAAACAAATTGGCAATTTCTTCTACTTCTTGTTTGCTGTATGGGAGAGAACTCAAATTACTTCTATTATTTGCCACTAAATTACTATTGTTTTCTTTTTGGTCTTCGAAAACAGGAGCAAATCCCACAAATTCATATTCATAGTTTATTTGATTTTTGCTTTGTCTTTGAGCTGCCCAAAGTGAAGATGAATAATGAAAAGAAATTTCCTTTCTTAATAATGGATAATTGATATTTTGATTAGATAGGTTACTTTCTTGTTGAGATGTACTTAATAATGTAGAAAAAGGAATTTGTTGTAAAATAGCATCAGGAATGATAATGAGCTTTTGACTTATTGTGATATGGGATTCAATAGGTTGAATTAGAATTTTATAGAGTGCATCGCTTTGCACTACAAATTTTTCTATGCTACAATCTTTAGCTAAACAGTTTCTATATTTTTTTAGTGTTTCTTCAAAATCAATTGGCTTTATTCTATAAAATAATTGTTTGTCTTTACTAATGATTTGAACAAATAAATAAGGTTCAAACCATTGATAAACAATCATTTGTTCGTTTTCTTTTAGATTTTCTTTAATAGTTTGAGTAGTAGCTAATTGATTAGGTTCTTGAAGGTTTTTATAACTTTTGAATTTCTCTGATAATTCATTTTTAAGTTTTTGATTTTTATTTCTTGTTTCTAAAATTTGCTGATTGTAATACGCTAATTTAGCTATTTGACTTTCTGATTTTTCCTGACTATCTGTATTTTCAAGTTCTTCTATTTCACGCTGATAATAATCAATTAGCGAACTATAATTTACATCTAACTTTCTCAAATTTTCAGGAACTTGTGTCATTACAAGAGCTTCCTGAGTTTGTTTTCTTAGCAAAGATGCACGATTTTTTTCTGCAAAATAAAAGGCATCTTCATAAATTTGTTCCTCTACAGTTTTCATTTTTGTAGCTTCAAAACAAGTAGAAAGAGCCTTTCCATAAATTTCTGTTGTCAGTTTGCTGATAAGTAATTGGTCATTATCTGTATGCAATTGAGAGCGCATTTTATCAATTATTTCATCTGCCTTTCTGTAATAGTTTAGTTGTTGAGCAAAAGGAAACTTATTTAAGGTAGCTAAACCTTTGTAAGAATCTAAAGCAATTTCTATATCTGCATATTCTTGTCCTAATACGTTTACTTCAAGTGATTTTCTATAATTACTTTCGGCTTTAGTAAAGTCTGAAATGGCTGCAAAACAGTTTGCTAAGTTATTCAAAACATTTGCACTCGTCCATGTTTTTTCATTGTTTTGTTTTTCTATCAATGCTTTTTGATAATAATAAATAGCTGAATCATAATTTTGATGTTTTTCGAAAGCATATCCTAAATTATTATAGGCTCTTCCTATATTAGCATGATTTCTGTTTTTTTCGGGTAAATCATTTTCGGCAGCCAAAGATAAATGATAATAATGGTAGGCAGAATCGTACTTTTCAAGACTTCTATAAACTATTCCCAAACTACTATACGTTTGTCCAAGAATATAAAATCTGTCTTTTAAAAATAGTTCTTCTAATATTTTTTTAGCTTGCAAAGAGTGAAAAAGAGCTTTTTCATTTTGTTCTAGTTTTAGATAAACCCTTGAAATAACTTGATGAGAACGAGCAATAGCTGTCGGAAAATTTTTCTGTTCTTGTGCTTCATAAATTTCAATTGCACGTTTAGAATACTCTACCGACTGCTGTAAGTTATTTTGTTCACTATAAATACTGGCAACTAAAGAGTAGACATTTGCAACTTGTACATGACTTTCTCCTAATGCTTTCTTTGTTAGCTCTAAATATTTTTCAGCATAAAAAAAAGACTTATCATAATTATTTATTTTTGAATAGGCAATTGCATTGATTTTATATACATCAATTTCAAGATAAACCGAAGCAACAGGATTTTGAAGTATTTTATCTGAATAATCAACTGCTTTTTGATAGAAATTTTGATAAAAATAAAGAAGTGATTTGTGAGCATAAAGCTGTTGAACTTGATGTGATTCTTGAGAATATAACTTTGAAAACTGTTCTATATATTCATCTAATAATTTTTCTTCTTCATCCCATTTGCGAGTTTCCAAAAGCATAGCACTTCGCACCCGAATATGGTCTTGAAAAACAGAATTAGTAGCAGGTGTTTTTTGACAAAGTACCCAAACAGAATCACTAATTTCTACGACTTCTTTCATTTTGCGCTCAATAAATAATTTGGTCATAGATAAGACATGAAAACGTAATTCTAATTCTGTTTGAGGAGCATATTTAGCCACTTTTTCTTGAATTTCATCTAAGTAAACTTGACTTTCTCTTACTTTTAACTGATAAAGCAACAAAACTTTTGTGTACTGAATTTGAGCATCTACTTTTTCAATTTCGTTGGCAGTTTGTGGAAGATAATCAATAGATTTTTGAGCATAAGAAAGGGCTTCATTAGGCATTCCGTAGGAAGTAAAAAGCTGGCTAAGAAGCTCAGTTTGTTCGGATGCTGTTTCAAATTTGGAATCTTCAAATGTCTCTATTTCTAAAAAGTCTAAATTTATATCTGATACGTTTGCATACCGATTGGCTAACTGATAACTTTTGAGTTCTTGATAATTTGGAATCTGTTTGAATAAATTAACTGCTTTTTGATAGAATCCTTTCCAATACTCGTACTTTGCTTCTTGAAATATAATCTGATGAGCTAATTCAGTTTCTTTTTTATCATTTAATTTTAATTCTTTTAGCTCTTGAATAGATTTTTCTATGACTTCTATGTTTCCAACTAAGTAAGCTATTTTGAGTCGTTGTATTTGAAAATTGACATAGTTACTTGTTTCTTTTTTTGGATTCAACTCTGCTAAATATTCGCCATAAGCAATTAAAGTGCTATCTATTTGATTGTTTTGCCAAAGAGAATTTATTCTACTCTGATAAAGAATATCACTTTCTGAGTTGTTTTGAGCTTTTGAGAAAAATGAAAAACTAAAAAAAACTAAAAAGAAAAATAATAAAACAGAATTGATTTTAATTTTCATAGTAGAGTTGTTTTTTTGTAGATATTATAATCTTTGAATAAAACAAATCTAATGAAAAATTATATTAGATGGAATGAAAAATAGTATTTTTTCTAAGGCTTGATATGCGAAATTACATTACAGGTTGCATAAAACAATGATGCAAGCCATTTTAAAATAATGAAAGTTGTGGTGTATTAGGGTCATTATTTTTGACAAGTATTATGAAAGAAAAGGATTTGGAGTATACTTTGACATCAAGCCTTTTTGCAAAATTTTATCTTGAAATTCCTTTATGCTCTCATTGTGTTTAGCTATTTCTCTACTTTCTGTATTAGCATCATAAATTCTATCTTTCGAAAAATATAAAACTCCCTCATGATGAGAATTAAGAACCCAGTTTAAAGTTTTATCCCAAATTATTTCATCAGAAGCGAAAAAAATGCCGTCCCAAAATTTGATTATCATTTTCCAAGTCAATACAAAGGCATGATTTTTTGAGGAAGTCCAAATTACTTTTGTATCGAATTTAATTCCTCGTTGATAAAGCCACTTTTTCACCTCTTCACTTGTCTTTGCATCTGCAAATATACAATCTGTTTCTTTGAAATAATCACTATTATCCAAGAATAAAAATTTTTGAGAGAATTCAAAATCCCATAAAAAAGCAGACGCTTTATCGTTCAATGGAATAATTTGGTCTTCAAATTCCTTATATAATTCTCGTTCATCTTCTAATTCAAATTTCCATTTCAAAACATGAGTAGAAAGAGGAACAGCAAATTCTTCAATATTTTCGAAAGTAACTTTCTTGTATTTCATAGTGTTATTTTAGTTTTCAATTTCAAAAACCATATTATCACTTTCATAGAAGTTTATAAAAATACTATCATTTGATACATTAATATTTTGTATATCCTTTTCCATTAAATATTTGTATGCATCACGTTTAGTAAATTCCACATCATTTCCTTCACTTATAACCTTTACAGAATGACCAGAATAAAAATATCCAATTCTAGTTTTAAAAATAAAATAATTTTTGTCTAAAAAGTAATAACCAGATTCAATACCACCACCACAACTACTAAGAAAACTTAAAACACCTTTTTTGTCATAATTGTAAACTTCATAATCAGACTGTTTATATACAGGCACATGTATTCGTAGTGGCTCATAAAAATCATACGGAAATACGAGACTAGGGTGTTTATCAGTATTACAAACAACGAATGATACTAATAAAGCAACAGCAACATAAAAGGTAGAATATAATCTTATTAAAAGTTTAAATACTGGTTTGACATTGAGAGCAAACATTGAAATGCCACTTCCAAAAAGAAGAATTAGCAATGTCATTTTTGCATAGCTATTCAATCCAAAATTATAGCCATCAATGATAAATAAATTTACCACTAAAATAAGAAGTATAATGATGTGAAATTTGATGAGTTTGGCTTTCATATTTTAATAAAGTTTGAACTTTCTAGTATAATTATCTTTAAAATCTATAAAAATGCTGTCATTTTTTACACCAATATTTTCTATTTCTTTTTTTATTAATGGTTCAGAAAATGTAAACTCTGCATCTTCATAAACAGAATGAAAATAGCCAAGTCTAACTTTAAAAATAAAATAATTTTTGTCTATATAGTAATTACTAGAAGAACCAGAACAAGTGTTTAAAAAATCTAAAACACCTGTCTTTTTATAAATCTCATAATTATATTGTCTATAAATAGGTGTATCTGTGGATAATGATTGTGTGAGATGGTATTCTGTTGAGTTACTACAAGAGTGATCAAAATTACAAATAAATAAAACTAATAAAGGAATAGTCATATAGAGTGTAGAATACAGTTTTAGAAATGTAAATGGTTTGAATAATCGCTTGAAATTTAAAGCAAATAGTGAAAAACCACTTCCAACTAAAAGAAGTACTAATAACATTTTTGCATAACTATTTAATCCAAAGTTAAAAACATTAGTAACAAAAATATTTATCACTAAAATAAGTAGAATGATGAAGTGAAATTTGATGAGTTTGGTTTTCATAGGTGTTTCATAAAACGAACGGTTCGCTTTGAGCGAACCGTTCGGTAAAAATATTAAATCACAATATTTACAATCTTCTTAGGAACTAAAATAAAACGCTTCGGAGATTTTCCTTCTAACCATTTCTGAACTATTTTAGCATCCAAAACTTGCTTTTCGATATCTTCTTTTGGAGTTTCTAAAGCAAAGGACATTTTAGTACGAACTTTTCCATTTATCGAAATTGGATATTCAAATTCATCTTCTTTCAAATAACTCTCATCATAAACTGGAAATTCTGCTTTTACAATAGAAGTTGTTTTTTCTAAAGCAAGATGCCAAAGTTCTTCTGTAATATGTGGCGCAAAAGAAGAAAGAATAACCAAAAAAGGCTCTAAAATCTCTCTTTTGTAGCATTTCATAGCTGTAAGTTCGTTTACACAAATCATAAAAGCACTTACAGAAGTATTCAGAGACAAACGTTCGATGTCATCTTCTACTTTTTTGATGGTTTTGTGAAGTGTTTTGAACTCTTCTTTTGTTGGTTTTTCGTCATTCAAAACCAAATCGCCATTATTGTCATAGAATAAACGCCAAACTTTTCTCAAAAACTTCTGAACGCCATCAATTCCACTTGTATCCCAAGGTTTTGAATATTCCAAAGGCCCTAAAAACATTTCATACAAACGAAGAGCATCGGCACTATATTCTGAAACGACATCATCAGGATTGACAACATTATGAAGACGTTTAGACATTTTTTCTACCTGCGAACCACAAACAAAATTGCCGTTTTCTTCTTTTATAAATTCTGCATTTTCTGTTTCTGGTCTGAATTTTTGATATTTTTTAATATCCAAAATATCATCTTTTACCATACTTACAGGAACGTGTAGAGGACTAATACTGATTGCTATATTTGCTGGAATAGCTTCATGTCCTGCTACTTGATTGATTCCTTCTATTTTTTCGGCATCAGAAGTTAGTTTTTCTACTTGGTGATAAATTCCTTCACTCAAATATACTTGGAAACCACTAATACGATAAATCAAACTAGATTTTCCTTGAATCATTCCTTGGTTAACCAATTTTTTAAATGGCTCATCAAAATTCAAAAATCCTTTATCGTGTAAAAACTTTGTCCAAAAACGAGAATACAGCAAATGACCTACTGCATGTTCTGCTCCACCAATATACACATCAACTTGATTCCAATAATCTACGGCTTCTTTTGATGCAAAAACACGCATATTTTGAGGGTCGGTATAACGCAAGAAATACCAAGAAGAACCTGCCCACCCTGGCATTGTGGTAAGCTCATAAGGATATTTTCCTTGATAAGTAAATGCTTCTGCACGTCCTAGAGGTGGTTCGCCTTCTGCTGTTGGTTTGTAACTATCCACTTCTGGAAGCATTAAAGGCAATTCAGAATCTGGTAATGTATGAGGAATTTCGTCTTTATAATAAATCGGAATCGGTTCTCCCCAATATCTTTGACGACCAAAAGCTGCATCACGCAACCTAAAATTTATTTTTCCTGTTCCAGCTTTTTTCTCTTCTAATTTTTTGATAGCTGCTTGAATGGCATCTTTTATAGATAGTCCATCCAAAAAGTCAGAATTCATTATATGTCCTTCTTTTTCTGTGTAGGCTTCCAAAACATTTCCGTTTTCGTCTGTTTGAGTTTCTTTGATGACTTGAATAATATCCAAACCAAAATGAGTAGCAAAACGAAAATCACGTTCATCAGATGAAGGAACACCCATCACAACACCAGTTCCATAACCCGAAAGAACATAATCAGCCACCCAAATAGGCGTTCTTTTTCCAGAAATTGGATTGATTACATAACTTCCTGTGAAAACTCCTGAAACTGTTTTTACTTCTGTTTGGCGTTCACGTTCCGAACGGTTTTTAGCAAATTTTACATAATTTTCTACGGCTGCTCGTTGCTCTTTTGTGGTAAGCTCATCAATGATTTCAAGCTCAGGTGCAAGGGCAATATAAGTAACTCCGTAAATAGTATCAGGGCGAGTCGTAAAGGCTATAAGCTCTTTTAATTCTTCACTCTTTCTATTATTTGGATTTTCTTCAGTTTTGAAACTAAGTTCTGCACCATACGATTTTCCAATCCAGTTTTTTTGCATTTCTTTGAGCGCATCCGACCATTCTACTTCTTCCAAACCATTCAAAAGACGATCTGCGTAGGCTGTTGTACGCATCATCCATTGAGGCATTTTTTTTCTTTCTACTGGATAACCACCACGTTCTGAAAGTCCGTCTTTGATTTCGTCGTGAGCCAAAACAGAACCTAATTCTGCACACCAGTTTACGATAGCTTCCGATTTATACGCCAAACGATATTTTAATAAAACGTCTGATTTTTCTTTTTCTGTAAAATTATTCCATTCCTCTGCTGAAAAAGAAGGTGTATCATCATCACAAGCTGCATTTATTTTTTTGTTTCCCTCTTTTTCAAAAATGGTAATTAGTTTTTGAATTTCTTCTGCTCTTTCTGTATCGTTATTATAAAATGATTCGAAAAGCTGTTTGAAAACCCATTGTGTCCAACGGTAATAATCAGGATTTGAAGTGCGAATTTCTCTTGACCAATCAAATGAAAAACCAATTTTATCAAACTGTGATTTGAATGTTTGAATATTTTGAGCCGTTGTAATGGCTGGATGTTGTCCTGTTTCGATGGCGTACTGCTCAGCAGGTAAACCAAATGAATCAAAACCCATTGGATGAAGAACATTAAAACCCTTCAAACGCTTAAACCTACTCAAAATATCTGAAGCAATATAACCGAGTGGGTGACCAACATGAAGCCCAGAACCAGAAGGATAAGGAAACATATCTAACACATAATATTTTGGTTTTGTAGTATCATTTTCAACTTTATAAACCTCTTTTTCTTCCCATTGCAATTGCCACTTGGGTTCGATAAGGCGTGGATTGTATTCCATTTTGTCGTATTTTTTCTGTTTGTTAAGAGTAAATGTCGTTGGTGAGGACACCAACAACGGCAGGTAAAGATTATTTTACCTTATATACCTCAAAGGTACTAAGATTTTCAAACATACGAGTTTTTGTTTAGATTCGTATGATAATAAAAGACAACAAAAAAAACTGTTACTTTTTACAAAAAGTAACAGTTTTTTTAGATTTATTTATTGAATGGTTACTATTAATTACCCTTACAACACTCATATTCAGGACTACCTGGCTCTGGTTGATATAAATAATTTCTTTTAGGACAAGCGACATAAGTGCAATTATAATATCCACCTTTAATTTGTTTTACTTGTGCTGTTGAAATAGCAAATTTTCCGAATTTTTTCTTGAGATTTTTCATTAATACTAGAGTTAAGTTTATGAATTTATTTAGGTAAAAGCTACATTGTTATAGCTTGATACAATAATAGGTATAATATTTTTAATGTTGAAATAATTACATTGTTTTTAACAGTTAGATCTATAATTTTTTTTATTTTCTATAATTGTACATCATCACTTTTCACAAACTTAACTCCTAATTTCTTTGCTTTTTGATAAATAGGTTCTCCCAAATGCCCCAAATTTGGAATATCAGACATACAATCTTCTAAAACGATTATTTTTTTGGCTAATTTTGCTGCGTAATCCATAATCTGTTTCAAACTTGTTGCAACACAATGTGACTTTGCTTGTCCTGCTAAATACACATTTTCATACTCATTTAAAGAATCTAAAAGTGATTGATTAAGCTGTGTTTCTGGTTGGTCTTTGACAGGAATTTGAGCTTGAAAAATACCAAAATGTTCGGTAAGTGGGTATGTTCCTTTTGTTACAGCTTGATATTGTTTGTACTGATTGTTTTCTTTATTTATTTTTATCCATTTTTCTAATGCTTTTGATAGAGTTTCATCTAGTGCAGCTCCTTTTGAACCAATCAAACAATGAGTTGTCCAAATAAAATGAGGAAATTCACCTTGTGCTTCTAAGTTTTTTAGGTATTCTTTGGTTTCCTTTGGGTAAAAATTAGGAGTCCATTTTCCATCTTCTACTTCTTTGAGCGTAATTTGAGTAAAAGGATTTGGTTCATCTCCAGTTGCATCTCTCCAAAAAGAAGGATGTGAAATATCGTTTACTGGATGAGTATCAAGTGTTACACAAATATGGTCTAATTGTGTTGCATTTGTTGTGATAAAATCAGAAAGACGCTGAATGTCATTTTCTGCATTGGGAACATATAAAGCACCAGCAGGATTACAAAAATCATATTGAGCATCAATTATCAAAAGTGCATTTTGTTTTTTCATTTTTGAGAAATTTAAAATAGTTTGTAAGGGTAAAAACAATGATTAAGAAATACTTTTATTTAGGATAACGTAAAAAATACACTAAGGTTTTGGCTACTTTAAAAAAACGGAATATTTTTTTTGTAGACTTACTTGCATAGTTTTTGAGATTCAAAAAAGAAACTTAAATCTCACTATAATCCCTTTTAATGAAATGAAAATAGAACTAAAAGATGAAACACAAACTGTTTTTTTTCAAATTGAACATTTGAGTGATAAAAATATTATTCAGACAACTTGGATAGCAGATGGTATAACAGTAGACCAAATAAAAGATGGAGCTATGATAATGTTAGAACAACTAAAAAAGAATAACACATCTTTGATTTTGAATGATAACAGGAAAATTACAGGGGCTTGGGATGAGGCAAATGAGTGGATTGCAAATGAGTGGATGCCCAAAGCAATAGAAATAGGAGTGAGAAAATTTGCTCATATTATTTCAGATGATATATTTGATCAACTATCTGCTGAGTTTATGCAAGATAACAGCAAAAAAGTGGAAGGAGAATTTCAAATGCGTTTATTTGATAATTTAGAAGAAGCTGAAGAATGGCTGTTAGCATAATTTTTGTATGCTAGTTTTTGTGGCAATATTATACTTGCATTTATTAAAAAATATACTTATTTTTCATTTTATATATTAACTTCAATTTTATCGAAATGAAAAAAGAACTAAAAGACGAGTCCCAAAAAGTCTTTCTGCAGATTGAACAATTTACAGATAGAAATATTATGTACTCAAACTGGATTGGTACTGATTTGACAATCGCCCAAATAAAAGAAGGTGGAGCATTAATATTAAAAGAATTGGCACAACATCCTACTCCTTTGATTTTAAATGATAACAGACAAGTAGTCGGAGGTTGGGATGTGGTTGTGATAGATGCTTGGATTGCAGATCATTGGATGCCACAAGTAATAGAAGCAGGTGTGAAAAAATTTGCTCATTTATTACCTAATGAACTATTTACAGAACTCTCTGCCGAATTTATGAAAGATAATAGTGAACAACTAGAAGGAGATTTTAAGTTGCGTCTATTTCATAATCAAGAAGAAGCTGAAAAATGGCTCGCAGAATAAAAAATAACAAACTATGACAAATAAATCTCAATTTCTTTCTTATTATTTTAGAAAAAATATTTCTTTTCTATTCATTATCTTTTCATTGTTTCTCTTTAGTGGAACTTTAGTTTCGTGTGGAGGAAGTAAAAAAGGCGCACAAGCCAGCGAACAAGAAGCAGGAAAGAAGAAAAAAAAGCCCAAAAAGTGTAAAGACGAAGGCTGTAGAGTAAGAATGTCACACTATCACGAAGGTTCAGAATTTAAAGGTAAACGAGGCAACTTCTTTATGCGACTTTTTACACCTAAAGAATCCAAATACGGACAGGGAAGATATAGAAATCATGGTTGGAAAAAAGGAAAAAAATAGCTTATAAAAGTTCCATTTGAGGATTCCAAAATATTTTGTCAAAATCCTGTATTTGGTCGTTTTCTACTTTTATATTTTCAGCTTCTAAAAGCTCTTGCATTGTAGTAGGTGTTTCGAAATGATGTCTGCCTGTCAGAAGTCCGTTTCGGTTTACTACTCTATGTGCAGGAATTTTTATATCTTTTTCTTGATTAATTTTTACACAATTATTCATTACCCAACCTACCATTCTTGCACCTCGTGTATGTCCCAAAAACTTGGCAATCGTTCCATAGGAAGTTACTCTTCCTTTTGGGATTTGTAAAACTACATCTATTACGTCGTCTTGGAAAGTGGTTTTCATAAATACAATGTTCTATTTCTAACTAAAACTAATCCCAGCGTCTAATACTTTTTGAGGACGAGTACGAACTCTTGCATCGGTTGCATTGGCTATAATTGTTTGGATTACTCGTTTTTCATCAATATTTTTAAGAGCAGTTAGTGAAGTAATTCCTGTTTGTCTAGCTACCTGTTCCATTGCAGGCGCAAAAATACGTAATGCCCCTGTAAGTCCTTGGTTTACAGCTAAATCTATCAATACGGTTATTCCCCCTGCTGAATTGATGAAATCAGTTACAGGTTCACGATTTACATCAACTCCATTTGCATTGAGTGAAATTTTGGCTCTAAGTGCAGGTTTTACATATTCTTGTACGGCTGCCAAAACTTGTAATTTTGCTACTTCAATATTTTGTCCTGCTCTTACAAATATGCCATGTAAAACTTTATCAGCACGAATATATTTTTCGGCATCTGTTCCTACATAACGTTTTCCATCTGGTGTAAAGACTACCATACTTGCAGGTTCGTATTTATCGTTTTTGTAAGTATATTCTACATCAATTCCGAATCTTCCGAAGGCTTCTTCAAATAAAGATGGATTTCTGTCTTTAATAAGTGCCATCATATTTGGAAATGTTCCTCCACCTGTTTCTCCAGCAAATTGAATGAATCCAAAAGAAAAAGCAGCTTTATCATAACTATTGATAGCATCAAACTTTCCTTCATTTTTAGATACAAATTCTAGAGCCTCAGCAAGCTGACGAGACAAACCAACACTTTCATAATAAGCAGCAGGAATGTCATGAACAACTGTTCCTGAGTACGAAATTCCATACGGATAAACACTATAATTACTTCTGACAAAGTTAGAAAAACTAACTTTTTCTAGATTTCCTCTATGGTCTTTATAAGTAATATCGTATTTAGTATATTCTCTCAATAATTTATAGGTTACATCATTTGGATTGATAAGTCCATTAGAATAACCTGAAGCTCCAATTAAAGAAGATTTTCCTGCCCACCAATCAATTTTATTTCTTCTTTGGAAATTATCAATTGCTGAAATGGTAGCTTGAATTTGTGAAAGACCATCAACAGAATTCATATAATCTAACTGCACAAAACGTCTTTGTACTTTCTCTACATCAGCTTGACGGTTTGCACCACCACGTCCAACGCTTGCAGAAAGTCCACTTCCAAAAATTTGAACGCCATTTATTGCATCAAGATTAATAACTTCTTTTTTATTTTGTTCGTATTTTGAAATATTTCCTGTTTCGGGAACAGAAGAAGAGTTATCTCCTTGTCCATTACCCCCTCCACTACTTGAGTCTCCATCAGAATTATTATTTCCTCCACTACCAGAATTATAATTTGTTGTTTTGACTTCTTTAGTAATCATCAAACGCTGACCTAATGAAAGGGCATTTGAGCTAAGTCCATTACTTTCTTTAATGTCTTGAACAGAAACATTATATGCCATTGCAATTCTATACAAAGAATCTCCTGATATAACTGTATGATAAATAATTTTGGGGGCAGCTTGCGTAGGTTGAGGATTTTGAACAGGAGCAGCCTGAGAAGCTACTTCTGGTTTTTCTTCCAAGTAAAGCATCTGTCCAATACGCAAAATGTTACTATCTAAATCATTGATACTTTTCAAATCATTTACAGAAACACCTACTTTTTGAGAAACTCGCCACATGCTATCTCCAGTCTGTACAACATAACTCGGACGAGGTGTAAAAACAGGAGCTTTTACAACTGTTGGCGAATTGGTTTGAACAGTAGGCGTAGCAACAGGTGCAGTATAGTTACTTCCACCACTTACTCTAAGTTGCTGACCAAGTGAAAGCGAATTTGAAGAAAGATTATTTAAAGCCTTTATCTCATTTACAGAAATATTAAATTTTGTAGCAATTCTCCAAAGTGAATCCCCAGCCTGTACAGTATAAACAGAAGTATTTGGCGAAGAAGCTGTAGCTGTATTTCCACTTCCATACGAAGGAGAATCTACACTTACTTGCAAACGCTGTCCTAATGAAAGACTAGCATCTGACATATTATTAAGTCTTTTAATTTCATCTACTGAAATTTGATATTGCCTAGAAATTCCCCAAAGTGTGTCTCCACTTTGTACTGTATGATAATTTGCCATTCAAAAAGAAGTATAATGCTTAAAAAGTAAGAGTTAGATAAATTTTAATAACTCTGATGGTAAGATACGTATTTTTTTGTTTTTTGAGAACAGAATTTTCAAAACTTATTTTATTTCATTAAAAAAGATATGAATCTTAAACCTAATTGTTTGAATTCTGTTTTGAAAAGGTAATCTATTAATTGCCAACTAAGCTATCAAAAATGAAACTTACCCTTGATTTCCTCAACCAACTACATCAAAACAACGATAGAGATTGGTTTAAAGAACATAAAAAACAATATGAAGCTGCAAAAGCAGAATTTGCTGTCTTGATTACAGCCCTTTTAGAACACTTTACAAACAAATTAGATCCTGCTTTTTCTACACTTACAGCAAAAGATTGTATTTTTAGATTAAACAGAGATATTCGTTTTAGTAAAGACAAAACACCTTATAAAACGTATTTTGGAGCAGTTTTGCATCCAGATGGCAGAAAGACAGAAAAACCTCTTTTCTATTTACATATTGCCCCAAATAATAATTCGTTTTTGGCTATCGGAGTTTTTCAACCCAATAAAGAATATATCAAAAAAATTAGAGAAGAGATTGATTATAATGCTGACGAACTAAAAGCAATTTTTAATAGAAAAGAATTCAAAAAATACTTTGATGGTTTTTCAGAGATGGAAAATGGAGTTTTGAAAACTGCGCCTCGTGGTTATCCAAAAGACCATGAAAATATAGAACTTCTTAGATTAAAACACTTTATTGTAGAAAAAACAATTACAGATAAAGAACTTCTATCTGATGATATTGCTGAAAAACTAGCTGAAATAGCCATTACAGGACAACCTCTGAATGATTGGTTGAATGTGGTTTGGCAGGAAGTAGAAGAAGTTGGAAGTAAGCATTAGAAATACAGTTTGACCACAGAGGAAAGAGAGATTAAAGAGAATCCAAAACTGCAAATTACTGATAGCTAATTCATTCCAATTCCAAATAAATCTTGCGTTCTCTTTCTTTAATATAGGCTCTCAAATCTTTGTAAGGAATATAAATTGGAAAAAAACGTTTTTGGGAACGACTGTAAAGTGTTAATCTCAAATTATCTGGAAGGAAATTATAATGCTCCAAAACAGTAAGCGAATCATAGGGTTCGAATTGCATTTGATGACGTTGCGATTCTACTTCTACATGTCGTTTTGCTCGTAAATGAATACGTGCTTCAAAACTATTTTGAGGATTTTTCTTATCTATTTCAGTAGTAAATAAATGATTTAAATGAAAAACTTCATTCTTTTTAAGGTCATAATTAAAGGCTACATATTCTGTTCTCTTGCTTCCTTGGCGAATAAAAAATAATCCACTAATAAGATTTTTATTGGCAAAAAGGATATTGTAATTAATTTCTATATCACAATTTCGGTTTTGAGAGCCTGTAGTGTCTAGCTTAGCTAAAAACTCTTTTTGCCAAGCATTTACGTGTGATTTGATATAGGTCTCATTAAAATCTTTCAAAATATCTTCGTTTTCGATTCCTGTAATTTGTGGATAATAAACACAGAGTGAACTGCCATCAGAAGTTTTGAAACGCTTGATATGATTTTCTAATGAATAAGGAAGAATTTTTTCTTCATACAAAAAGTCTAGTTTTTGATTTGTTTTGGCTGATTCCCAAATACCTTTAAAATTATAATCATAATCAACAGAACCTTTGAAATATCCCGAAACAGTTTCGGCATCTAAAGCTGCACGCTCTTCGATAATCCATTCAAATTGCTTATTTTTATCATTATTTGAAACTCTATTGCTTTTATAATCTGTGGCATTTTCTAAATAAATATCTCTCCAAAATGTATCATAAAAATAAACACCACGTTGGAATTGAGGAGAACTTACATCGGCTGTTACACAGACATACGCCCAAAGTGAATAGTCTTTTCCTTCAATAGTTCCTTTCATACGTAGCCATTCGCCACGTTCCCACTGTGTTGAAATAGCTGTGTTTTGTTGTTCTTGTTTTTCAAAAGGACGTTTATCCCAAACAAAATAGGCATTTTTGTAAGGTAAAAAAACAGCAGATGGTTCTTGCCAACTCCCTATAGCTGGGTGAGTGGTTTGAGAGTAAGTAAGACGAGTAGTAGTATTTCCACCATTTTCTAAAAGGTAAAAAGTATAGTTATTTTCTTTTTTGATAAGTTTTTGGACGAGCCAAACACGCTGTGTTAAATTGGCTTGATAGCGAATTTGCATGCGTTCATTTGCCAAATCATATTCAAACTTAAACGTTGGATTCATTCCCTCATAAGGTTCTATCAAAATTCGTTTTCCATCTTTTTCAGTGAGAAGAAACCATTCTTTAGGAAAGTTTTCAACAGCTTTTGCAATTTCTTTTGGCTTTTCGAATTCATCAGAAGAAGAACAAGAGGTCAGAGAAAATGAAGCAATAAAAAAAAACAAAACATAGAAGCGCAAAAGATTAACACTCAATTTTTGAGAAGTTGAACTAAGGCAAGAAAAAGAGAAGAGAAAATGGGATAAATACTTCAAGAGAAACAATTATTTGATAGGAAGACTTATTTTGTGTCTAAATTACAAAATACAATTTACAAAAAAATGCTATTTGGATATAAATTTCTCTTTTATGTTTTGAAATCTTGATGTGAACTGGATATATTTTATTTTTTACAAAAAATAGGGTTTTCACATAACTTTTTCAAACGCTCCAAACTTGTATTACTTTCTCTCTCTATTTTAGGCTTGTAATATAAATAACCCAAATAACGTATAAAAGGATTTTCTCCCAAATCAATCTCTAATGTAAAATTTAGTGTTGAACGTTCATTATTTGTATTATTTTCAATTACTGACTTTAATTCAAACTCGCCTTCTATGTGTGTTTGTGAGGTTTTAAAATTAGCAATATATTTTAGTTTCTCAAAGTTTGAGTTTGAGGCGTTTTTGTTGGAAATAGACTGAATATATAATTCTACTTTTTCAATGTTTTTAGAATCATTTTTATCTTTGAATTTCATAAATGCTCCTACTCCTTGTGGAAATTGTGAGTAAATATATTCTGTATCAGAAGTTTCATCCCATTTTTGCCAGTCCAACCATTTTTCCCATTTGGGTAAGTCATATAAGTATTCAGAAATATGAGAAGAAGAAGAATTGATTTCTATTTGTTCATTAATGAGTAAGGTTTGAGGAAGCAAAAGACCTCCATATACAATGATAACAGAGATTACGAAAAGTAAAATAGTAGTTCGCATGAGGTAGTTAAAATTAGGATAGATTAAGTTCTAGGTTTGCTTATGTTGATGTAACAAAGGTAATATCAGACACCGTAAAGGATGTGAGGAGTAAATTATTATAATGTCTTTTTAATATTTTTTTATCAAAAATCACAAACAGATTAACCTTCTAAAATGCTTTTTAATTCATTTTTAAGATTTTTATCAAAAAAACTTCTTCTTTTTATCCAAAAAAAATACATAAATATTTTGAAAACTCACTGATTTTGAGTAACTTAAGAAGGTGAATACAAATATTGAAAAAAATACAAGCCTATATTATCAAAAATACCTACACACAAAAAAAATCACAAAATTATGGTAGCAACTGCAAATCCAGCAACTGACAAGCATGTACAAAATTATCTACGTGGATTGGCTGAAGAAGTCAATGGAAAATACACCGATTATTCTGATGATACAGTTATTGTAACAATCCCTCTTAGTGATGGACGATATCAAAATGTAAAAGGATACATCATTCCTAGAGGTGATGGTGTGATGTTAGAATTTATGTCTAAAGTTTGTAAGCTAGAAGACTATCCAGATATTAGTCTAACAGAACTTTTAGAACTCAATCATGGACTTTGCTATTCCAAAATATTACTCAAAGATGGTTATGTAGAAGTAGGTTCTTCTACAAAATATGAACTGTGTACATACGACCAAGTTCGTTACATGATTTTTGAAGTAGCACGAGTAGCTGATGAACTAGAAAATCGTTTTACAGGTGAAGATGTGTATTAAAATAATATTCAAAAAATAAAAGTTAACCTGTTTTGCTTCTTACTCTACTAACTTACAAATCCTTACCACTATCTTTTTTTTTAAGAAATTGAGTAAGGATTTTTCTTTGAAATACAATTTCATAAATAACCCAAGAGTTTGTAAATTGAGAATTGAAAGCTACTTATAAATTATATCTAGCTAATTTTACAACTTATTTACTCACTATTTTTTTTAGAATTATGAATATTAGAAATTTGAAATTGTGTGCTTTTATTATTGTCTTGGTAAGTTTTTTTTCGTGTGGTGCGAATCAGACAAAAGAAGCAGAGTCTAATGAAGTAACAGACCAAACCAATGAAGAAACAACAGCAACAGAAGCCAAAGAGGAAATCATAGAAGCCAAAGTACAAGAAACGGATGAACTTATCATTTATGAAAAATCTTTTTTAGGACTTTCTTCAGGTATGGAGATAGCAGACTATACAGGAACATTAGAAAAAGGATTGCTACAAACAGGAGAAGGAGATTTTGATATTTTTAATGTCAAAGATAAAGATGGAAATATAGTTGCTTATTTTGATCCGTTTGAAGGAAAAGTAGGAACTATTACAATTACTTCCGAACTTGCCAAAACAGAAGATGGAATAAAGATAGGTGATACTTTCGGAACTCTTTTAGCAAAATATCCAGATTTGAAAGTCTATGGTTCAGAAATAGAAGGCTATACACAGGCTATTGTAAACGAAGGATTAGGCTACAGACTTGATGAACAACATTACAATTATGAACTCAAAACAAGTGAAATTAAGAAAGATGCTAAAATAATTGAAATTACGATTAAGTAGGTTAATTATAATTTTGATTTTAAAATTCTTATTATTGCAAATCCTAAGCTAAAAGCTAGCTTAGGATTTTTTTATACAAAAAAATATTTTTACATAAATGAAAAATACAATGAAAGCTCTTACTTTTTCTGAATTTGGAAGTTCAGAGGTGCTAAATTATATAGATGTAGCTGTTCCTGTTTTAAAAGAAAATGAAGTTTTGGTAGAAATGAAAGCCATTGGACTTAATTACGCTGATATTTATCGTAGAAAAGGAAACTATCATTTGAAAGGTTCTCCTCCTTTTATTGCTGGTTATGAAGGTGCTGGAATTATTCAACAATCAAATTCCAAGAAGTATAAAATAGGTCAGTGTGTAGCTTTTACAGATGTTCCTTTTGCCAATGCTGAATTTGTATCTGTTCCCGAAACTCATATTATTCCTCTTGATGAAGACATAGATTTTGAACTCGCTTCTTCTGTTTTATTGCAAGGACTAACTGCTCATTATTTAGCAATAGATAGTCATGAAGTGATGAAAAATGAAATTGTGCTTGTTCATGCAGCTTCTGGAGGAGTAGGACAAATTCTTACTCAAATTTGTAAAAATAAAGGAGCAATAGTTATTGGTCTAACAAGAAGCAAAGCTAAATTAGAAACTATTTTAGAACAAAAATCAGATTATGCTCTACTTCTTGATGATAATTGGAAAGAGTATGTTTTAGAAATTTGTAACAAAGTTAAAAATCAAAAAGGAGTAGATGTGGTTTATGATAGTGTTGGAAGTACATTAGAGGATAGTTTTGAAGTGACTAAAGAATGTGGACACGTAGTTTTTTATGGAATGAGTGGAGGCGACCCAAAACTTGTCGACCCTAGAATGTTGATGGACACAAGTAAAACCCTTACAGGAGGAGACCTTTGGAGTTATCTCAATTCGGAAGAACAAAGGCACAAAAGAGCAAAAGAATTGTTTGATTGGATTAAAGAAGATAAAATTAATATAAAACCTCCTGTAACCTTCAAACTCTCAGAAGGAAAACAAGCACATGATTTCTTAGAAAAGGGAAAAAGTGCAAGTAAAGTTTTATTAATTCCATAATAGTTTTTAGGAGAAATCTAGTTCAAGCAGTACTGCTTGAACTAGAAAATAATAGTTCTTAAAACAAATCTTTTCCAATATCCTTACGATAATATTTTCCTTCAAAAGTTACCAATTCGGCAGCGTGATTTGATGCTGCTAGAGCTTCCTTTGCTGTATCTGCAAGTGCTGTAAGAGCAATTACTCGTCCTCCATTAGTCATGGTTCGGCTATCGTCTTCTTTTGTTCCTGCATGGAAAGCAATTACATTTTTAGGAAGATTTCCATGTCCTTTAATTGTTTTTCCTGTTTGATAGTCTTCTGGGTAGCCACCCGAAACGAGCATAATTGTAGTGGCTGCTTTTTTAGAAATTTTGAGTGAATGATTAGCTAATTCTTTTTTGGCTGTGGCATCTAACAAAGCTAAAAAGTCGGATTCTATACGTGGAAGCACAACCTCTGTTTCTGGGTCGCCCATTCTGACGTTGTATTCCAAAACATACGATTTATTATCTACAACCATCAAACCAATAAAAATAAAACCACAATAGTCTATATTTTCATTTTGAAGACCTTGTAAAGTTGGTTTTATGATAGTTTCCTCAGCATTTTTGATAAACTCTTCTGTTACAAAAGGAACTGGCGATACTGCTCCCATTCCTCCCGTATTAAGTCCTGTATTTCCTTCTCCGATTTGTTTGTAATCTTTAGCTTCAGGAAGTAAAACATAATCTTTTCCGTCTGTCAAGACAAATAAAGAAACTTCTATTCCATCCAAAAACTCTTCAATTACTACTTTACTACTTGCTTCTCCAAATTTTTCATCTAAAAGCATTTCATCAAGTGTTTTTGTAGCTTCTTGATTTGTGTGAGCAATCACAACGCCTTTTCCTGCTGCCAGACCATCAGCTTTCAAAACTACAGGAAGAGATAATGTTTTTAAATATTCTTTTGCTTCTTGAATAGATTCTTTAGTAAAAGTTTCCGACTTAGCAGTTGGAATATTATTTTTATTCATAAAGTTTTTTGCAAAATCTTTACTTCCTTCTAGCTGTGCGCCCTGTTTGTTTGCTCCAATAATGCGAACATTACGAACTAGGTCACTATTTTTAAAGTAATCTACAATTCCTTTTACAAGTGGCTCTTCATTTCCTACTAGCACTAAATCAATATTACTTTCTTTACAAAAATTAGCCAAACGCTCAAAATCAGTAGGTTTAATGGCTACATTTGTTCCTACTCGTGCCGTCCCTGCATTTCCTGTAGCGATATAAAGATTATCACAAAGTGAGCTTTGGGCAATTTTCCAAGCAAAGGCGTGTTCTCTTCCTCCTGAACCAATAATTAAGATGTTCATAAAAAATGGATTTTGTAGTGTTTTCTTTTTATTTATTTGATTAAACAAAACTACAAAAAATAGCACTTATAACCTGCTAGAATGTGATTATAATTTCACTCCCATAATTGTAATATCATCACGCTGTTTTTGTTTGCCTTGATGGTGGTCTAAAATCTCTTCTAACTTTGTTTTCTGTTCTGAAAGAGGAAGAGTATGAAATTCTTCAAGCGAACTTTTGAGCTTTAAAGAACCTATTTTTTGTTGATTCCGTCCATTTTGATCTGCAAAACCATCAGTAGTAAGATAGATTTTATCCCCTTTTGTAAGAATGAATTTTTCTTCTTGAAATTCTACATCCACTCTTTCTTTTTTCTTTGTAATTCCTCCTACCGACATTTTATTGCCTTTTAGTTCTTCAAAAATATCATCTTTTATATAATACAAAGGACGCTTTGCACCTGAAAAAGTAATTTCAAATTGTTTCTTTCCAGTAGAATGATGAATAGAATCTACTTTTTTAATACTACACAGAGCGACATCCATTCCATCCATGTTATTGCTTTGTTTTTGCCTTAGAGCTTCTTGCAAACGCTCATCTAAACGTGCAATTATTTGTGCAGGTTTGGTAATAAGTTCTTTAGATACAATTTCATTCAGAAGCGCAAAACCAATAAGGGAAATAAAAGCCCCTGGAACGCCATGTCCTGTACAATCCAAAACAGCAATCAAAATAATCTCTTCTTTAGTAATTGGGTCATTGGTTTCATACACCCAATAAAAATCTCCACTTACAATATCACGAGGACGAAAAAGAACGAAAGATTCTTCAAAGTGTGTCTGAACACGCTGCTTCATTGGCAGAATCGCTTTCTGAATTGTTTTGGCATAACGAACACTATCTGTAAACTGCGTATTGGCTGATTTGAGTTGTGTGTTTTGCTTTTCTATATAATCTCGCTGTGAAATAATTTCTTCTTGTTGTTGGTGTAACTCTTCGTTTTGAACCAAAATCTCTTCTTGTTTCATCGAAATCTCTTTTGTTCTTTCTGTTACTTTCTGTTCTAATAGCTTATTCTGGTTTTCTAATATTCTAGCATTTTCTTTTTCTAAATTCTTCATTCTATATCCTAATCCTAGAGAAAAAGTCAGAATTTCTAAAATAACACCTACTTGTGCAACCAAATATACATCACCCAAGGTGTCACCAAATAGAGCTTTCAATACATTGGATAGAAAAGCTCCTCCCATAGCACATGCAGAGCCTAGTAAAAAATAGCGTACTAGTGTATCAGACCAATAATTTTTAGCCAAATAACCTATGAAAATCAAATTACAAAGCAGAATAATTCCATGGGCTGCTTTAGAGGTTTTGTCATAGAGATAACTATTTCCTAATCCATAATTGAGTATAATATAAGGAAGCAGCATTCCGATAGAAAAAATAATTCCAATAGAAAAAAAGCGTTTCCAAAATTTATTAAATACTTTTTTGGGAAGGAAAGTCAGAATAAAAGAGAAAAAGCCAACTGCTGTAATGGCAAGCCCAAACATTCTGAAAAGTAATGAAAAGTAAGGATTTTGAGCAGAAAAATAATCAACAAATAGTCCTGCATTTTGTGAGGTGAAAAGAGAAAACCCAAAGATATAGATAGCATAAGCTAAATAGACCTTTTCTCTACTAGATAAAAACAAAAAGAAGTTATAGAGCAAAATAATCCATAACATTCCTTGAAAAAAGAGTTGAAAATCAACTGTATTTCGTCGTTCTTTTACATAAATACGATTAAAGTTTTTTTCATTTAATACTTCTAATTGAGTAGAAATAGGATATTTCTGACTACTTATAATTTCTATATAAAAAGGCTGATTATAAACTGGAATCTTGATTGCGCTAATAGCTATACTTAAAGGAAGTTGTTTTTCAGATTGTGCAACTAAACTTCCTGTCAGAAATAGGTCTTGATTGTGATAGACTTTTATGGAATCTATATTTTTGTTGAAATCAATAAATTCTTTATTTGCATCTTTAATCGTAATTTTTAGCCAAATTCTGTCTTTATATTCTTTTTTATTTAGTTCTGATAATACAATTTCTTTAAAGCAATTTTGGTCTAATTGATTACTACTAAAAATAGAGTTATCTTCACAAACCTCAATAGAAAAACCTGTATCCAAATTTACAGTCTCATTTTGTGCAAAAATAGAGAGTAAAAATAAACTATTATAAAGAAAACAGGTAAACAAAACACTCAAAAATTGTTTTGTAGAAATTAGCGTAGGCAAAATAGAATAAATGGTTTGTTGTGATTGTGTTTTAGCGAACTGAATATACACATAATTTAAGAAAATACAATATGTAATTTATTGAAAGTTAAAGTTTTAAACCCAAAATTGTAATATCATCTCGTTGTTTTTGTTTTCCCTGATGTGTATCTAAAATTTGCTCAAACTTTTTTCTTTGTTCTGCAAAAGGAAGATTATGAAATTCTTTAAAACATGCTTTTAGTTTTGAAGATCCTATTTTTCTATTATTTTTGCCATTTTGGTCTATAAAACCATCAGAAGTGAGATAAATTTTATCATTTTTGGATAAAATGATAGTTTGTTCTTCAAAACTATATTTGTCTGTAATTTTCTTTTTGGTTACTCCTCCAATAGAAAGTTTGCTTCCCCGTATTTCATGTAATTCATTATTTTTGATAAAATGTATAGGACGTTTTGCACCAGCAAATTTGATTTCAAAATCAGCTAGTTTGTAAGAATTTGTTTTTTTAATGGCACATAAAGCGACATCCATTCCGTCTGAATTTTGCTTTTGTTTTTGTCGCAATGATTCTTGAATACGCTCATCTAATCGTTGCAAAATTTGAGCAGGAGAAGTAATATTTTCTTTGGCTACAATTTCATTTAATAAGGCAAAACCAATCAGAGAAATAAATGCTCCTGGAACGCCATGACCAGTACAATCCAACACAGCAATCAGAGTAGTTTCCTCACCAGTTTGTGTGTCTATAGTTTCATAAATCCAATAAAAATCTCCACTCACAATATCACGAGGACGAAAAAGAACAAACGAATCTTCAAAGTGATTTTGAAAGCGTTGTTTCATTGGCAAAATAGCCTTTTGGATTGTTTTGGCATAACGAATACTGTCTGTAAACTGCGTGTTGGTTGTTTTGAGTTGTTTATTTTGTGTATCTATATAATCTCGTTGTGAAATTATTTCTTCTTGCTGCTGGTGTAATTCTTCGTTTTGCACCAAAATTTCTTCTTTTTGTTTGCTTATTTCCATCGTTCGCTGATTTACTTTTTGCTCTAGCGTTCGATTTTGTTCTTCCAATATTCTAGCGTTTTCTTTTTCTAATTTTTTCATTCTATGTCCTAATCCCAATGAAAAAATCAAAATTTCCAAAATACCACCTACCTGTACAATTATGCTTACATTTTTTATTCCCAATGCTTGTAAAATATTAAATACAAATGCACTTACTACAAGAACTAGAGAAGCTAATAAATAATATTTTGTCATCGTATCTGACCATCTTTTGATAGCTAAATAAATGAAAAAACTAATTAGTCCTATCATCATTAAAGCATGGGCAATTTTGGAAAGTAGTGTATAGATTTTAAGGTTATTTGCTCCATACATCACACCAATATAAACGAAAGTCATTACAGAAACAAAAATAATAAAACCTTTAAAAAACTGTCTCCAAAAGCGACCAAAGACTTCTTTGGGTAAAAATTCTAATGTAAAATACGCATGTCCTAAGAAAGCACCAGCCAAGCCAAAAATGCGAGCTAGATTAGAAAAATAAGGATGATTTGGAATAATAAAATCAGAGAAAAAACCTGTGTTTTGAGCATTAAAAACCGAAAAACCAAAAATATAAATTGCATAAGCGATATACACTTTTTCTATAGTTGCTGCAAAAATAAACAGATTATAAAGCAAAATTATCCATAACATTCCCTGAAAAACAGCTTGAATAATAATATCTTTTTGTCTTGGATAAAATTGAGTTTTTTCAAATTCTTGTTTTGTCAATACATCAAATCCAGCAGTAAGAGGAAGTTGGCGACTGCTTATAAGTTCTATATAAAAATGTTGGTCATATTTGTAATAGTCAGGAATCTGAATAGTATTTATTTCGACACTTGTAAAAACCTGTTTTTCAGATTGTGCTACTAAGTTTCCAGAAAGAAAAACTGTATTTAATGATTTGAATTCAAATGTGTTTGGAAAGTAGGCTTTTATAGAATCAATTTTTTTATCAAAAACAATAAACTCTTTGTCTGTATTGGTCAGTTTAATTTTGAGTAAAATGCGTCTTTGATACTCTTCTTGATTGAGTGTATAGAGAGAAATAGGTTTAAAACAAGAATTATCTAAATTTGGGGAATAGCTCTTATCTTGACAAATTTCTAAAGAAAAGCCATTACTTAAATCCTGACTGTTTTGTGCAAGAGAAAAGTTGAAAAACAAACTATTAAGTAAAAAAAAGCTACACAGAACACTTAAAAAGTATTTTGGAAAAGTAGAAATTGACAAAATAAAAGAGTGATTTTTTGTATTTGTGTTTTCTTGTGATAGAAATATACAAAAAATGACAAACAAAAAAAGATTTATTTACCTAAAAAAGTAAATAAATCTTTTGTTAATTCTTAAAAATTCAAAATTTTGTTTCTTGTTTTCTGATTATAATGGTTGATAATAAGGACTTATCATGAAATAAACAATCACACCCGTAATGGCTACATACGTCCAGACAGGGAATGTCCATTTTACCATTTTTTTATGCTTTTCAATTTGTCCTGTCCAAGCAAAATAAATTGCCCACAAAACTAAAGGAACAACTACAATAGAAAGTAAAATATGAGTAATGAGTAAGAATAAATAAACGCCTCTTATTAGACCTTCTCCACCAAATTTTGTAGAAGGAACAGATGCATGATATAATACATACGAAACCAAAAATAAAGATGATAAAGTAAAAGCTGTCATCATAAGTCCTCTATGAACTTTGATATTTTTATTTTTGATAGCAAAAAAACCAGCAATCAAACAAAGAGAAGTAATAGAATTAAAGACAGCATTGATATGAGGTAAAATACGAGTATTAAAACCAAAATCAATTTTACTTTCATTATTCAGAGAAAGTAAAACAGCTACCAATAAAGGAACAACAACAGACAATATTCCAATTGTCCATTTCATTGTTGGGTTTGTAGTAGGTGGGTTATTTGAAGAAATAGTTGTATTCATTTTTTATAGTTAAATTAATTAATATCCGATTATTTCATCTCTACGAAACAGGACTATATTACTTCCCTGTTCAAAAGAAATAATTACTTCATTAAAATAGTTATCAAAAAGTTGGAGTAAGTCTTTATTACTTATATTGCCAAACTCTAAAACTAAAACTTTTGGAGGTGCACCATGAATTACATAATTATCTAAAAAATCAGAATCTTTTGTAATTATTGTTCTGTTTTCTTCTTTAGCAATTATTACAATAGTGTTATCATCTAATAAATGACCCTCTTCATAAAAAGTAGTGTGTGTTGTTTGATAGCCAATAGAAGTTATATAATGAGCTAATCTAGCAGGAAGTTGAGTATCAACAATAAATTTTATCATATAATTAATTTTTTTATAGTTTTACTACTTGCTAACATAGCTGCATAAAATAAACACGCTTGTATGTCTTCTTTTTCTATGAAAGAATAGTCTTCTAAAATTTCATCAAAAGACATTCCTCCTGCAAGTAATTCTAACATATTGGCTACTGTAAAACGCATATTTCTTATAGTAGGTCTTCCTTTGTGAACATTTGGATTTAGGGTAATTCGTTCTGATAAATTCATAGTATTTTAGTTTATTGTTTATCTTCTAATTGTAGCACTTGTATTTCGTGTATAAGTCTATCTACATCGACAAGTTCAGTTCCTTTATAGTAGCCTCTAATTTGCCCTTTTCTATCTACCAAAACAAAACGCTCTGAATGGTCAATATTGACATACGTATCTTTCTTTTCAGCAGGAAGAAAATAACTACATTTTGCTTGCTCAAAAATCTGCTCTTCTGTGCCTGTCAAGAAATACCATTTTGAATTATCTGCGTTATATTTCTCTGCATATTCTTTCAAAATTTCGGGTGTGTCATACGTTGGGTCAATGCTGTACGATACTATTTTTACGTCTTTATCATCTTTGAATGCTTCCTGTACACGTATCATTTCGGAAGCCATTTTCGGACAAATATTTTGAGTACAACGAGTAAGAATAAAATTAGCCACATAAATATTTCCTCTTAAATTTTCTTGAGTAATTGTTTCTCCAAGCTGATTGGTAAGAGAAAAAGGAATAGTTCGGTGTGTAGAATCTTCGAAGTTAGGCTGACAACCAGAAGACTCTATAAAAGTGGGATCAAATTCTGGTAAACGCAAACTATACATAATAGGAAGCGTTTTGTGCTTCGTTTCACCTGTCCAAAGAAAAGCAATGAATAAAGCAGGAAGAACTAAAATGACAAGTAAAATACCTAAGTTTTTATAATTTTTTTGTTCTGACATAACTGGTGGTTTTTGTATCACTCACGACTACATGAGTAATGATAGAGTTTTAGTTAAAATGATTTTTGTAATAACTAAATGAAGATTGTAAAAAAAGAAACTTAAATTATGTAGCTCTTGCTTGTATACAATCAAAATACTAATCTTTTGCAAAACAAAAATGTTTCTTATAGTTCTGCAAAAGACAGACGCTACAAGAAACATTTTTAATAATAGAACGTGATTATTTTGAATTACATAACTAAATCTGGAAAACGAATTCCAAAGATAGTTGTTCCTTCGATAAGCATTGCCAAAATGAGCCAACAAACAAAAATAGTAGGAGCTATAATAGCAAAAATAAGATATTTAGCTTCGTGCTTAAGGTGCATAAACTCAGCTACAATATAGCCAGCTTTTACGAGTGTAAGCAAAATAAAGACGACATTTCTATAAATACTTGGTTCGATAGTAAAAGCAATGACATATTCTATTGCTGTAACGATAGCCAAAATACCTGCTACCATCCAAATTTTCTTGATATTCTTAGCTCTTTGTTCTTTTGGGCTAAGTGATGAATCTACGTGAGCCATAATTTTATGTTTTTATAATTGATATAATGTAGAGCAGACTTTAGTCTGCTTATTACTGTAGAATAGATTTTAGTCTGTTCAGTATTTTTGTTTATACAAGATAGAAAAATGTAAATACAAATACCCAAACTAAATCTACAAAGTGCCAGTACAAACCTACTTTTTCTACCATTTCGTAGTGTCCTGTACGACGATAAACGCCCATTACTACATTATAAAAAATAAGAATATTAAGTATTACTCCAATAAGAACGTGAGTACCATGGAATCCTGTAATGAAGAAGAAGAAGTCTGCAAAAAGAGGTGGTCCATATTGGTTTTGAGTCAAACTAGCACCAAAATAAGTTCCTTCTACCAATTTATCTCCCATAAACATAACTGATCCGTGGATAAAGTGACTCCATTCCCAAGCCTGACAGCTAAGGAAAGCTACACCACCCAAAATAGTCCAAAGCATCCATTTCTCTACTTCTGCTTGTCTTTCATCTTCATTAAGGGCAGGACTATGACCAGCCTCAACAGCCAAAACCATAGTAACACTACTCATAATCAAAATAAATGTCATGATACCAACAAAAACAAGAGGAGCATCTACACCATGAAAAAGAGGCATTGAATTAAATACCTTCTCTGGAATAGGCCAATATTCTTGAGAGAAAACAAAATCACTTGCTTCTCCTTGAAAAGAAGGAAATGCAAAACGAGCTACTCCATACGAGATAAGAAAAGCTCCAAATGTAAAGACATCGGAAAGAAGGAAAAACCACATCATTAGTTTTCCGTAACTTGCCTTTAATGGTTCGTTTCCACCATCCCACATGCTGCGTACAGGCGCATTTATTTGGGGTTTAGTAGATTCTGCAATAACTTCTGCTGCCATTGTATAAGTTGTATATAGATTTTTGTAATAAGATTTTTTAATAAAATAAAAGCAAGACTATTTTTGTTTCAAAAAATGGATTAGATTTATATATTTTTCTAACTGTTGTCTTAGCTCTAATTTGATTTATTGTGTAAAATTAGCTAGAAAACTGCAAATTTCCTTATGTTAGAGAACTAAAATATAGATTTTTTTCTAATTTAGAAATGTTAAACGGTTTAAATTGCTGAAAGTCAGCTTGTTTTGATATTTTCCACTCTTCTTTTTATCAAAAAAAATCCTAGAAAAATATGCCTACTTCACAGATAAAGAAAATATATGCAAAAAATATTGCTCTTATTCGCTTTTTGTTTAGCCTTCTTGTAAATGCTTTTACTTTCTTCGGCATTATTGTTTGGAAGTGGAATTTTTTTACCATTATTTATCTCTACTGGTTTGAAGAAGTAATTCGTATTATTTTCAGGCTCATAGAAAATAGAATCAATTATACTAAAAACATAATTTCTAAAGCAGAATTAAAGGTCATAAATGGGATTACTAGAGCAATGCTTTTTCCTATGTTCGTTTATCTTGTTTTTATTATTGTAATTGTCGGAATTATTGCCTCCCCAAATAGCGATGCTACAATAGATAATCTATTTACAGTGTTTTTTAGAAACATAGAATTTAATCTCAACTTACTTTTAGCAGTAATTAGCGAAATAATAATCTTGTTTATTGTTTTTAGAAAATTAAATAAAAATAATTTTGAAAGACAAAGTCAAGAGGAGTTAGAAAAAGAATTTTTAAGAATGCAACAAGAAGAAGAATCTAAAGAGTATAAAAATCTATATCAAAAAGATATGCAACAGAATAAAAATCAACTCTTTTCTACTCAAATGATTGTTCTGCATTTGTCTATTATACTAGGCACATTTCTTTATTTTGCAGCTAATACAGACAAATTGCCTATTCAGATTAATCTAGGAGCAGCAGGAGAATTTGCCTTTGTTATTGTTTTTGCTGCTGTGCAGACAATAGCTGAGGTTTTGGCTTTTGCGAAGGGGAGAAAAAAATAAGTTTTAATTTGAGTTGGTATAGAAAAAGGTATGCTTTTTTCTAAGAAATCATTCAGTTATCGTAACTTTACCATTATTTTATCTAGGTTCAATAAATTAAGATTTAGAAAGAATAAAAAATCTATGTTTTTGTTAATTTTCAATTTATTTTAGTGGTAGTTTTTTATATTTGGATCAACCTATTATTTTTAAGTAAAAAAAAAGTCATTATGGTAATAGTTTGAAACAACCATAAACGGATTAACTCTCAATTTTTCTTATATGTTCGATATTTTATCAATACTGGTTCAAAAATAGCGTATATGCTTTCAACTTGTTATCTTAATTATAGCGTTTAAAGTTTCAAATCCTCAAACTATCTTATATTATGAAATATTCATTGCAGACTATTCAATTAAAAAAATATTTACTATTAGTATTTCTAACTCTAATAGTATCAATAAGCACAAATGCACAAACAAATACGATAGATTCACTAAAAAGTGTTTCACAGAAAGAACATAAAAAAATCTTGTTGTATTTCTCAGGATCTGATTGGTGTGGACCTTGCATAAAATTCAAAAAAAAATTTATTGAGCAACCCAAATTTATAGAGTTTTCAACTGAAAATTTATTGCTATTAAATGCTGATTTTCCTCGTAAAAAAGCAAATCAACTTAGCAAAGAAAAAATAAAAGAAAACGAAATGTTAGCTGAAAAATATAATCCAAAAGGACTATTTCCTTATGTTTTATTATTAGATGAGGAAGGAAGTGTAATTAAAAAGTGGGAGTCGCTTCCCAATGAATCATTAACTGAATTTATAGAAAATCTTAAAGACTGATGTTATATCGTCGTGCTACAAAATTAATGGGAAATGGTTTTGAAATCGCACTACAAAGCCAAGATAAAATATGGGCAAATACACAAATAGATGTCGCCATTGATGAAATTAAGCGAATAGAAAGGTTGCTTACAACATTTGCCGAAGATAGTATTACTAACCAAATCAATAATAACGCTGGTATAAAACCTATTCAAATACCTGATGAGGTGTTTCAATTAATAGCTCGTTGTCAAAGAATTTCTGATTTAACACAGGGTGCTTTTGATATTAGTTATGGTGGTTTTGACAAACGATTTTGGAATTTTGATCTTTCTATGAAAGAATTGCCATCGGTAGAAAATGCCAAACAAGCTGTTCGATTAATCAATTATCAGAATATCATTTTGGATAAAGAAAATCAAAGTGTTTTTCTTAAAAATAAAGGAATGCGAATTGGTTTTGGAGGTATAGGCAAAGGATATGCAGCCGAAAAAGCAAAACAGATTTTAAAAGCCAATGGTGTAGAAAGTGGATTTGTAAATGCTGCTGGCGACCTTACTACTTGGGGTTTTCAAGAAAATGGAAAACCATGGACAATTGGAATTGCTGACCCCAATCAAGGCAAAAAACTCTTTTCTTCATTGAATATAACCAATACTTCTGTGGCTACTTCTGGGAATTATGAAAAGTTTGTGATGATTAAAGGCAAACGTTACTCCCATACCATAGACCCCAAAACTGGTTTTCCCGTATCAGGAATCAAGAGTGTAACCATAATAACAGCAAATGCAGAATTAGCAGATGCTTTAGCAACGCCTATTACTGTAATGGGAATAAAAACAGGATTACATTTAATCAATCAAATGAAAGGTGTAGGTTGCCTTATTATTGACGATAACAACAAACTTTTTTTATCAAAAAACATAACTATTGACCCATGAAAAAAATGAGGAAAATGAAGAGATTTATGATTTTAGCAGTAGGTTTATTCTGCCTAGCAAGCTGTACGAGCGTAAAAGAATACCAAAAATCTAAAATTAATGATGCTGAAATGTCTTTGACAGCCAGACCATCAGAAAAAAACGAACAAAATTTTCAATTATATCGTGAAGGCGCATCAGGAGCTAATGGTGGAAAAACCAGTGGTGGTTGTGGATGCAATTAAACACACTTACTAACACACTTACTTATGTTAAAAAAGACATTATCAGTAGCTGCTTTATGCTTTATGTTAGCTTCTGAATCGCTCGTTGCTCAAAATACAGAAACAGACACTACAACGTATCAGTCTCGTAAATTGAAGCTTGAAGAAATAAATTTTGTTACAGGTTATTATCAACAAGATGGAAATAATGCTGCTGTAACAGGTGGAGTTGGCAATGAGCATCTAACAGATGTAGCTAATACATTCAATATTAGCTTATCCAAATATGATAAAAAACAACTCAAACATGCAGTAAATCTTGATTTTGGAATAGATGTATATACTTCTGCATCATCTGATCAAATAGACCCTAGCACCATTTCATCTGCTTCAAGTGGAGATGTTAGATTTTATCCTTCAATTAATTACACTATTTTGAATGAGAAAAAAAGGTATTCCTTTGGAGGTGGCTTATCCTATTCTGGAGAGTATGATTATACATCGTATGGTACAAATGTGCATTTTTCAAAATGGAGTAAAGACAATAATAAGGAATTATCATTAAAAGCCTCTGTATTTTTAGATCAATGGAAGGTTATTTTGCCTATTGAACTAAGATATTTAGGATATAATGAGGGAACAAGCCGTAATTCGTATAATTTTGGATTGATTTATTATAGGGTTATCAATAAAAATTTTCAAATGGCATTTTTAGCTGATTTTGCTTATCAAGAAGGATTATTGGGTACAAAATTTCATAGAGTATATTTTGATGATAACAGCGTAAAAACTGAAACTCTGCCAACTACTAGAACAAAAATTCCTTTAGGAATTAGAGCAAATTATTATTTAGGTGATAATATAGTTCTACGAGGTTTTTACAGATATTATTGGGATAACTGGGATATTAAATCCAATACAATGAGTTTAGAGTTAAGCTATAAAATCACACCTTTTATTTCTTTAGCTCCTTCTTATAGATTTTATAATCAGACAGAAACTAAATATTTTGCTCCTTATCAAAGTCATAATCCAACAGAAACATTTTATACAAGTGATTATGATTTATCTAAATTCAATAGTAATATGTACGGATTGAATTTAAGATTTTCTAATCTGCACGACAAAACATTTTTGAAAAGATTAAATGTCATAGAACTAAGGTATAGTTATTATGATCGCAACACGGCTTTAAAAGCCCATAGTATAACCTTATCTATAAATTATAAATAATTTATGATTCAAATGGGAAAATAAGGTTGTTTGATGATTTTTGTGGTAAGTTTAGTCTATAAATAGTAAAATACAAATACACGGCAGGGAAATACATATAAGTCACTCGCAAAATGCGTGTGATGGCTTGTGTTCAAACACAAATACAAAATATCTATACTCGCAAATCTTTTTCTTTTTGGAACATGATGACGAACAGTAGGCATAAACATAAAAAAACTGATGAAAACATATCCATCAGTCTTTTTCACTTTGAGTATTTGAAATATATAGACACACAATACCTATAAATTCAAAATCTCCCCCTTATTTATTTTTAATGTGTAACCTCTACTTTTAGATTAGGATAAAATTCGCCTAATTTTTCGAAGAAATATTCAGAAGTAATTTTTGCTTTTGCCATATCAACAGCATATCCTCCCTTAAACATTTGAGAAATGTCTGTATCTGTAAAACTACTGTTTACAATGCGATCAATAGCTTGTAGAATACTTTTGCCTTTATCTGATTCTATTACAATGTCATATACTTTTGGATGGTCTTGTCCAGAAAGGGCTGACATATTCAATCCCATTTCCTTTTTTGCTCCTGCAAATTTTATTTCTGCAGTTTGAAGTTTTTCTACATCAAATACAATATGTTCAGATAAATCACTATGTTTATCTGTATTGATAAAATGAAGTTCCTTACCACTCAATATGAAAAAAGCAGGTGTTTCTACTGTATTTGTGTTATTATAGGTAAGAGATTGTCTTATTGTATCTTTGATGGCAGTTTTGACAAAATCTCCCATATTTGATGGTAAGGTAGCAGAAGTACAAGCGTCGATGGGGTTTCCTTTCATCCATTCTTTTAGATAAGGAACTTGTCTATCAAGAAATTCTTGTGATACTTGCTTCTTGTCGTTTCGGAGTGCATCCATATCTATGTTTTTAGTTGCTTTTTTCTGTTGTTGGCTAAAGACATAGGCTATTACTCCTCCAATCAATAAGACTGGAATCATGTATAAAAGAGTACTAAACATAAGTTTTTTTACTGAGTTAGAAATGTGAGTTTATTTTTCTTCTTTTTCTTCGGATTTTGATAAAGCACTAAAAATGCCTATTCCAATAAGGACTACTAAAATAATTTTTCCTCCCAATTTTTTCCAAATACCTAAAGGATTTTCACCTAGTTCTAAGTTGTAAGTATTTTTGAGTCCCTCAAGATCCTCTTCAGAAACTTCATAATATACTGTTTCATCTTTATCACAGAGAACATATTTTCCATTTGTATTCCAAAAAGAAATAAATAAAAACCCATATTCTTCGTATAAATAACCTACTTCTAGGTAATAACCATCTTGTTTTAGAGCATCTTCATCAGGTAACTCCTCTACTACATCTATTGTCTCACATGGAAAACAAACAGGGATTGGTATTCTAGCTTTTGCTTGAGCATTAAGACTGGCAAAGAATATAAAAAACAAAATGAATAATAACTTTTTCATGAGCGTCAATTTTTAGTGTAGGTAATTTGGTAATGATTGCATGCTTGCTAAAGTAGTTAACTACTTAGTAGAGGCATTTTTTTTCATATAGGTTTTATATTCTTTTTCTGCTAACTCAATCATCGCATCAAACAAAATAGACTTTTGATCTAAAGTAGATAATTCTTCTTTTAAAGTTGTGTTTTGATTTCTAAGATTACGAATCTCTTGTTCTTGTTCTTGTAAGCGTTGTTCTACTGTTTTCATAGGATGTTTTAATTTGTAATTGTGAATAAAATTCTAACTTTTTTAGTATAGATAATTTGAAGATTATCGTACAAAACCTAACTACTAAGTAGGTCTGTACCACAATCAACATTACAAATGTAAATACATATAATCAATGGAAGAAGCTGTATTTAGTAGCTGTGTAATTATAGGAGGAAAATGTAAAGAACGAATTAGTATTCGTATTTTATAATTTTTCAGTAGGATATATAAATAGGAAAATACAAATCAATTTTGCTGAAAACCATCAATAATAGGGAGTTTCAGGCAGACCGTAGTTCCTTTTCCTTGCTCTGAAAAGATTTGATAATCTGTTGGTATCTTGTATTTTTTAGATAATATTTCTAAACGTTCTTTTGCAATCTCACCAGAAAGTGATTTATGTTTCTTTTTTGGATTTGTATGTATTCCTACTCCATTGTCAATAATTTCTATCTGTAACTGTTTGGTTGCTGTCAGTTCAGTTATTTTTATTTCTATATTCCATTCTTTTTCTCCATCAAAACCATGTAAAATACTATTTTCCACAAAAGGTTGAATAAGCATAGGAGGAATAAATAAAGCATCTATTTCAAGTTCATGAGGCACTTGAATTTGATATGTAAAGTAGTCTTCAAATCTGGCTTGTTGTAGGCTAAGGTAATTGTCCATTGTTTCAATTTCATCTTCTAAAGAAATCATTTCTTGTCGGCTCAACTCTAAATTACTTCGCAATAATCTACTAAAACGATTTAAGTAATCGATAGCTTTTTTAGGTTCTTGGAAACGAATCAGACTTTGCAGAGTAGAAAGAGTATTAAAAATAAAGTGAGGCTCCATTTGAGTACGCAAAAGTTTTTGCTCTAATATTACTTTTTCATATTCTTGTTGTAGTTTCCGACTCTTTTGACGATAATAAAGAATAGCTAAAATTGCCAGTATTATTAAAATCACTAAAATGGTGATAGCGAGAAAATATTTTGTTTTTTGTAATTCACTTTCTGTTATTTCTACACTTTGATTTAGATTTTTTATAGCTCTCTTGTTTTCTTCAAGTTGATACATTGTATGCATTTCCTCTTTTGCTTGTAGTTCAGCTTTTTGCTGTTTTTCTTCTGTCAGTTTTTGGAATTTTTTAGTAGCTTCATGGTATTTCTCCAAATTCTTTGTTTTGTAGTAATAATTCATCATTATTTCTTCGAACATCAAATAATGTGAAACATCTAAGTAAGTGGGAAACTCTTTTTCTATTTCGCTGAGTTTACTCATTATACTGTCAGTTTCGACCATTTTTTCTATATGTATTCTGTTTTGTAAGAGAGCACAATAAGATGTATACATATTGGGAGGAGTATTATACTTATCTTTTAATTCGTTTTGCAAAAGCTCTATGGATTTTTGACGATAGACTATAGCAGAATCAAATTGTTCATTTTGTTCGAAAAAGAGAGCCTTATTTGCATAATAAATTGCGTCGTATTCAGCCGAGGTTGAGTATTGCGCTATTTTTTCTAAATAATAGAAAATTGAATCATTATTTATTTTCTGAAAAATGCTAGTAGAAGAAAGTTCTATGTAAATCATAACTTTCAACCTATCATCTTCAGATAGAGAATCTATATAAACTGCTGCCTTTTTGGCTAGCTCATAAGAGCTTTCTTTAAGACCTATATGATGGTGGTTTTGTGCAGCATACAAATAGACACGAACTTTTCGTCTAACTGGAATACCAGAGGGACTAGCATCTACTATAGAAACAGCTTTATTAGAATAAAAAGATGACAGAAAATAATTACCTCTATGACCAGCATTAACAGCTAATCCATTATAAACTTGTGCTTTTACTTTTGCAAACCCTTCTACATTTTCTACTAAAATGAGAGCCTTTGTCATGTAAACATCTGAGCTGTCTAAATTTGAAGGATAGAAACTTAGTCCTATGCGAAAATTTATGATTGATTTGGCTACTGTATTAGAAGCATATCTATCCTTATTTAGCATGTTTTTCCAAAATAGTGTTTGATCATCTTGTTTAGATGCTTGTGGTACAACTTCATCTATTTCGTTGATGAGTTGTTGTGTAGAAGGTTCTTCTTGAGTTTCCGTACAAGAAGATAGTATAGCAAAAAGGCTGAATAAAGCGATAGTGAGATAGTTTTTCATAATCCATTCAAATGATTTAGTATGTATTCTTTTTAATTAGTTTTGCTGAAAACCATCAATGATTGGCAGTTTCAGACAGACAGTAGTTCCTTTTCCTTGCTCTGAAAAAATTTGATAGTCTGTAGGTATTTTATATTTTTTAGATAGAATTTCTAAACGTTCTTTTGCAATCTCACCAGAAAGTGATTTATGTTTCTTTTTTGGAGTTGTATGAATTCCTACTCCATTATCAATAATCTCTATCTGTAATTGTTTGGTTGCTACTAATTCCGTTATTTTTATTTCTATGTTCCATTCTCTTTCTCCATCAAAACCATGCAAAATACTGTTTTCCACAAAAGGCTGAATAAGCATAGGAGGAATAAACAAAGCATCTACTTCAAGTTCATGAGGCACTTGTATTTGATAAGTAAAGTAATCTTTGAATCTAGCTTGTTGTAGGCTAAGATAATTATGTATTGTTTCTACTTCATCTTCTAAAGAAATCATTTCTTTTCTGCTCAACTCTAAATTACTTCTTAACAATCTACTAAATAGGTTTAAATAATCGATAGCTTTTTGGGGTTCTTGGAATCGAATCAGACTTTGCAGCGTAGAAAGCGTATTAAAAATAAAGTGAGGTTCCATTTGTGTACGAAGCAGTTTTTGTTCTAATATTACTTTCTCATACCCTTGTTGGAGTTCACTTTTTTGAGCTTCTTCTTTTTCTTTTCGATATTGATTAATACGCATAGCCAAAGCAATAGAAAATAAAATAACTTCAGCCGCCGAACCAATGAAAATAAAGTTTTGAGTTATAAAATTAGAAGGTACGACACCATTAATTTGTAGCATCAATAATGCAATACCAGTTAAGTACCCTATCCAAGCAATACCATAAATTAATGCTTGTTTTTGTTTTTTAAAAATGAGTAAATAAAATCCTACCACAATTAGATAAAGACTAATTACTAAACTCACTACTTGAGATAAAGCAATTAAGATAACACTATCTATAAATAAGTCAAAAATTGCCATTATTAAAGATAATGAAGCAATAATTTTAAGAACCCAATAGTTTTTTATACTATTTTCTTTTAACTTCAAATATTGAGAAGAAAACTTTATAATAAAAAAAACAGCTAAACCCAATATAAATACCAAATAAGAGTTCAAACTAGGTTTATTAGGATACAAAAATATCTGTGCAAAACCTGTCAGCATTGCATACAATAATCCTACACAAATAATATAGCCTAAATAATATATATAGGCTTTATCTTTTACATTAAAGGCTAAAAAAAAGTTATACATAAAAAGAGCAAACAAAATCCCAAAGTAGAGTCCAAAGAAAAAATTAGAACTCGTTTGTTTTTTATCAATTTGTTTTTGGTCAGTCAAATAAATGGGAATCTCTAAAGGAAATTTACTACTAAGTCGTATATAAATTAACTCGCTTTCATTAATATCAAATAAAAACATTCGATTGTTATAAGCACGTTGGTCAAAAGGTAGATGTGAACCATAGCGTTTTTTGACAAATGTATTCTCTCTGCTATGATATATATCAAGTGTATCAATTAAGGGATTAGCAATTTCTAAAATTTTATTTTTAGCAGATATAGGTACTTTTATACGAACCCAAATAGCACTACTTGTATTAGAAAAATTTAGAACATTGTTTTGGGATTCTATAAATTTTACTTTATTTATTTCTTCAATCGTATGGTGGTGTAGAGAATCAACAAAATAAGAAATCTCTAACTTCTGTGCTTGGGAAGTAAATATAAAACCTATAAAAAAGAAAAGAAAAAATAATATATTTTTTAACATGTTTTTAAAAAAAAATAAAGCGAATAGTATCTTGTTCTATTTCGCTGAGTTTACGAACCAAGTAAAATAATAGCCAGATAATTTTTCATAATCCATTCAAATGATTTAGTATGTATTCTTTTTAATTAGTTTTGCTGAAAACCATCAATGATTGGCAGTTTCAGACAGACAGTAGTTCCTTTTCCTTGCTCTGAAAAAATTTGATAGTCTGTAGGTATTTTATATTTTTTAGATAGAATTTCTAAACGTTCTTTTGCAATATCACCAGAAAGTGATTTGTGTTTCTTTTTTGGAGTTGTATGAATTCCTACTCCATTATCAATAATCTCTATCTGTAATTGTTTGGTTGCTACTAATTCCGTTATTTTTATTTCTATGTTCCATTCTCTTTCTCCATCAAAACCATGCAAAATACTGTTTTCCACAAAAGGCTGAATAAGCATAGGAGGAATAAACAAAGCATCTACTTCAAGTTCATGAGGCACTTGTATTTGATAAGTAAAGTAATCTTTGAATCTAGCTTGTTGTAGGCTAAGGTAATTGTCTATTGTTTCTATTTCATCTTCTAACGAAATCATTTCTTTTCGACTCAACTCTAAATTACTTCTTAACAATCTACTAAATAGGTTTAAGTAATCGATAGCTTTTTGGGGTTCTTGGAATCGAATCAGACTTTGTAGTGTAGAAAGCGTATTAAAAATAAAGTGAGGTTCCATTTGTGTACGTAACAGTTTTTGTTCTAATATTACCTTCTCATACCCTTGTTGGAGTTCACTTTTTTGAGCTTCTTCTTTTTCTTTTCGATATTGATTAATACGCATAGCCAAAGCAATAGAAAACAAAATAACTTCAGCAGCCGAACCAATGAAAATAAAGTTTTGAGTTATAAAATTAGAAGGTACGACACCATTAATTTGTAGTATCAGTAATACAATTCCAGTTAAGTAACCTACCCAAGCAATACTATAAATCACTGCTTGTTTTTGTTTTTTGAAAATAAGTAAATAAAATCCTACTAAAATCAGATAAAGACTAATTACTAAACTCATTACTTGAGATAAAGTATTTAAGATAACACTATCTATAAATAAGTCAAAAATTGCCATTACTATACATACCATTCCAAGTACTTTAAGAACCCAGTAGTTTTTTATACTATTTTCTTTCAACTTCAAATAGTGAGAACAAAACTCAACCATAAAAAAAAGTGCTACACTTACTGCAAATACCAAATAAGAATTCAAATTAGGTTTATTAGGATACAAAAATACTTGTGCAAAACCTGTAAACATTGCATAAAAAAGTCCTATAAAAACAACATAACCTAAATAATAAATATATACTTTATCTCTTACATTAAACGCTAAAAAAAAGTTATACATAAAAAGAGCAAACAAAATCCCAAAGTAGAGTCCAAAGAAAAAATTAGAATTCGTTTGTTTTTTATCAATTTGTTTTTGGTCAGTCAATGAAATGGGAATCTCTAAAGGAAATTGACTACTAAATCGTATATAAATCAACTCACTTTCATCAACATCAAATAAAAACATTCGATTGTTATAAGCACGTTGGTCAAAAGGTAGATGTGAACCATAGCGTTTTTTGACAAATGTATTCTCTCTGCTATGATATATATCAAGTGTATCAATTAAGGGATTAGCAATTTCTATAATTTTATTTTTAGCAGATATAGGTAGTTTTATACGAACCCAAATAGCACTACTTGTATTAGCAAAATTTAAAAAATGAGTTGGAGATTCTATAAATTTTACTTTATTTATTTCTTCAATGGAATAATGATTTAGAGAATCAACAAAATAAGAAATCTCTAACTTCTGTGCTTTGGAAGGCACTATAAAACCTATAAAAAAGAAAAGAAAAAATAATATATTCTTTAGCATATTTTTTAAAAAATAAAATGAATAGTGTCTTGTTCCATTTCGCTGAGTTTACGAACCAAGTAAAATAATAGCCAGATAATTTTTCATAATCCATTCAAATGAGTTAGTGTTTTTTTTAACTATAAAATTAGTTTTGTTGAAAACCATCAATGATTGGCAGTTTCAGACAGACAGTAGTTCCTTTTCCTTGCTCTGAAAAAATTTGATAGTCTGTAGGTATTTTATATTTTTTAGATAGAATTTCTAAACGTTCTTTTGCAATCTCACCAGAAAGTGATTTGTGTTTCTTTTTTGGAGTTGTATGTATTCCTACTCCATTGTCAATAATTTCTATTTGTAACTGTTTGGTGGCTGTCAATTCAGTTATTTTTATATCTATATGCCATTCTTTTTCTCCATCAAACCCATGTAAAATACTATTTTCTACAAAAGGTTGAATAAGCATAGGAGGAATAAATAAAGCATCTATTTCAAGTTCATTTGGTACTTTAATTTGATACGTAAAATAATCTTCGAATCTAGCTTGTTGCAGATTAAGGTAGTTGTCTATTGTTTCAATTTCATCTTCTAAAGAAATCATTTCTTGTCGGCTCAACTCTAAATTACTTCTTAATAATCTACTAAATCGGTTTAAATAATTAATAGCTTTTTTGGGTTCTTGAAAGCGAATCAGACTTTGCAGAGTAGAAAGCGTATTAAAAATAAAGTGAGGCTCCATCTGTGTACGAAGTAGTTTTTGTTCTAATATGACTTTTTCATATTCTTGTTGTAGTTTCCGACTCTTTTGGCGATAATAAAGAATAGCTAAAATTGCCAGTATTATTAAAATCACTAAAATGGTGATAGCGAGAAAATATTTTGTTTTTTGTAATTGATTTTCTGTTGATTCTACACTTTGGTTTAGCTTCTTTATAGATCTCTTGTTTTCTTCAAGTTGATACATGGTTTGCATTTCTTCTTTTGCTTGTAGCTCAGCTTTTTTCTGTTTTTCCTCTGTCATTTCTAAAACTTTTTCAGCGAGTTCATAGTATTTATCAAAATCTTTAAATCGGTAATAATAACTCATCATGGATTTACTAAAAGTTATATGGTTTGAGTAAGATAAGTTAATAGAAGTATTTTGTTTCATTTCGCTGAGTATGCTAATTATACTATCAGCTTCATTTTTTTTCCCTCTTTTTATACTGTTCTCTAAGAAGAAACAATAAAACAGATACCTATTTGCAGGTATCATTACTTGATTTTTTAATTCTTTTTTTAAGTCATCCTGATTCATTTCTAAACCTGTCTGATAATAAATTTTAGCAGAATCCAGTTCTTCTTGTTGTGAAAAAAAATGTCCTTTATATATGTAGTAGAATTGCTTACTTTCTGACGATTGTGCAGACTGTGCTATTTTATTTAAATAATAGCGAAGTGAATCGCTATTTATTCTTTTTTGAAGCCCACTAACAAAAATCTGTGAATAAATTCTAAATCTCAAATCATTATTCCCTTCAGGAAGAGAATCAAGGTAGCTTTCAGCTTTTTTTGTTAAGTCATAAGTCCTTTCATAAAGACCTACCTTTATAGTGGACTGAGCATTATGTAAATAAATTTTAATTTTATCTTTAGCTGAAATAGTTGATATGGAGGGATTAGCATTTAGGATAGCCTCAGCTTTATGATAATAGTTAGAAGCAAGAAAAATTTGTCCCCTATTATCGGCTATAAGTCCCAAACCAGTATAAATATCTGTTTTCCTCTTTTCAAACCCTTCTACATCCTCAATAAGAACAAGAGCTTTTGTTGCATACATTTCTGTACTGTCAATATTTGAGCGACCAAAGCTCTCTGCTATGTAAGAGTATATATATGCTTTAACTACTTTATCAGAAGTATATTTATCTTTATTTAGCATGTCTTTCCAAAATAGTATCTTGTCTTCTTGTTCAGTAGGTTCTGTGCTTTCTATTTCTTTGACTAGTTGTTCTGTAGAAATATCTTCTTGAGTTTCTGAACAAGAAGATAGTATAGCAAAAAGACTGAGTAAAACGATAGTGAGATAGTTTTTCATAATCCATTCAAATGATTTAGTATGTGTTTTTTAAGTTAGTTTTGCTGAAAACCATCAATAATAGGGAGTTTCAGGCAGACAGTAGTTCCTTTTCCTTGCTCTGAAAAAATTTGATAGTCTGTAGGTATTTTATATTTTTTAGATAGAATTTCTAAACGCTCTTTGGCAATCTCACCAGAAAGTGATTTGTGATTTTTCTTTGAAACTGTATTTATTCCTACTCCATTGTCAATAATTTCTATCTGTAACTGTTTGGCTTCTGTTAATTCAGTTATTTTTATGTCTATGTGCCATTTTTGTTCTCCATCAAACCCATGTAAAATACTATTTTCAACAAACGGCTGAATCAGCATAGGAGGAATAAATAAAGCATCTACTTCCAGTCCATCAGGTACTTGAATTTGATACGTAAAGTAGTCTTCGAATCTCGCTTGTTGTAGACCAAGGTAGTTATCCATTGTTTCTATTTCATCCTCTAAAGAAATCATTTCTTGTCTACTTAATTCTAAATTACTTCGCAATAATCTGCTAAATCGGTTTAAGTAATCAATAGCTTTTTTAGGTTCTTGGAAACGAATCAGACTTTGCAGGGTGGAAAGAGTATTAAAAATAAAGTGAGGTTCCATCTGTGTACGAAGTAATTTTTGTTCTAATATTACCTTTTCATACTCCTGTTGTAGTTTCCGACTCTTTTGACGATAATAAAGAATAGCTAAAATGGCTAGTATTATCAAAATAGTCAATATTGTGATGGCGAGAAAATATTTTGTTTTTTGTAATTCATTTTCTGTTGCTTCTACACTTTGGTTTAGATTTTTTATAGATTTTTTGTTTTCTTCAAGTTGATACATCGTGTGCATTTCTTCTTTTGCCTGTATCTCAGCCTCTTTTTGCATTTGGTCTTTTAAATCTAGTACCTTTTCAGTAGCTTCATGATATTTATCAAAATTCCTAACTTGATAATAATAATTCATCATGGCTTCTGCAAAAAGCTGACGACTTGGAAGAGATAAGTAAAGAGAAGTATCTTTTTCCATTTCGCTAAGTTTACTGATTATACTATCAGCCTCACTTATTTTTCCTATTTTTATATTTATTTGCAAAAGATTACAATAGTTTATATATCGATTTTCAAATGTATCATATTCATTTTTTAATTTAAGCTTTAAGACTTTTTGAAAATAAATTCTAGCCGAATCAAACTGATTGTTGTGGACAAAAAAACGAGCTTTATTTCCATAATAAAATATATTGTGTTCATCCAAATTTGAGTTCTGTTCTATTTTTTCTAAATAATAACGAAGTGAATCTATATCTACTTTTTTTTTATAGCCATTAAAGGAAAGTTGGGCATATAATCTGAATATTAAATAATCATCTTTAGGAATAGAGTCCATATAGTTTGCAGCTTTTTTATTTAGTTCAAAAGCACTTTCCTGAAGCCCTATCTGTGTATTAGACTGTGCACTATGTAAATAAAATCGCATTTTATTCTTAGCTGAAATAGTTGAGATAGAAGGATTAGCATCTAGTATAGAAACAATTTTATGGTAGTAGAAAGAAGAGAGAAAAGTTTTACTTCTACGCTGAGCAATATTTCCTAAGCCATTATAAATAGCTGTTTTTTCTTTCTCAAAACCTTCTATATCCTCAATTAGAATAAGAGCTTTTGTTGTGTATATTTCTGCGCTATCTATGTTTATAGGAGCAAAACTCTTTCCTATTTGGTAATTTATGCTTGCTTTAGCTACATCATCAGAAGCATATCTATCTTGATTTAGCATATTTTTCCAAAATAGTGTTTGGTCATCTTGTTTAGCTGCTTGTGGTATAGCTGCATCTATTTCGTTGATGAGTTGTTGCGTAGAAGGTTCTTCTTGAGCTTCCGTACAAGCAGACAATACAGCAAAAAGACAAAGGAAAGCAATAGCAAAGTATTTTATCATAATCCATTCAAATTATTTAGTATGTATTCTTTTTAATTAGTTTTGCTGAAAACCATCAATAATAGGGAGTTTCAGGCAGACAGTAGTTCCTTTTCCTTGCTCTGAAAAAATTTGATAGTCTGTTGGTATCTTATATTTTTTAGATAGAATTTCTAAACGCTCTTTGGCAATCTCACCAGAAAGTGATTTGTGATTTTTCTTTGAAACTGTATTTATTCCTACTCCATTGTCAATAATTTCTATCTGTAACTGTTTGGCTTCTGTTAATTCAGTTATTTTTATTTCTATATGCCATTCTTTTTCTCCATCAAACCCATGTAAAATACTATTTTCAACAAACGGCTGAATCAGCATAGGAGGAATAAATAAAGCATCTACTTCCAGTCCATCAGGTAATTGAATTTGATACGTAAAGTAGTCTTCGAATCTCGCTTGTTGTAGACCAAGGTAGTTATCCATTGTTTCTATTTCATCCTCTAAAGAAATCATTTCTTGTCGGCTCAATTCTAAATTACTTCGTAATAATCTGCTAAATCGGTTTAAGTAATCAATAGCTTTTTTAGGTTCTTGGAAACGAATCAGACTTTGCAGGGTGGAAAGAGTATTAAAAATAAAGTGAGGTTCCATCTGTGTACGAAGTAATTTTTGTTCTAATATTACCTTTTCATATTCCTGTTGGAGTTTCCGACTCTTTTGACGATAATAAAGAATAGCTAAAATTGCTAGTATTATTAAAATAGCCAAGATGGTAATAGCGAGAAAATATTTTGTTTTTTGTAATTCGTTGTCTTTTATTTCTACACTTTGGTTTAGATTTTTTATAGATCTCTTGTTTTCTTCAAGTTGATACATGGTGTGCATTTCTTCTTTTGCTTGTAATTCTGCTTTTTGCTGTTTTTCTTCTGTCAGTTCTTTGAATTTTTTAGTAGCTTCATGGTATTTCTCCAAATTCTTTGCCTTGTAGTAATAATTCATCATTACTTCTTCGAAAAGTAAATGATCGGAGATATCTAAGTGAGTAGAAAACTCTTTTTCTATTTCGCTGAGTTTACTCATTATACTGTCAGTTTTATCCATTTTTCCTATATGTAGGGTGTTTTTTAAGAGTGCACAATAAGATGTATACCTATTGCCAGGAGTAGTATATTCATCTTTTAATTCGTTTTGCCAAATCTCTATGCACTTTTGACGATAGACTATAGCAGAATCAAATTGTTCATTTTGTTCGAAAAAGAGAGCCTTGTTTGCATAATAAATTGCGTCGTATTCAGCCGAGGTTGAGTATTGCGCTATTTTTTCTAAATAATAGAAAATTGAATCATTATCTATTTTCTTAAAAATGCTACTAGAAGAAAGTTGTATGTAGATCAAAACTTTCAACTCATCGTCTTCAGAAAGAGAATCTAGATAAGCTCCTGCTTTTTTGGCTAACTCATAAGAACTTTCTTTAAGACCTATATGATGGTAGTTTTGTGCAGCATACAAATAGACACGGACTTTTCGTCTAACTGGAATACCTATGGGATTAGCGTCTACTACAGAAACAGCTTTATTAGAATAAAAAGAGGACAGAAAAGACTTACCTTTGTAATAAGCATTAACAGCTAATCCATTATAAACTTGTGCTTTTACTTTTGCAAACCCTTCTACATCCTCAATTAGAATGAGAGCCTTTGTCATGTAAACATCTGAGCTGTCTAAATTTGAAGGAAAAAAAGTCAGTCCTATACGAAAATTTAGGCATGTTTTAGCTACATTATCAGAAGCATATCTATCTTGATTTAGCATATTTTTCCAAAATAGTGTTTGGTCATCTTGTTTAGCTGCTTGTGGTATAGCTGCATCTATCTCGTTGATGAGTTGTTGTGTAGAAGGTTCTTCTTGAGTTTCTGTACAAGAAGATAATAGAGCAAAAAGACAAAGGAAAGCAATAGCAAAGTATTTTATCATAATCCATTCAAATTATTTAGTATGTATTCTTTTCGTCTAACAGAAACAGAAATGTTTTTGCCGTTCTTTAATAGAATATAACCTGTTTTTAGATATTTATCAATGTGAAATTTATTAACCAAAAAAGACTGATGACACCTTAAAAAAAGCTCTTTTGGCAAAATTTCTTCATAAAATTTAAGAGTTTTAGAAGCTATAATAGTTTGATTATTTTGTAGGTAAATTTTGGTATAAGAAGAATCACTTTCACAATAAACAATGTCTTTCAAACTAACCATTTGGATAAAATCTACTGAGGAAATAGAAATCATATCTTCCAAAGTAAGTTTTTTTCGCTCATAAGTAGAATTTGTTATAGCCAATCTTTCATCAGCTGTTGGTAGTATTTTTTGTTCTAATCTTTCTATAGCTTTTTCAAATTCATCATCATTTATAGGCTTTAATAAATAATCAAAAGCACCATAACGAATAGCTTTTATGGTATGCTCTTCATAGGCAGTTATAAAGATAAATTTGAAATTTATATTAGGGAAATGATTCAGAATATCAAAGGAAGTTCCATCTGAAAGTTGAATATCTAATAAAGCTAAATCAGGCTTTAATCTTGGCAGCTCTTGAATTGCATCTTTTACTGTTGCACTACTTCCTATATACTCTAATGAAGGATGATTAGTAACATGCCATATTATTTCTTCTCTAACCATTGGTTCATCTTCTATTACGAACGTTCTTAGTTTATTCATAAACTGATATTGATTTTTTAGTATTTTAATATAAATAAGATGGCGAAAGATACTAAAATTTGATTGTTTTAGATTGTGAAATTTATTTCAAATAACTTAGGCAGAGTTTTTTAAGGAAAAAGATAATAGATTCTTCTACAAATTATAATTTCGTAATTTTAGCACGGTTTTTTAAGCAATACAATTATTATCTAATTTTTCTATTTAACAATTCCTATAATTTCAATGAAATTTTTAATCCCTATCATTCTAACAAGTCTTCTTAGTATTTCTTTTATAAGTAAAAATACAAATACGTTTCAAACAGATAAAAATGGACTTACAGTAAAAGAATTTATTTCTTTTTTTGAAAATCGTAATAATCCAGATGCAGTTGATAAAGAAATTGGTAAAAAAGAGTGGATTTATGTAAGCTCAGAAAAACATGGCACTACACAAGTTGATATGTGGATGTTTGAAATCTATTACCACGATGTACAGTATATTATGCAAAGTATTTTTTCTCCAGAAAAAGGATTGAAAACCAATCAACTTCAACTCCATTTTCAGCATCGTCAGCCGTATGAGGATTTTGTGGCGCAGTTTGTAGATTCTAATTTAGATCAAATTAAACAAGAAAAGAAAGGAAATATTTATATTACGCATTATGCAAACGATAAATATTTTGTTTATACAATCATTGATAGAAGTCAAAAAATGCCTTATCGTGTTACGATTGCAGAATTACCTTAACAAATTGTATCTTAGTAGCGTTTAACTAATATATTTGTAGCATACACTTTAGTATGATATATGTCAAATCAAAAAAATTATGACTGAATTTATATTTTTATCGATTTTTGTAGTCTTTATTATTCTATTTGTTATTTATTCTCGTACCAAAAAATTGAGAGATAATTTTAGACATAACATGGATGAAGAAGAAATAGTAATCGAACCACCAAGACCAAAAGCTAGACGTTCTTTAGAAGATACATTAAAAGCTCTTACACAGCGTTACGAACTTCCAAAAATAGAAGAAGAAGAGAATCCTGCTGAAAATCTATTACAAGAAGTAAGAGAACGACGAGCTAGAGAATTGGTAGAACGAAATAAAAGCTTGAAAGATATTCCTGAAAAAAAACCTATCATTCCACAACTTGGAAATCCTATTGTAGAAAGTCCAGAAACAAGACGTTTGAAAGAACAGCTATCACGAGGAACTAGACAAAATGATACAGGAAATCAAAACTATTATTCCATGAATAGCAATGAGGCACATTATAATAACTATAAAAACAAGCAGCAGAGTAGTGACAATAGATTTGGTGACCTGATGAGAAATCCTAATTCTGTCAAAGATGCTTTTATAGCTTCTGAAGTCTTTAAAACTAAATTTTGATAAATAAAATTTGTCGCTTGTAGAACTATAAGCGACATTTTTTCTATCTGTTTTTAACAAAGTAATACCGAAAAACTATTTTATAGATTAAGATTCGTAAATTTGTTTAGCAATCTTCTACTATCCTTTTATTTAAACTGTCTTTATTCAATTATTTTATTTATATAACTCAAATTGGTTTTGATAAATTTCCCTTTAAATTAAAAAAACGAATTTGATTTTGATTATGCAAAAGTCCCCTGTTTTTGTTTTTTGTTGGTTTATTTTTTTTATCTCTCTTTTTTTTGGAGAGAATGGAAAAATTATGGCTCAAAATTCATTCAAAAGCCAAAACTCAGCTTTTGAAATAAATAAGATAACAGATAAGAATAAAGTAGAATTTATTTTAGACAAAACATTAAGAGGGCATTCAGCAGGGGTACAAAATATTCGTTTTAGTCCTGATGGAAAATGGATTGCTTCTGCTAGTCTTGACCGAACCATTATTATTTGGGATGTCAAAACAGGTATTTTGAGACATCGTTTGCGCTCTCATTCAGCAAGTGTTTATGAAGTAACATTTAATAAAAAAGGCAATTTGTTGGCAAGTGCTTCCGAAGATGGAACGGTTTGTTTGTGGGATTCTCGGTATGGGAAACTATTAGGAACATATAAAAATAAGCCTTTATCTCTTACAAACGGACTTATTTTGCGTTCAGTTTCTTTTGTTGTTTTTTCTCCAAATAATAAATATTTATATTTTGGTGGTGATAATGGCTATATTATGCGTGTCCGAATTGATATTCCCAATCAAATTCCGATGCAAGTTTTTTCAATTAATTCTGAAAAAGACCTTCTTTCAAATACTATTACAGGGGGAACAATTGCCAGTACAGGCAAAGAACTCATTTTTAGCGTTGATCATTATGTATATGCTATTTCTCTTCAAAACCATCAACTAGTTCGTCGTTTTCATTATTCAAAATCAGATATTAATGATATTGTAATCGGTGCAAATAAAAATCAAATTACAGGTTGGGGATTTGATGGAACACTTATTACTTGGAATTATTTCTCTGCTAAAAAGCTAGATGTTTTTCAGGTTTCTCCAAAAGATAATTATAGTGCAGCTTCGTATAGTAAAAATGGAGAATATGTAGCAACAGGTGCAAACGGAACTGTTGCCAAAATTTGGGATGCACAGACAAAAGAAAACATAGCTGTGCTTTCAGAACATAAAAAAGTAGTACGAGTATGTCGTTTTAGTCCAATAGAAAACAAAGTAGCAACAGCTTCTTACGATGGAAGAATTTATATTTGGAAAGAAAAAACAGAAGAAGATGAGGCAGAAGAAGAAAAACAAAAACAACAAAAAATTTTGGCAAACGCTACCAAGATTGAGCAACAACAAAACAAAAATCAATTAAAAGAACAAATTGCAATAAGTACAAATCAAAAGACTGATGTAGTAAATGGAGCTTGTGATACTGTTTTTATTGATAGAATTGTAGAGAAAGTAGTTGAGAAACCTATTTATATAGAAGCCAAAGCAGGAGGTAAAAACAATAAGGATTTGAAGACTAATTTGGCAGAACTAGATAAAGAACAAAACTCAAGTCCAATTGTAAAGGAGAAGATAGTCTATATTCGGGATACTGTTTATATTAGAGATACAGTCTATCAGAAAGTCTATGTAAAAGTAGATTCTAAGGAGGTAATCAAAAATAATACAGAAAATAATAAAGACAAGGAAAATACAACAAATGCGCTTACTGCTAGTACAAAAAAAGAGATTATTCAAAATCCACTAGAAGAAATTGAAAGTAATGAAAATAAAGAAGAAGTAGGAAATAATGATAACGTGAACCAAGAAGAAGAGTCTGAATTTGACAAACAATTTGTAGTAGGCAAAACTCTAAATCTTCAAAATATTCAGTTTGAACAAGGAACGTCAAAGCTACTTTCTAAGGCGTATGAAGATTTAGAAAAATTACTATCAATGTTGAAAAAATACCCAAAAATGAAAATTTCTTTAGGAGGACATACAGACAATGTTGGTTTGCATACCGTTAATCTTCGTCTTTCAGGTGAGCGTGTCAGAACAGTTCAAAATTATTTAGTTGCAAATGGAATTTCTCGTACACGTATCCAAACACGAGCGTATGGAGGAAAATATCCAATTGCCAGCAATAGAGCAGAAGAAACACGAAAATTAAATCGAAGAGTAGAAGTTACTATACTTTCGAAATAAATTAAATCAAGTCTAGTATTTCAACATAAAAAGTCTTACCTTGTGTTCGTATATACTTTGTTAAGTGATTTTTTACATCAACAATTTCGCCTTAGTATCTAATAACCTAGAATTTTTATACTGCTCATTTATTTAATCAAACAAAAAACTATGAACAACAAAGCTAATTTTGTGTCGTTTTTCTTACTTCTGAGTGTTTTTTTAAGCCTTTCTTTAGCTTCTTGTGAGTGGAAAAATGAAGAAGAAGAATTTGGTGTTGTGGTCTGTGACACCTCACAGGTAACACTTTCAGGAAGAGTAAAACCTATATTACAGACCAATTGCTATGCATGTCATTCTAATGCTGCTGCATCATCTTTTGGAGCAGGAATAAACCTTGAAGATTATTCAGCTTTACAAGGTAGAGCGAATAGTCCTTCTTTTTTAGGTGCGATAAACCATGCTTCTGGATTTTCTCCAATGCCTAGAGGGGCTGAAAAACTATCAAGTTGTGATATTAGATTAATCGAAACTTGGATAGAAAATGGAGCAAAAAATGACTAATTTTTATAAAAAATCTTATAAATTGATTTACTTACAAATAATACTACTAAAAAAAATAAAATAATGAATAAAAATTATTTACTTCTGACTGTTTTTTTACTCCTATTTCTTACGTGTTTTTCTTCCCAATTTACATTAGCACAAGATGACTTAGATGCTCTTTTAGACGAACAAGAAAAAGAAAATCCTAAAACAGAATATACAACAGGTGCATACAAATCTACTCGTCTTATCAATCTTCATACTACTGAAAAAGTAGCTGCTGGGGCATTAGATTTTAGAATTTCGCATCGTTTTGGAACTTTAGATGGTGGAGGATATGAGTTTTTTGGTTTAGACCAAGCCACTTTACGATTAGGTTTTGAATACGGAATTAGCGACCGAATTATGATAGGAGTAGGTAGAAATTCTTTTCAGAAAACGTATGACGGACTTTTTAAAACAGACCTTCTAAGACAAAGTACAGGTGAAAAAAATATGCCTATTAGTATGACTTATGTAGGTACAGTAGCTATAAATACCTTGAAAGCAAATGCAGGACAAGACAAAACTTTTGCAAACCGTTTGACTTATACAAATCAAATTATTTTGAGTAAGAAGTTTAGTGAAGGATTTTCATTTTTGCTTGCGCCTTCTTGGGTACATCGTAATCTTGTTCCTACAGCAGAAGATAAAAACGATTTGTATGCCTTAGGATTGGGAGGAAGAATAAAATTGACAAGACGTACTTCTTTTAATGCTGAATATGTTTACAGAGTTCCAATTTCAAACTCACTACTTTTTGATGATAACCATAACTCTCTGTCTGTTGGTTTTGATATAGAAACAGGTGGACACGTTTTTCAATTACATTTGACAAATTCTCGTTCGATGATAGAAAAAGGATTTATTGCTGAAACTGGTGGCGACTGGTTAGATGGTGGCATACATTTTGGCTTTAATATTACTAGAGAGTTTGTTCTTAGAAAAAGCAAATTCAATTAAACTTATTTACTAAATCATTCCCTCTTTCAATTATGAAAATCTATCAATCATTATTTTTTGTTGCAATATTATTTGTTTTTCAAAGTGTTTCTTCTAGTGTCGTTGCACAGCGTTATACCTTGGAAGACAGTAAAGTTCATTTTTTTTCTAGCGCACCTATGGAAGACATAGAAGCTAATAACAAGGACTGTAAAGGAGTCATTGACACCAAGACAAATGCTTTTTCTTTCAGAATTCCTATTAAGTCATTTGTTTTTCCTTCTTCTTTAATGCAACAGCATTTTAATGAAAATTATATGGAGAGCGAAAAATATCCCAATGCAACTTTTAAAGGAAATATTGAAGGAAACTATGACCTCAAAACTGATGGAACGTATGATGTTGTAGCAGTTGGAGATTTAGAAATTCATGGCAAAAAACAAGCTCGTAAAATTCCTAGTCAGATAATTGTTAAGAATGGAAAGGCTTCTATCAAAAGTACATTTGATGTGAAATTAGAAGACCATGACGTCGAAATTCCATCTATTATGTTCAAAAAAATAGCTGAAACTATCAAGGTGGATATGAATTCGGATTTGAAATTATATGAATAAAATTAATTAGAAAACTTTATTCTATCCACAAACGTCTGTTTGGAGTATTATTTTTGCCCAAAGTAAGAATAGCATTTATTCCAAAAACAGGCGTTTGTTGGTTTAGGTTTCTTGTAGGTTTTAGTTCTTCACCATTCATCCCAAACTGAGCCAAAGCAATAAATTGTTTGGTATGAAGTCCTGCAAAAGCTCCCAAATATATGTTTTTATGAATAGGAAAAAACCACTCTGTTTGTATGCGTTGTTCTTGAAAAAAACGACGTTCTGAATTAGGATGTATTTTCTGAATTTCTTTAAAAAGCTCAAAAGACAATGTTCCGATGAGTTTTTTTTGTGAGTTATTTTTTGAAATACTAAAATATTTATTTGCTGCAAACTGAAAACGAAGCCTAGAAACAGGGTCATAAAAAGAATTGTTTGATAGAATTCTTTCAATAGCAACTTGTTGCCAAAAAGCCAAATCTATTTTTTTGATAGAAGAATAATGACGTAAATGTCCACGAAGTGTAGTTTTATTAACATTCAATTCACAATATCTAAAAGAAGCCCCTCCAATCCATTTTTGAGAAAGTAAACGTTCATAACTTATATAAACACTTTTCTGATAGAAGTAATCTACATCTGTCATTTCCATTGTAGAATGTTGTCCTAAAACTTGAATAAGAAAAATATTTTTTGTCCCAAAACTAGGATAAAAAAGTGTAGAATCTGAATCAATGGCTAAGTCATTTTTGCTTTTTAGACTAATTTGAGCATTCAAACCAAACCAAATATCATTTTCTAGTCGTACATTTTCTTTTGGATAATTCTGACTATATAAGTTTTGACATAAAAAAAAACTGATAGTCATGGAAATAACATACAATAGTGTTTTCATAATTTATCATTTACAACTCACCATTTTTAGAGTACATTCAAAGTTTGTTCCTTTATTTTCTCTAGTTCTTCTTTCATCTCAACGACAAAATGTTGCATATCAGCATCATTTGCTTTCGAACCGATTGTATTTATTTCTCTTCCCATTTCTTGAGCAATAAAATTTAGTTTTTTTCCACTTGTGTTTTCCTTATTTAATTCTTTCAAAAAATAATTAATATGCGTTTTCAAACGAACTTGTTCTTCTGCAATATCTAATTTTTCGGCATAATAGATAACTTCTTGCTCAAAACGATTTTTATCAAAATTATCAGAGTTTACAACACTTTCAATGTTTTTTTCTAATTTCTGACGGACTTTTTCCATTCTGCGAGGTTCAATTTTATTGATTTCTGCAAGTGAATTTTGAATAGAACTCAAACATTCCTCTATCTGATTCTGAAGCGATTTTCCTTCATCTTTTCTAAACTCATTACAATCTAAAAGAGCCTTTTCAATGGTTTGATAGATAGCTTTCCAATGTGATTCGATGGCTTCTTCGTTTGCTTTTTCTATAAAAACATTGTCTTGCATCATCGCAATTCTGAAAATATCATTGGTGGGTGCATTTAATTCTTTAGCCGATTTTATCATCGCTTCGTAATAACTACTTACAAGCTGCTGATTGACAACCAATTCAGAAAAATTATCAGCCTTCGAAACATAATTCAGATTAATATAAACTTTTCCTCTTTCTAATATTTTTTGTGCTAAATTTTTCACTTCAATTTCTTTATCTGCAAACAGTTTTGGAAGGCGAAGACTACAATCTAAGTATTTCGAATTGACCGTTTTTATTTCTGTATTAATAGTATATTCTTCGTTTTCTAGGTTGCTACTTCCGTAACCTGTCATTGATTTTAACATAGTCTGCTTATTACTTATAAATTGAATTTTGTTTTTTTGAAGTGATAAAGATAAGAAAGTTTGATTGAATTTAGTGATTATCTGTTTCAAATTCCTTCTTTTATACAGTTGATTTTAGCTTATTATCTTGGAGACCAATAAAGACAATAATTATACTTAAACAGTGTCTGTAATGATGCAACCCTTCTTTTTTTCTTCTGTCTTTGAATAGAAATAAGTGAGAGTATTTTTGTGCATAACATAAAAAAACAGTCAATAAAACATGACATTAAAGAAACACCTTATAGTATCATTCTTACTATTTAGCATTCTAATTTCTTGCAAAGCATCAGATGAAGAGAATGTACATCAAAAAATAGAACACCAGACAAATGAAATCTTTGATTCTTTAGTAAAAATAAGAAGAGATTTTCATGAATATCCTGAATTGGCTGGAAATGAAAAAAGAACTTCTAAAATTGTTGCAGAATATTTATCCAATTTAGGACTAGAAGTAAAAACAGGTTTTGCAGGTCATGGTGTCATTGGAATTTTAAGAGGTGGAAAAGAAGGGAAAAATATCGCTTGGCGAGCTGATATGGATGCTCTACCAAATGATATGTTAGATGGAGTACCCTATAAGTCAAAAATTGAGGGAGTACAACATGGTTGTGGACATGATGTTCACATGGCAATCGGACTTGGAATAGCTGAAGTATTAGCTAAAAATAAAGAATCGATTAAAGGTACACTATATTTCATATTTCAACCAGAAGAGGAAACGTTTGTAGGAGCAAAAAATATAGTTGATAATAGTCTATTCTCAGAAATGAATCTTGATGAGATATATGCTTTGCATGTTACTGCGTTGCCTGTTGGTCAAATAATGGTTAAACCCAACGAATTATATGCTTATCAAAAAAGAATAAAGATGAAATTCAATAATAAATTTTCAAAAGAAGATGCAGAAATTCTTTATAAGGAAATAAGAAATAAAACTATGCGAAAAAAGGATGGATCAAGTCCTTGGGAAATCCCAAAAGCTTTCGACTCTGAAATTGGACTAGTCAATCCTAATACTATTTTTAAAGATTATCTTTTTATGGAAGAAAATTTCATGATTGATTCAGATGATGAAAGCCTTGACATACAAGCTTATCTTTATGAAACAAACCAGTCAAATCTACAGAACATACTACCAAAAATAGAGGAAATAATTGAAAACTCTATCTACAAAGATAAATTTATTTCTGTGTCATATATTCAAGAAAATCCAACAGTATTAAATGATGAAAAATTGACAAATAATGCTGTAAATACTCTTACCAAAATTTATGGAGAAAATGCTATTGTGATGGATTATGGTCAAATTCCATATTTCAATGATGATTTTTATTACTATCAAAAAGAAATATCAGGAGTTTATTTCTTATTAGGTGGCTCAAACGCTGAAAAAGGAATCACTGCTATGAATCATGCACCGAATTTTAGAGTGGATGAAGAGTGTATTAGAATTGCTGTAAAATCTTTTTCATCTTTGATTTTGGAAAGAAGTAATAGCAAATAAAGCATATAGTACTCTCTGCCGTTGTTGGTCTTTAGTTTTCGGTTTGCCATTACGATGACCAATGACAGCAAGATTTTTCACTTCAATTTCTTTATCTGCAAACAGTTTTGGAAGGCGAAGACTATAATCTAAATATTTCGAATTGACCGTTTTTATTTCTGTATTAATAGTATATTCTTCATTTTCTAGTTTGCTACTTCCATAGCCTGTCATTGATTTTAACATAATCTTCTGTTTGCTTATTGATTATAAATTGAATTTTGTTTTTTTGAAGTGATAAAGATAAGGAATTTTTGATTTCTATAAATCATATAAATTAACCTCAAAAAAAACTTTTCTACAAAAAAGTTGGTTTGACCATAGTTTTCAGAGGTTAATATGATTTTCTATAAATTTTCTCTTTTTGAATCCATTCTTTATATCTTTCATTAAAATATTTTGGGTCTTTTTCAATCTTCCATAAGTAATGTTCAATATTAAAATCAAATGGACGAATACACTGTTGAACACCTACAACATAAGCTATTGGTATTGTTTTGATAGATCCTGCAATTAATATGGCTATTTCACCTCTTTTTAAATATCTATTGTTAGCTAAGGAATAAACGCTAGAAGTTACTGTATCTGCAAAGGAAAATTGTAGATAAGGAAGTACTTTTTCTCCTTTATCTATAATTTGTTTTCCTTGAGAGGTATGAAAAATTAAACTTGAAGCTATTTTTTGTTTTGCTAATAACTTTATAATTCGTTTTATTTCAAAATCTTCTTGAGTCATTTGTTGTATTAATGGTTGTGAATCAAATTTAATTTTCTCATTATTTAAATTGCTCAACATTTCTCTATCTTTATTATCAAATTTAGTTTCATCACTTTGAGTACAAGAAAATAGAGCCATTAAAAAAAGTATAATATAGTTTTTTTTCATTGAGTTTATTAATTTTGGTTTTATATGTATGATGCCTAATCATAGAAATATACATAAATTGAAATCAAATTTTGTCTGTCATTGTTGGGCGTTGTCTTTAGCGAAGCGATGACTACGACCTATCATTTTATCAAATCTTAGATTTGCAGGTCAAGTAGGTGTTTTTGTAATTACTTTATCACATAAATCTGAAGATTTATATAAATGATAGGTAATCTTGCAATATACAACAAGGAAAATAACTTCATTATCTTTAGAAATTGAACAAGTTTAAATAGCTTCCTAATTCAAAAAAAGTGGATTCAAAAAAAATAAAAATGTTAGGAGAAAAAAGTGAATACCATCATCTCCCTATGTTTGATGGATTGGAACTATTAAATGCCAAATATCACACATTGGATTTTCCTTTTCATACACATGAAACATTTAATATTGCATTAATTTTAAATACAACATTTAATACTAAACTTTCTGATAAGTTTTTAAAAGCACCTATTGGAACATTATCTATTACTAATCCAAAAGAAGTTCATGCAACTCCTTGTGATCAAGATTTAGGCAATTCATTTTTTACTTATTATGTTTCGCCAGAAGTCATTAAAGAATTGAATGGAGGACAGTTCACTTTTTTTGAAGATCGAATTATATATGATCAAAATATATTCAATGAATTATATTTCTTATCAAATAATTTATATAATAAAACTGTTGATTTTGAAAAAAGATTAGGAATAATACTCAGAAATTTAGTGTTAAAATATGCAGCAGTCAGACCAATTAGTTATAATAGTAGTAAATTTTTTCAAAATTTTATTAACGAGACATCATTTGAGAACTTTTCCCTAGAAAAAACAGCTTTACAATTTGGTATTGATAAGTACAAGTTTATTCGTTTGTTCAAACAAGAAACTGGATTAACTCCTAATAATTTTGCTATTATGCAAAAAATTGAACAGAGTAAAGGTATGCTTAAAACAGGCAAACCAATATTAGATGTTGCCATTGATTGTGGGTTTTATGATACATCACATTTTTATAAAAATTTTAAAAGGTTTGTAGGTGTAAATCCCATAAGTTTTCAGAATACTTTGTTTATTGACTAGTGCAATATTTTACAATAGATACCCCTTTTAAATTCCTAGTTTTGTTTAATTATTTAATAACTAAACAAATATAAAAATGAACAGAATAAAAATTTATCTATTTATCTTATTTGCATTTATTACTACCATCACAAAGGCTCAAGAAGTGATTCCTTTTACTTTAGGAGAGGATAATCGAATATACATAAAGGTTTCACTTAATGGATCAGACTCATTAGATTTTGTATATGATTTGGGGGCTAATTGTGTTGTTATTAATAAAAGCAAAATTGAGGAAAGTAATATCCAAATCAAGTTTGATAGTTTGACGGAAAATGTTGGAGGTCACGGCACTTCACAAGAAATGATGAGTTTCAAAAACACAGTTTCAATAGGAAAAATTACACAACAAGATGTACAAGTAGTGGGTATTGATTATCCAAAAGAAGAAAAATTAGATGGTATAATTGGATGGAATTTTTTCAAAGATAAAATGATACGTATCAACTATGAAAACAATGAATTAGTCTTATATGATAATAATTATTTGGTTTCAGATAGTTATACTAAACATAAAATAAAGTTTGTTAATGGATTGCCATTTATAAAATTTACTCTTTTTGAAGGAAACAAAAAAAAAAAGATTTTGGGAATGATAGATACAGGATATAATGGAACTATATCTATTTATTATACTTCAGTTTATGAAAATAAGTTGAAAGATAAATATCAAATAATTGGAGAAGCCACAAGTACAGGTTCGGATGGAAATATTTCTAAATCAGACCTAGTTTTACCTTTGAAAGTAAGTTTAGGTGATTTTGAGATTTATAATATGCCTATAATACTTGAGACTACAGAGTCTGTATCGCCTTATGAAGCTTTATTAGGAGGAGAAATTTTGAAAAGATTTCATATTGTTCTGGACTTCAAAAAAAATGTAATATATCTACAACCTAACATTAAAATAAATAGTAGTTTTAATTAGAAGAGTAGAAATAAGTGAGAGTACCATATAATTTATCCCAGTTGAGCTTAGAATAAATCGTAGTTAGTATTGGTGTATTGACTACGATTTATCAGTAAGACAACTTTTAAGTCAGTATAGCTTAATCTTCAGATTTGCGAGTATAGACATCTAGTTGAAATTCCATATTTTACTCATACTCATTACTCTCAAAAACCTTATTTTCTTTTCTATAAAAAAACATATCCATTTGCCAAAGCATATCATCTTTTTTTCTTCTCATGATATCCACCAAATCAGCAGGGTAAAAGCCTTTGTTATCCAAATATTGACACAATTCATAAAAACGAAGGCTATTCTGTGAGTTATCTTCATCATTTTTGACAATCTGAAAATTATATACTTCAATTATTAATAAATCAGCTTTTTCTAATGTCTTGGTCGCTCCTTCTAAAATTGGAATCTCAAAACCGTGTGTATCTAATTTTATACAAAAAGGAGGTTGTAATTTATGCTTTTCTACTTGCAAATCTATCGTCGTAACAGGAACAGTAATACAGTTTTTCTCTAGTTTTTCTTTAGAAGCCAACCCTGCATGAAGGTCAGAAGCATCAAAATAAATTTCTCCCTCAGCATCTCCAGCTGCAGCCATACAAATTGAAATGTTTGGATTTTTTAATTGAAAATGCTCTAAATCCTTACGGTGTCCTTCTTGCGCCTCAACAAGCAAATAGTGTGAGTTTGGAAAGAATTGCATGGCTAGTTCTGTCCATCTTCCATCAGATGCTCCTACATCTATAAAACTTTTTGGCGAAGTATGTTTTGAACTGCGTTCTAATCCACCAATCATAGTAAGTGAATTTCGGTCTATTTTATCAATATGATACCCTAATTTATTGATAAAAGATTTGATAGAGCGTACTAATTTCTGTTTCAAGATTGGTTTTATTATTTTTATAGATGGAAATGAATATGCAAAATTAGGAAACCCTTTTTCAAACTCAAAACAGAAATAACGTTTGTTTATTTAAGGTTATTGATTTTTGAGAAAAGAAATTACACAGAAATTATAAAATTTATGGTTTAGTAGTGGATTTTTACCATTATTTTAAGCAACTTTGTCTGTTGAGAAGTTTATTAACTTCAAGATAAAGATATTTGCTTTCTATATCATTCATTTTTCTGCTTTTACTTTTTTGAATACTTATAAAGAAAATATAATTTTTACTCTAAAAACTCCTTATAGAACACTCTTTTTAAAACACAAGTTTTCAAAACGTTTCTTGACGATTTTGTATTCTATGGTTTTTATAATGAGTTGTTTTGCTTTGCAGAGTATATTTTCTACTTCGTATGCACAAAGCAATATGTCTTTTGAGCATATCACTATTGATGAAGGACTTTCTCAAAATACACCTAATATTTTCTTTCAAGATTCTCGTGGCTTGCTTTGGATAGGCACACAGGATGGACTTAATATGTACGATGGAATAAAATTTCATCATTATAAAAGAGCTGTCGATGATGTAAATTCTATTTCGGATAATCTTATTCTTTGTATTACAGAAGATAAAAAAGGAAATATATGGATAGGAACTGAAGGTGGCTTGAATGTTTTTGATTTTTCCAAACAGCATTTTACTAGATACAGAAACAATCCAATTGATGAGACCAGTATTATCAGCAATACTATTCGTTCGCTTCACTGCGATAAAAATGGAGAAATTTGGGCAGGAACAGATGAAGGGCTAGTTCATTTTATGGAAGATTCCAAAACTTTCGAAGTTTTTAGAGAAAAGAATCTTGATGAGTGTATTGTTCGTTGTTTTTTAGAAGATAAAAATGGAACATTATGGGTAGGAACCAATGCAGGTTTAGCGGCCTTTGATAGAAAAACAAAACAATTTGAAAAACGAGGATTTAAGAGAGATGCTATCAATGGGATAGTAATAGATAATACAGGTAATATTTGGGCAGGTGGAGCATCAGGACTCTTTAAGAGAACTTTCTTAACTTCAAATTATATAGATGTCGTTCAAAATAGATATTTAACTATTAACAATGTTTTTTTGGATAGTAGAGGATTGCTTTGGCTCATGACAAACGATGGTTTGCAGTATCTAAAACCTTGGCAGAGTTCTCCTCGTCTACGTGTTATTCGTTCTCGTAATACAGACCCTTCTAGTCTTTCTTCGAATGATATTTTGGCTATGTTTGAAGATCAAGCAGGTATTTTTTGGATTGGTACAAATGGCTATGGCATCAACAAGTTTGACAAAAATAGAATAAAGTTTGATACCTATACAGTATCTCGGACGGGGTTGAGCGATAATACAGTACGTAGTGTTTTAGAAGACCATCATGGTATTCTTTGGATAGGAACAATACAAGGACTAAATAAATATAAAGAAGGAATGGAGCAGGTTTCTGTTATAGGAATTATGGCTAGAAAAGGAATTTATGCTTTATATGAAGATAATAAAAATCAAGTTTGGGTAGGAACAGTTGAAGACGGACTTTATGTATTTGATAATAATCAGTCTAGTTTGGGAGCAAATTTTAAAAAACGATTTACTACAAAAACTACAAAAGGACTTTTAAGTAATTCTATTCGTGCAATTTATCAAGATAAAGCTGGAACAGTTTGGATAGGAACAGATAAAGGAGGTCTTTCAAGATATGATGAAAAAACAAACTCATTTAAAGCCTTTGTTAATGAACCAAATGTTCCAAGTTCTTTGTCCAACAATAGAGTAAGAGGTATTTATGAAGATTCAGAAGGTACTTTATGGGTAAGTACTTATGGTGGTGGACTCAATAAATTTGATTCAAAAAATGAGATTTTTTCTGCCTATAAGAGTGATGTAAATGATAAATATAGTATCAGTACAAACCGAGTATATCCTGTTTATGAAGATGACAGAAATCATTTTTGGGTCTTGACCTATGGTGGAGGACTAAATTCTTTAGACAGAAAAAGTGGGAAGTTTAGACATTTTACAGAAGAGGACGGACTTCCAAACAATGTATTATATGGAGTCTTAGAAGACTCTAAAAAGAATTTATGGTTTAGTACAAATAGAGGAATTAGTAAATTTACACCTTCAGATACTACTTTTGTTAATTTTGGGGTAGAAGATGGATTACAAGCTAATGAGTTTAATTCAGGTGCTTATGCAAAAGGGAAATCTGGAATGATGTATTTTGGTGGAATCAATGGACTTAATTATTTTCATCCTGACAGTATACAAGGAAATAGTTATGTCGCACCTATTTTATTTACTGACTTTCAAGTCAATAATAAGAAAGTAGAAATTGGAGATAGTAGTATTATTCAAAATCATATTTCTCTTGTAGAAAAAATACAGCTTAATTATAATCAAAACTCTTTTTCCTTTTTCTTTGCTTCTTTACATTACTCTTTTCCTCAAAGAAATAAATACAAATATAAGTTAGAAGGATTTGATGCTGATTGGATAGAGTCTGATAGAGGAGAAGCACAGTATACTAATTTAGATGCAGGTAATTATACTTTTTTGGTAAAAGGCTCTAACTCAGATGGAGTGTGGAATGAAAAACCTATTTCTGTTGAAATTTCTATCACAGCAGCTTGGTATAATAAAATTGAAGCAAAAATTGCTCTTGGAGTAATTATTCTTTTAATTCTCTATTTAATTTATAGATGGAGAATATGGCGAGTAGAACAAAAGAAAAGACAGCTAGAAGAAAAAATTGCATTACGTACTCAAGAACTTACTAAAGAAAAAGAAAAAGTAGAAGAGCAAAATACACTAATAGAATCAGCTAATAAAAAAATAACAGATTCCATTCGCTATGCACAACGTATTCAAGATGCTATTATCCCTTCAGAAGAAGAAATGGTAGATGCTTTCACAGAACATTTTGTGCTTTTTCAACCTCGTGATATTGTAAGTGGAGATTTTTATTGGGCTTGGAAAAAGAATGGTACAAGTCAGTTTGCTGTTGTAGATTGTACAGGTCATGGTGTTCCAGGGGCAATTATGTCTGTTGTTGGCTTTGCTATGCTTGAACAGACCACAAAAGTCAAACAAATCAATGAACCAGCCAAAATTCTAACTGAAATGAATTCAGGAATTGTAGATTGGTTGAAGCAAAATGAAGGAAATGTTTTGCACGAAACAGGAAAAATGTGGAAAAGCCGTGATGGGATGGATATGTCAATGATTAGCTTAGATAAAGCAAATCGTAAAATAGTATTTTCAGGTGCAAAAAACTCTTTATTTTATACTGAAAATGGAAAAATCAAAGAAGTAAAGGGAGATAGATTTTCTATTGGTGGAACTCTGCTCAAACAAAAACAAAAAACATTTACAGACAAATATATCAGCCTTCAGAAAAATGACATGGTTTATCTTACTACTGATGGATTTTTGGATCAGTTTGGGGGAGAGGATAGTAAAAAATTCTCTAAGAAACGTTTCATAGGCTTATTAGATAAAATACAACACCTACCTCTTCAAGAACAGCAAAAGAAGCTACAAGAAAGCTTTGTACATTGGCAAGGACTGCAACGCCAAATTGATGATGTACTTGTAATTGGGATACGAATGTAAATAGCACTTCTACGTTAGTGTTTTAATATAATAGGTCAACAAATATACTAGTAATCCTTTCTATATAAAGCGTATTAATAGTTTGATAAACAGTGAATTACACAATTTAAATACCTCTTTGATAGTTATTTTTATAAAATTCTGTGAAAATCATTTTGTCTTAATATAAATTTTGACTTAATTGCGTTCAGAAAAATTACCTTTTGTTAAAGAATATAAGAGAGTATCTTGAAGAAAAAAGCATATTTTAAATAAAAATAAATTATTTTAATTGTTTTTTATTTAAAATTTCTTATCTTAGTAGTCCCTTCAGTTCTAAAATAACAATACAGCTATTTTTCCTGCTTAATTTATGATAATTAGTTATTATAACTCATTTTAGATTTATCAGATATTAGAGATAAATTCAAATGTTTTATTTAGATAACTATCAAAATAAATATACCCTCCGAAAATTAATTTTTAAATTTTTCATTAACAAATAATCAATTTACTCATGAAGAGAAAATTATTACTTAGTATAATGTTGATGTTCTTGCTTGTTAGTTCAGCATGGGCACAACGAACAATTACAGGTACTGTAACTTCTGAAGAAGGATCATTACCAGGTGCTACAATTCAAATCAAAGGAACAACACAAGGTACACAAACTGACATGGAAGGAAAGTATACTCTTACTGTTCCAGAAGGAAGTGATGTACTTGTATTTAGTTTTGTAGGCTTTACTGCCAAAGAAGAAACAATTGGTAACCGTACAGTTATTGATGTTGTTTTGACAGAAGGTGATGCACTTAGTGAAGTAGTAGTAACTGCTTATGGAACTCAAAAAAGAGAAGCTCTAACAGGATCAATTTCTGAAGTTAGTGCAAAACAAGTTTCTGACCTTCCAAGTGGAAACGTACTTCAAGGACTTAATGGTAAAGTTGCTGGTGTTCAAATTATTCAACAAAGTGGACAACCAGGTAGTTCTCCAACAATTCGTTTTAGAGGAATTGGCTCAATTAATGCTTCATCAGATCCTCTTTATGTAGTAGATGGAGTTCCTTTTTATGGAGATATAAATACTATCAATAACCAAGATATTGAAAGTATTGTATTCCTTAAAGATGCTTCTGCTGCTGCTCTTTACGGAAGTAGAGGTGCAAATGGTGTAATTATCCTTACTACTAAAAAAGGAAAGAATAATAAAGTACGTGTTACTTTTGACACTCGTATAGGTATTTCTACTAGAGGTATTGCAGATTATAATGTAATCACAGACCCAGCTAAATATTATGAAGCTCGTTTTCAAGCAATTCGTAATGATTTAATTTTAGCAGGAGAAAGTGCTGCAGATGCTTCTTCACAAGCTTCTGAATTTCTTATTACAGACACTGATGGTGTATTAGGTTATCCATTGGGTTATAATGTATATGATGTGGCTGATAATCAAGTAATTGACCCTACTACTGGAAAGTTAAACTCTAGTGCTAATTTACTATACCAAGAAGATTGGTCTGATGAATTATTCCAAACTAATAGTACATATTTACAATCTTATGTGTCGTTAGCTGGTGGTAGTGATGCTACTGATTATTATGTTTCATTAGGATATGATGATAATATCGGATATATCATCAACTCTGGTTTTGAGCGTTATACAGGTAAAATGAGAGTAAATACAAAAGTTAATAAATATATTGACTTAGGTGCAAATATCAATTACTCTTATACTTCACAACGCAATGTAGATGGAGACGGAACAACTGCTTTTAGTAATCCTATTAGTTTTGCTCGTAATATTGCTCCTATTTACCCAGTATATGCTTATGTAGATGGGCAACAAGTAAAAGACGCTAACGGAAATCCTTTGTATGATGATGGTACAGGTAGAGTTACAGGAGTTGCTCGTCCGTATGCATCATTACAGAATCCAGTAGCTACTGCACAACTAGATGTAAATCGCAATAACAATAACAATGTTTTTGGTACTACATATGCTAAAGTAAATTTCACAGACTACTTAAACTTTACTTATAATGTTGCTGTTGATTTGAGAGATAGAGCTATCACAGAATTTGATACGCCTCAATATGGTGATGCAGCAGGTGATGTGAATGGTCGTTTGAATGAGTATGCTATTCGTAATCTCAATGTTACGCAACAACAAATACTTAATTTTGACAAGTCTTTTGACTTACACAACATAACAGCACTTTTAGGACACGAGTATAACTCTCTTAATTTCCGTTATTTACAAACTCATAAAACTAATTTCCTTTTACCAGAAGAGCCTATTATGGACTTTGGTGCAAATATTCAAGGTGTAAATGGTTTTGAGCAAGATTATAACGTAGAAGGTTATTTTGCTAGAGTAATGTATGATTATAATGAGCGTTATTATTTCAATGCAAGTTTCAGAAGAGATGGTTCTTCTGTTTTTGCTCCTGAAAATCGTTGGGGTAACTTCTATGGACTAGGTGCTGCTTGGAGACTTTCTCAAGAAGAGTTTTTGGCAGGTGTAACTTGGTTGAATGAGCTTAAATTAAAAACAAGTTATGGAGAGCAAGGAAATGATAACCTTCTTTATCCAAGTGATACAAGAAAAAGTGGCTACTATGCTAACAGAAATTTCTATCCATATAGAGATCAGTTCCAAGTTGTTCCAAGTGATGGAGCATTATCTGTTCAGTTGGCTTTCTTAGGAAATAAAAATATTTCTTGGGAAGTAAACAGAAATTTTAATGTTGGCTTTGACTTAGCTGCTTTCAAAAATCGCTTAAATGTAAATGTAGAATATTTTACTCGTACTGTGTCTGATATGCTTTTTGATACACCACTTCCTTTATCTACAGGAAATCCATCTTTTCCAGAAAATGTTGGTGATATGGTAAACAGAGGTATTGAACTATCTATGAGTGGAGATGTATTGAAGACCAAAGATTTTTCTTTAGGAATTTCTGTAAATGCAACACATTTTCAAAATGAAATCACTCGTCTTCCTCAAGAATTTATTGATGATAGTCAGTTCCGTTTAGAGGAAGGACGTTCTAGATATGAATATTTCTTGAGAGCATATGCTGGATATAATCCTGAGAATGGTAACACAATGTGGTACAAAGATGTTCTTGGTGATGATGGAGAGCCAACTGGTGAACGTGAAACGACAGAATTATATGCTGAAGCAACAGAATACTTTACAGGAGAAGATGCTATTCCAGATGTATATGGTGGTTTTGCATTTGATTTTAGATATAAATCATTTGATTTGGGTCTAAATTTTGCTTATCAAATAGGTGGAAAAGGTTATGATGGAGTATACTGGGGACTTTATGATATGACTTCTTTAGCTGGTCGTAATATTGTTGATGAAGCATATGGTAATACTTGGACTCCAGAGAATACAACGGCTGAATACCCTAGATTAAGTGCAAGTTCAGCTCCTAATAACTACTCACCTTCTGACTTATATTTAGTAGATGCAAGTTATTTGAGTTTGCAAAATGTTAGTTTAGGCTATACTTTTGATAAATCAATTACTAATAAGCTAAAGGTAGCTTCTTTAAGAGTATTTGCACTTGCTAATAATGTAGGGATTCTTTCAGCTAGACAAGGATATGATCCTAGACTAAGTCTTACAGGTACAAGTTCTAATGAGTTTAGTATCATGAGAACAATGACCTTTGGTTTGAATGTGCAATTTTAAATGTTCAACTTTAAACTTTAATTAAATTATGAAAAAGTGGATAACACTAGCAATTCTGGCAGTAGGTTTTACTAGCTGTGCAGAAGATGCTTTAGACACAGAAAATAAAGAATTCGTAGCTCAAGAACAATTACAAGCTTTAGCAGCGAATCCAGAATCATTACTTACTTATACAAATTCTGTTGAGGATGGTACTAATTCTTTTCTTAGACAATATAAAACATATCAAGGTACAACAAGCTCATCTCACGATGATTATGGACAAAAATCCATTGAGTTCGGTCTTGATTTAATGTCTGAGAATACGCCAATGCTCGTAAATCAATGGGCAAGTGGGTATTATACATATACAGGTAGAGTACAAGAAAGCAGAATAACTACTAAAGTATGGAATTTTTACTATACAGTAATTAGAGATGCTAATCTTATTTTGGCTACTACACCTGCTGATATTGAATCACAAGAACTTCGTTATACTAGAGGTAGATTATTAGCTTTAAGAGGTTTTTCTTATTTCAATCTTATTCGTTTGTATGCTGATGGTGAAAAAGGTATTCCTTTGAGAACTTTAGAAGCTAATCAAGATGAAAGAGTAGCAACTTCAGTAATTGTGGCTCAAGCAAAAGCTGACTTAGAAGAGGCATATGACCTTTTGGGTGGTTTTGCTAGAACATCTAAAGTTCAAATAGATCAAAATGTAGTAGCAGGTATTTTAGCTAGATACTATCTAGAATATGGGAATTATGCTCAAGCAGCCACTATGGCTAGACAAGCATATAACTCAGCTGCTCCTGACACAGAAGCAACCTTGTTAGATGGTTTTGATGAGATTACAAGTCCTTCTTGGATTTGGGGTGCAGAAATTACAGCTATTACTTCTGGTATTTATGCTTCTTTCTTCTCTCAAGTAGGTACGCTTAATCCAGGTTATGCAGGACTATTGGGACACTATAAAGCTATAGACAAGCGTCTTTATGATAAACTTTCACCAACAGATATACGTACACAAAACTGGTTTGCAGAGCCAGGTAATGCAGATTATCCTGCCTATGTAAACTTTAAGTTTGTGGATGCAACTTTCTTTGAAGGTGATTATGTATTTATGCGTACAGCAGAAATGTTACTTATTGAAGCAGAAGCAAAAGCTCTTAATGGAGATAATGCGGGTGCACAAGCAGTATTATCTGAGTTTATGGCAGTAAGAGATCCTCAATATACTGCTTCTAGTAATGTAAATAACAGTGTATTGGATATGATTCGTACTCAAAGAGGAATTGAACTTTGGGGTGAAGGTTTTGCATTCTATGATATGAAACGTTGGAACAATGCTTTAGTACGTGATTATCCAGGTAGTAACCACCCTGCATTTGGTAAGAATTTAAACTATCCAGCTAACTCACCTAAATTCCAATTACAAATTCCTATAGCTGAGCTTAATGCAAATCCGTCTATTAACGCTGCTGATCAAAATGCTCAATAAAAATAAGTAAAACTTATTTGTTTGATCAATAGAAGCATTTTAGGACAAAAAGTAGATCAAAAAACTACTAAGAATTCACTTTCTTAGTAGTTTTTTTAGTTATATACAAGCCGTTTTTTTTTGTGTCTTAAACTCTGTTATTTCCTATGTAGAATATAAAAGCGACGATATAAGGTAATATATATTTCGTCGTTATTAGTTTTTGCAATGGTAAAAGATTCATTCCTTTTACCATTTTTTATTAAAAATATATTATAAAAAATTAATTCCTTTCTAACTTTCTGTAGTTCTTTTATCTCTTTATAAAATTGTGTTGTCAAGCGTTTGGGTTGCTTATTATTGAATGTAGAAACAAAACTATACTCCCAATAATATTTCGCATTTGGGAATGCTCTTGCCGAAGAAATATTATACAAATAATTCTCATTATTTATTTTGACTGAATCCTTTGTAAACTGTATGAGTAAAGTGTCTATTTGATATTTTGAGTATCCACTTGTATCAATTTGATTAGACTTGTTAGCATACCAAGTTCCATATATTTCTTTTAAGGTTGTATCAGAGGTAGTCCACTTTACACAGTAATTGCATCCTAAAGGTAGGTTTATATTAAAATCAATAGGAGGGTACTCAAATACTTTCAAGAAAAGTTCTATAATATATTTTGCTCTGTGTGCATAAGCATTTTCCATCTTCAACCAAACTACTCTATTCGAATCAACAAAAATATGATTTGGTTTCTTATTTATACCAAAATCACTAACAAATTCTATTGTCATTAGCTCATTGAAATAATCTGTCGCTTCTTCTTCTGTATCAAAAACATACACACTAAAAGGAACAAGTTGCTTATGAAAATACTCAACATTATTTTCATTGATTATTGTATCAGTGTTGATATTAAATTTGTAGTCTTTTCTTCCCCAACCAAATGTTTGGAAATATGAGTTGATAGAATCGCCATATTCTTTCAACTTTTCATAGCGATAAGGATTTATTTCTTGCTTTGCCACAGTATCATTAACTAAAACAGTATCAATAATTGCATTAGTTTTCTTAGATATTTTTTCTACATTTCCACCGTTTTCTACTCTTGTATTACAAGAAAACAAACAAATTAGCCATAACAGCAAAAATGTAGATTTAAACTTAATCTTGCCGTTGTCGGTGTCCCACCGACAACTATCAATCATTGAAATGTGCCTTAGGAAAACACCCTCTAAAACCTTTTGAATCTAATGTTTTGGCAAAGTCTCCTGCTTGTGTAGCATTCATATCTCCTACTGAAACTCTAAAAAGACGTTGCGAACGGTCCTCTGTCCAACTGACACGAATATAAACTTCATCAAAACCTGCTTCCATTGCATCTTTTCCTTTTTGTACAGCATTTTTCAAGTCTCTATAACTTCCAATCTGTACACCAAAATCTTCTGGGTATTTTTCTGTTCCCCAAATACTATAAATTCTAGGAAGATATTTATTTTTCTTTTGGGCTTTCTTGATATTAACTTTTCTGCGTGGTTTTCTTTTGCCTTTTTGTGTTTCCGAACCTTGTGGAGAAAGTGTTTCGCCATCTGCACCTGCACGTAAAAGACGAATTTCTATATCTACTACACCATCACGAACCATATCTAACTTTTTAGCTGTAGCATAAGAAAGATCAATGATTCTACCAGGTTTGAAAGGACCTCGGTCGTTTACTCGTACGATAGCTGTTTTACCATTGTTTTTGTTGGTCACTTCTACCAAACTATTAAATAATATTTTCTTGTGGGCTGCTGTTGCATCATACATATTGTATTTTTCGCCACTTGCTGTAGGTCTGCCGTGAAATTTTGTTCCGTAATAAGAGGCTTTTCCGTTTTGTGTATAACCTAGTTTCTGATAATCGTATTCGTTTGTTCCACTCAATTGCAATAATGCAAAAGGCACAACAGCACAGTAAAAAATGTGTTTTAACTTCATAAAAACAGTAAGGAGATGGAATTTTGGATAGAATATTTTTGCTAAAAAAGAATAAATTAAGTCTATGAATCACTTATATTCTATTTTAGGAGGAATTAGTTATGCTAATTAGTGATTTTTAAAGAAATTTGCAATTTTAAAACGCTTATTTTTGTATTCTATTTCATACAAATTGGCTAAAAGTGCTACATTTTATAAAAAACCTCATTTTTAGCCCATTCATCAATCAATATTTCACTATAATTAACACTATCTAATTCATGAAAAATCCTAAAACGACAAAATTAGACTCTAAACTACTTCAATTTTTACGTATTCTTGGTGTGGTAGAAGGAATTTCTTTTCTAGTTATTCTTTTCGTTACAATGCCTCTCAAATATATTTGGGAAATGAGAGAACCTAATCAGATTGTTGGGATGGCACATGGAGTTTTATTTATTGCTTACTGTGTTTTAGTTGTAATTGTAGGTTATAGATTCAAATGGAAACTACTTACCATTTTTTGGGCGTTGTTGGCTTCTGTTCTTCCTTTTGGAACTTTTGTAGCTGATGCTAAGATTTTTAAGGAAGAGCAAGAAGGTGATATTTTGCCATTAGATAAAAACTAATTATAAAAAACTTTATGGCTTATCAATTAGACTTAGAAAGAGGATTTTTACACCTAAATTTATCCTATCAAGATGATACAGAATTCATTGAAGAACACGACGAAATTTTTGATAAAATTCAAGGCTTAGATACTATTAGCTTATCTAAATTTGAAATAAGAATAAACGAAGTAGATAATGCAATAAAAAATGTAAAGGATATTCTGTTTCTCTTATTAGTTAATATTTTATCAGAAATAGAAACAATCTCAAAAAACAAATTTCCTGCTACTGTTTTTTGGTACTACAAAACTGAAGAAGAATTAGAAATGGGTAACGAAATAAATGATGTTCTTGATGAAAATGTAGAATTTGAATTTATAAAAGTAACCTAAACTTTTCTCTAAAAAACGTAACTTTCAAAATATTCTACAAATCCCCTCTACACCCTCAAAAATCATGAAATATACAGTCTTATTGCTTTTATTATTTGTCTTTGCGTGTCAGTCCTCTGACCAAAAAAACGAAGAAAAAAACGAAACTACTTCTGAAATTACAGAAACAACCTTTACTATTTCACAATGGAAATCCTACGATGAATCTGAAGAAATTGCTCAAAATGCTGCTCACGAATCATCACGAATGCAGTACAAACTCATTCAATCTAAAATTTTAGATAAAAATGATATTTGGAAAAACGTAGCTCCTCAAATCAGTAATTTTTCAGAAGAAGAATATCAAAAACTAAAACCTTTGATTTTGGAACAAAATATTCCAACTATTCAAAATCATATTAAAGAAGGTAATTTAAGTTATGAAAAACTGGTGCAATGGTATTTGTACAGAATTGTAAAATACGAAAACGATAGAGAAACTTCTCTTCACACTATTATTTCTATCAATCCAAATGCAGTAGAGGAAGCTAAAGAAAAAGATAAATCAAAAGACAATCAGAACCATGCTATTTTTGGAATGCCTATCTTACTAAAAGATAATATCAATTTTGATAAGCTACCAACAACAGCAGGAGCAGAAGCACTCAAAAATAATATGACTTCAAATGCTTTTATAGTAGAGCGCATACAAGAAAAAGGAGGAATTATTTTAGGAAAGGTCAATCTAAGCGAATGGGCAAATTATTTACATGATAATGGACCTAATGGGTATAGTGCAATCGGTGGACAAACGCTAAATCCTTATGGAAGAAAACAGTTTGATACAGGTGGTTCTAGTGCAGGAAGTGGAACATCAGTAGCTGCAAATTACGCCGTTGCAGCAGTTGGAACAGAAACGGCAGGTTCTATTTTGTCACCAGCTAGTTCAAATAGTGTTGTTGGTTTGAAGCCTACTATAGGTCTTTTGAGTAGAAGTGGAATCGTTCCTATTTCTAGTATGCTAGACACACCAGGTCCAATGACAAAAAATATAACTGATAATGCCATTTTATTATCTGCAATGACAGGCGAAGATGCAAAAGATAGCGTAACAAAAGTACAAACAGCACAAACAAAATACAATCAAAACTTAGAAATAGATTTGAAAGAAATGCGTTTTGGTGCAAACAAAGCATTTATGGAGGATTCTCTTTATCTTTCTATGATTGAAAAAGTAAAATCTTTGGGAGCAGAGGTAGTAGAGTTTTCGTTTGATGAGATGAATTTTGATGATTTTCTGCAACTTTTAAATGCTGATATGAAGCGAGATTTGCCTTCTTATTTTCAAAATTATACAGGAAATTCTATTTCGTTTACTTCGGCAAAAGATATTGTAGCATATAATCTTCAAGATACTTTGGTTCGTATTCCGTATGCACAAGCTCGTTTTGATGGAATTGTGGCAGACAAAACTTCTGATGAAGAATTAGAAAAATTGAAAGTTAGTATGAATACAGAAGCAGTCAATCTTTTTGAAAAACCAATAAAAAAATTAAATCTTGATTGTATTTTGTCTATCAATAACTGGAATGCTGCTGAAGCTGCACTCGCAAAATATCCTTGTTTGACTCTTCCAATGGGTTACAGAGCTACTGGAGAGCCTACTGGAATTACGCTCATTTCTCGTCCTTTCGAAGAGCATAAATTACTGCAAATTGGCTTTGTAATCGAAAAGGCTACAAAAAGTAGAAAGCTACCTAAAGGATATAATTGATTAGGGCAACCTATAAAGTTATTTCTCTTTCAGGACTAGACATAATTTTGTAGTTTTAGATAAACAAACACACAACACAAAAAATAAATAGTAAAACAATGGCAACAGAAAAAAGTAGTATTTTTGATATGATAGGTCCTATCATGATTGGCCCTTCTAGTTCACATACAGCAGGTGTGGTTCGTCTTGGTCTTGCAGCTATCGATATTTTGGGAGCTATTCCAGAAGAAGCCGAAATTATTTTTTATAATTCTTTTGCTCGTACTTACGAAGGTCATGGAAGCGATAGGGCTGTTATTGCAGGACTTTTAGGTTTTGCAACTGATGATATTCGTATCAAAACTTCTTTTGATGAAGCTAAAAAAAATGGATTGAAATACAATTTTCGTTCTGTAGGAAATGCCTCTACTTTTCATCCTAATTCTATTCGTTTCAAACTTAAAAAGGGAGAGCGAAATGTAGAAATACTAGGAATAAGCAGAGGAGGAGGCTTAATAGAAATTGAAGAAGTAAATGGCTACAATGCAGGATTTACGACAGGACTTTTTACACTTCTTATATTTGCAGAAGATAAAACAGGAAGTATCGCATTTATTTCAAATATTCTTGCTAATGATGAATGTAATATTGCTACAATGAACGTTAGTAGAAAAGGAAAACGAGGAATTGCCTGCTTAGTGATTGAAATTGACTCAGAAATTCGTCCTTTATCATTAGAATATTTACGAAGTTTGCATTGGGTAAAAGAAGTCATTTATATGCTTCCTATAGAATAAATTTAAGCTAATTATAAAATTACTAATGAAATTTGAGTTCTGTATTCTATCAAAAAAACAAAGTCAATATTCTATATTGATACTATTTTCTGTATTGACTTTGTTTCTAAGCTTTAATCTTAGTTCTTGTAAAAATAGTAATGAAAATACAGCACCTGAAATTTTGCCCTTTGATGAAGCTATTGAACATCAAATTTCCTTTTTAGAAGTTCCTATTACTTTTCAAGTAGCACAAATTGAGCAAAAAATAAATGAAGCTATTAAAGGAACGCTCTATGCCGACCAAAGTTTTGAGGATAAAAAAAGTGATGGCATTAAAATTAGAATCAAAAAGGTAGAAAATATAAAAATTTCTGTTAATAGTAATTTTATGTATTATTCTGTGCCTATTCATGTGTGGGTAGAAAAAAGAATAATCAAAACTAAACTTTTTGGAAAAAAAATAGAGAAAAGCAAAGCAATAGATTTTTCATTACGACTAAAATTTCATTCAGAAATAAATCTCAATAAAGATTGGAAGCTAGATACAAAAACAAGATATACAGGGATTGAATGGATAAAAAAACCAACATTTAAGGTATTAGGAGTTAATTTTGACTTAGCAGGACTTTTAGAAAGTCAATTGCTACAGAAGAAGTCAGAACTAGAAAAAGTGATTGATAAAGCCTCATCAAACTTAAAAGTAATAGAAAAAGAGGTTAGTAAAATTTGGACAAAAATTCAAGAGCCAATCTTAGTAGAAAAAAAAGTAACAAATGGAACATGGCTTTTGGCAGAACCTATACAAATAGAAGCTAGTAAAATAGAAGGAAAAAATAAACAATTGTTTATCACTACTCGTCTAAAAACACTTTTACGAACTGTCGTCACCAAAAAAAAAGGAGAAAAACCAAAAGTAATCTTCAAAAAGTTACCTCTATTAAAGCAAAATAATTCTCTGTCTCATAACAATAATGACTTTGAATTGCATCTAAAAGGTGAGCTTCCTTATAAAGCTGTTAATGATTTATTAGATAAAAAAATAAAAGATACCATTTTAGTTATTCCAAATACAGATTATAAAATCAAAATTAAAGATGCTGAAATTTTTGGAAGTGGAAAAAAGCTATTTATGAAACTTACTGTAAAAGGTGATATAAATAGCACTATTTATTTGAATGCAATACCTCGTTTTGACTCGTTGAATAATTCACTTCATTTTGATAACTTTGATTATGATTTGCAGAGTGAAGAATATTTATTGTCGGCTGCAGACTGGATGCTCAAAACAACTGTCAAAGAAGAACTACAAAAATTACTTATTTTGCCAATGGATAATTATGTAAAACAATTACCTGATATTATTCAAACAGCACTCTCAAAAGGCAAAACGGGAAAAACAGCTTTGTTTGACTTACGAGACTTTGATCTTTCACCTCGCTTTATTCAGATTGATAAAGACCACGTTCGTATCTATGTGAAAGCAACTGGTAAAGTAGGTATCGAAATTATCAAACTCTGATTTTTAATGGTAAGTTGTAAGTAATAAATTATAAATAAAATTCTGAATCATACCTAAAAAATGAAAAAACTATTTGCTCTACTCATCTTATTATTGATTTATTTTCCTGCCTACTCACAATTTACAGGAGGTTCTGGAGGAGGTGCAGACAAAGCACAAATCAGAACAAGAACTATTCTATCCGTAGAAAATGAACAAGAAAAGATATTTTTTGAACAAATAAAAGTGACTTCTCAATCTAATTCTTTTTCAATAAAATGGAATGATAAAGTTAAACTACAACAGATAGAAATAATTGATATTTTAGGACGAGTACAAAAGACAGTTTCTATTTCAGAATTTCAAAAAGCTGTTTCTTTTTCTTTTGATGGAACAAATAAAGCAAAAGGGATTTATTTTGTTCGTTTTAGAGATGGTGAGGGTAGGTTTTTTAGTAAGAAGATTGTATTTTAATATTCTAACTTAATAAGCACAAATTCGTACAGTTATCAAAAAAAATCTTGATAAGAAACACCAAATATAAATAACTTACTCCGTCGAATCAAATAAGAAAAACAGAAAAACTGTCATTCAAAATAAAAAACAAAAGCCTAACTGTCTGATTTTAAGAAGCATAATTTTAGTTCTATCCTTCAATCTGTCACTTTGTCATTTTTTTTGTCATTCTTTTTGTTAAACTTCTATTTTTTGAGGTTGGTATATCTATTGTAAAATACTTGACATACAATTTAAAACAGAGTAATGAATCAAATAAAAATTCAAAACTCTTATTTTAAAAATTAAGGAATATCACTCCATTTTTTAATATATACTTAAATCACTAAATAGAAATTGATTTTGACTTGAGCTACTGAACAGACTAAAGTCTATTCTACAAATTCAATCAAAATACAGAAAAAAACTAAAAGATATGGGAAAAATTATTGGAATCGACTTAGGAACAACCAACTCATGTGTCTCTGTAATGGAAGGCAATGAGCCAGTAGTAATCACAAATAGTGAAGGAAAACGCACGACACCTTCAATTGTAGCTTTTTTAGATAATGGCGAGCGTAAAGTAGGAGATTCTGCAAAACGTCAGGCTATTACAAATCCAGAAAAAACGATTGCTTCTATCAAGCGTTTTATGGGAGACAGCTTTTCTCAAGTAGAAAAGGAAATGAAATATGTTGCTTACAAAGTAGTAAAAGGAGCAAACAATACGCCTCGTGTTAAGATAGACGAACGTGAATATACACCACAAGAAATTTCGGCTATGATTCTTCAAAAAATGAAGGCTACAGCAGAAGATTATTTGGGTACAACGGTTTCAGAAGCAGTAATTACTGTTCCTGCTTACTTCAACGATGCACAGCGTCAAGCGACAAAAGAAGCTGGAGAAATTGCAGGTTTGAAAGTTCGTCGTATCATTAACGAACCAACAGCAGCAGCTTTAGCTTACGGTCTTGATAAAAAAGAAAAAGACATGACTGTTGCAGTTTTTGACTTAGGTGGTGGTACTTTTGATATTTCTATCTTAGAATTAGGTGATGGCGTTTTTGAAGTAAAATCAACAAACGGAGATACTCACTTGGGTGGAGATGATTTTGACCAAGTTATTATCGGTTGGTTAGCAGACCAATTCCAAAACGATTATAATGTAGATTTGCGTAAAGATCCAATGGCTTTACAACGTTTGAAAGAAGCAGCAGAACGTGCAAAAATTGAACTTTCTAGCTCAACTCAAACAGAAATCAACTTGCCTTATATTATGCCGATTGACGGTGTTCCAAAACACTTGGTTACAACACTTTCAAGAGCTAAATTTGAGCAATTGACTGACGAATTAGTAAAAAGAACATTAGAGCCTTGTAAAGAAGCATTGAAAGATGCAGGTCTTTCAGCATCAGATATTGATGATGTAATCTTAGTAGGTGGTTCTACTCGTATCCCAAGAATCCAAGAAGAAGTAGAAAAATTCTTTGGCAAAAAACCATCAAAAGGAGTAAATCCTGACGAAGTAGTAGCATTAGGTGCAGCTATTCAAGGTGGTGTTTTGACAGGAGAAGTAAAAGACGTTTTATTATTAGACGTAACTCCTCTTTCTTTAGGAATCGAAACTATGGGTGGTGTAATGACAAAATTGATAGAGTCAAACACAACTATTCCTACTCGTAAATCACAAGTATTCTCTACGGCAGCAGATAATCAGCCGTCAGTAGAAATCCACGTTTTACAAGGAGAGCGTGCAATGGCAAAAGATAACAAAACGATTGGTCGTTTCCACTTAGATGGTATTCCACCAGCACCTCGTGGTATTCCACAAGTTGAGGTTACTTTTGATATTGATGCAAATGGTTTATTAAACGTATCTGCGAAAGATATGGCTAGTGGAAAAGAGCAAAAAATCCGTATTGAAGCTTCTTCTGGTCTTACAGATGCAGAAATCGAAAAAATGCGTCAAGAAGCTGCTGCAAATGCCAGCGAAGATCAAGCAGCAAAAGAAAACATTGAAACAATCAATAAGGCTGATTCAATGGTTTTCCAAACTGAGAAACAACTTAAAGAATACGGAGAGAAACTTTCTGAAGCCAACAAAACAGCTATCGAATCAGCATTGAAAGATTTACGCACTTCTCACGCAGAGAAAGATGTAGAGAAAATCAAAGTTGCTTTAGAAACATTGGAAGGTGCATGGGGTGCAGCTTCTCAAGAAATGTATGCTAATGCTGGTGGAAACCCAGAAGATCCAATGGGTGGTGCAGCAGGTCAGCAAACTGACGCTTCACAAGAGCCTTCTTCAGCAAATGCAGAAGACGTAACAGATGTAGATTATGAAGAAGTAGATTCTGAAAAGAAATAATCTGATAATCTCTTCAATTATATAGAAATTAACTCCTCTAAAGTTCTTTTGAATTTTAGAGGAGTTTTTGTTTATAAATTTAGCTTCTTCCAACTTTTTATCGAAATGACTCATTTTAGTTTAGCTGAGAAGCATGTTGTTCTCAAAACTGCATACAATATTCTATTAGAAAACTATGGTAAAATCAAACCTAATAATAAGAAATATATGGAAAGTAGTATGCCAATAAATCTAATCAAATCGATACTTTAGTTAAACATTGTTGCAACAATCAGTTTGCTCTAAATACACTTTTTGATTTTTATATAGGCAAAAAAGCTATCAAAATCACAAATTTTGATCTAAAATGAATTATAAAATGCTAGTTTTTTCAAATACTGCGTTTCCAATTTTTCAGTCAATGTAACAATACCCTTTAGTTATATAATACGTAAACTCGGTATTATATTCTTGCTTTTATGTCCCTGTCAGACACTTCATAGTGTCAGACAGCTATGTTGGACTAAATTGTCTGACACCTTGAAAGTGTACTGACAAGATAATTCGCAAATCAGCTAATAAAGAAGCATAGACTGACAAATACATAAATTCTAATACCGAGTTCACGTTATATAATTTACAAAGGATTATTTTTTTTAACTTTGAGAGTCCTTTCAGAAGGTTGTAAATAGTTGGGAAAATAGGTTCATTTGTACCCAAACTATTGTCAGAGTTATTTTGGATTACCAAAAACTACTGACAAAGTTTTTATGAACATGCCCTGAATGACTCTTTTACCATTGCCAAAACGAATAACAACGAAATATATATTACTTTATATCGTCGCTTTTATATTCTACATAGGAAATAACAGAGTTTGAGACATAAAAAAACGGCTTGTAGTAAAACAAGCCGTTTTTATTTGAATCCAAAAATACTCTTATTTCAATTTATCCTTCTTATTTGGATTTTCTTTTTTCGTATCAACAGTTGGCTTTCCTTTGGCTTGTGCTTGTTGCTCTTGGGCTTGTGCCATTGCATCTTGCATACGTTGCATAAAAGAAGAACCTTTTTTACCACTTTTCTTTTTCTCGTCTCTGCGTGTTTCTAGTTGCGCTCTAATTTTTTCTTCATTTACAAAGAACTTACGAATAACTAGAGTTTGTGTAAGTGTAACAAGGTTTGAAGTCACATAATAAAGTGTCAGACCAGCAGGGAAAGAATTTAAGACAAACATAAACATAATAGGCATTCCGTACATCATCACTTTTGGATTGATAGGAGAATTTGCCATTGAAGTTTGTTGTGTACTTACACTTGTTACCAAAATCTGTGAAGCAGTCATCATCAAAGTAAACAAACTGACATGATTTCCATAAAAAGGAATAGTAAATGGTAAATTCAAGATTGAATCATACGTAGAGAGGTCACTTGCCCACAGAAATGCTTCATTACGAAGTTGAATCGCACTAGGAAAGAACGTAAATAACGCAAAGATAATCGGCATCTGTAATACCATCGGCAAACATCCACTCAATGGATTGACACCAAACTCACTATTGAGTTTCATTGTTTCCTGTGATTGTTTGGCTTGGTCGTCTGGATACTTTTCTTTAATCTTCTGGATTTCTGGTTGCAAAACTTTTGTTCTAGCTTGTGCTACATACGATTTGTAAGTAAGAGGAGCTAAAACCATTTTGATAAGAAATACCATTACAATAATCAGAATTCCGTAATTAGAAATGAATTTTTCTAAAACATTAAATAATGGAATAATAACATACAAACTTATCGGCTGCAAAACTGCCCAACCTAAATACGTATTTTCTTGGAAACCTTCTGTAACAGCTTTATTAATATCGTGCTTGTTAGGACCAAAATAAAAACGAGCATTTGCATCAGCAGTAAGCGAAGAAATAGGAATAGAAGTTTCTACTTTTAGTGTTTTAATAGTAGAAGAATCCATTTCATTGACAGCAGCAGAACCAATAGTCAATTCATCAAACTGTTTGTCAGTAATAAGAGCAGCATTGAAAAAACGTTGTTTCATAGAAAACCAAGAAACTGAATTTTCTAATTTTTCATCTTGTTTATCTGTACTTCCTTTACTCAAATAATCAAAATCGTCTTCAATAGTATAATAATTGACAGTAGTTTCTCTTCTATCTAATTCAATATTTTGGTCAGTGCGTTTGATAGCGTCTGTCCAAGAAAGTTGTAAAGACTGAGTAGCTGCATCAGTTTTGATAGCATAAAATAACTCAAAGCCATCTTTAGGCAATGTATAAGTGATTTCTAAAGGCTTTCCATCAACTGTACCAGCAAAAGTAACCTTATCTTTTGCAGCATTCTGAACAGTAAAACCGAGTTTATCAATTCTGACACTTCCAGAAGAAGTAGGTATCGAAAGTTCGATTTGACTATTTTGCTCATCTACCAAAATCAATGGTTTTCCATCGAAAGTTTCGTAGTTTTTGAGTTCTACATTCAAAATTTCTGCTCCTAACGAAGACAAAGCCACTTTGATATTATCATTTTCCAAAACAATTTCTTTTGCACTTGCAATCAAGGCTTTTGTAGCAGAGTCTAATTCTACTGATTGTTCTGTCTGCGTGTTTGTTTTGGCTGCAACAGCTTCTTGTGCTATTCTGATGCTGTCTTGTATTTGTTCTGTTCTCTGTTTTTGAGCTTGTTGTTCATCTTTGCTAGGGCTAAAAAAGAACATATACGCAATAAGCAAAGCTGACATCAAGACGAGTCCGATGGTTTGATTTTTATCCATTTATACTAAAGTAAATTAATTTTCGATTTTTCTTATCAAGAATAGGTTTTTTATAAAACAAACCTTTATCCTTTGTTTGGAATAATTCAAAAAACTGCCAAGTAGTCCGAAAAATTCTTTTTATTTATTTTTCAACCGTCAACGAAGTTCAAATGAAACGTCGTTGAGGTAAAAAACTATTCTACCACTTCTTCCAAACGCTTTTGAAGAGCAGCTTTAATAAATCCTACAAAAAGAGGATGAGGGCTAAGAGCCGTACTTTTTAGTTCTGGATGAAACTGAACACCTACAAAATACGGGTGTTCAGTTTGTTTCATTTCTACAATTTCTACTAAATTTGATTCAGGGTTTATTCCTGTTGGAAGAAGTCCTGCCTTTTCGTAATCCTTCAAAAAAGTATTGTTGAATTCGTAACGGTGACGATGACGTTCATGAATCAAATCTTTTCCATTATAAACCTGTGAAGCCAATGAGTTCTTTTTGAGCTGACAAGGATATGCACCCAAACGCATTGTTCCTCCTTTTGTAGTAATATTTTTTTGTTCTGCCATTAAATCTATGACAGGGAAATTAGTATTTGGATTCATTTCTGCCGAATGTGCGCCTTCTAATTTTAAGACATTTCTAGCAAATTCTACCACAGCAACTTGCATTCCTAAGCAAATTCCGAAAAACGGAATTTTATTTTCTCTTGCATATTTGACAGCCAAAACTTTCCCTTCTATTCCTCTATCTCCAAAACCAGGGGCAACCAAAATGCCGTCCATGTTTTCTAAATATTTTTTTACATCATCATCAGAATCCAAATCTTCTGAAGAAACCCATTTTAGTTTTACTTTTGTTTCAGTTTCTGCACCTGCATGTATGAATGATTCGACAATAGATTTATAAGCATCAGGTAATTCTACATATTTTCCAACTAAAGCAATTTTTACTTCGTCAGTCGGATTTTTTAGCTTTCCTAAGAAGTGTTTCCATTCTTCCAAGTTTGGTGTACTATCTGTTGGTAAGCCTAATTTATCTAAAACAATATCGTCTAAATGTTCTTTTCTCATCAAAAGAGGAACATCATAAATTGTATCTGCATCAATCGATTCGATGACTGATTTTATATTTACATTACAAAACTGTGAGATTTTTCTACGAATGTCATCAGGCAAAGAATGTTCGGTACGACACACCAAAACATCAGGCTGAACACCTTGTTCAGAAAGCATTTTGACAGAATGTTGAGTAGGTTTTGTTTTCAGTTCTTTTGCTGCACTTAAATAAGGCACTAAGGTAAGGTGAATAACTAATGAGTTTTGGTCACCCAATTCCCAACGAGCTTGACGAACAGCTTCCACAAAAGGTAATGACTCAATATCGCCAACACAACCACCAATTTCAGTAATTATAATATCATACTTTCCAGTTTCTCCCAAAAAGTAAAAATTACGTTTTATTTCATCAGTAATATGAGGAATTACTTGAACAGTTTTTCCTAAAAAGTCGCCTTTTCGTTCTTTATTAATGACTGTATTATAAATTCTTCCTGTCGTTACATTGTTTGCTTGTGAAGTGCTGACATTCAAAAAACGCTCATAATGTCCTAAATCCAAATCGGTTTCTGCACCATCATCAGTTACATAACATTCACCATGTTCATACGGATTGAGTGTACCTGGGTCGATGTTGAGATAAGGATCAAATTTTTGAATGGTAACAGAAAATCCTCTTGATTGCAAAAGTTTGGCTAGTGAAGCCGAAACAATGCCTTTGCCTAAGGAAGAAGCAACACCACCTGTAACAAAAATATATTTTGTTTTACGTGGAGAAGAAGAAGTGGAAGTATTTTTTGAAGTTTCTTTATTGGAATTTTTAGTCGTACTCATAGCAGTTTGCAAACAGGTGTTTTTTTTGATGCCACAAAATTACGAAAAAAACGATTAATTCAATTACGAATTACGAAATAAGTATTCGGCACAGCTAATTAAAAATTACGATAAATGGAATAAAGGTTAGTTTAGGAATGTTTATTTTTTTGTAATCTATATTTTTTAGTTCTCAATTCTCAAACCTACTGTTTGTATTCCTTCTAATGAATCTTTACGCATCATCTGTTCTAATTCTATTTTGTAGATTCCTTTTTCAGAAAAATCAAAGTTTTGTTCTAGTTGAAATTCTCTGCTATAAATAGTACCAAATCCTTCACCTAGTGGTTTTCCTGTTGTACAGTCGAAGAGTGTATCTAATTTCATTCCTTCAGTAATTAAACTTCCTTTAGGTGAAAAAATTTTATAACGAACATAGCTATTACAATAATCGTAATCTGTATTATAGCGTAAATGATAAAAAACAGAGTGTTTTTGAGAATCATCTATTTCTACTTCAAAAGATTGATGGTTATCTTTTTGCCAAACTCCATTCTCTAATTCTTTGTGATTTTCATACAAACCATTATCTCCACACGAAACAAGAGTAAAAAATAATGATACAATGAAGATAGAAAGAAAGAGATTTTTATAAAATTGCATAGTGGTAGATTAAAGGATTGCCTTTGACTAAATAAGAAAAAGGGAATTTGTTTTTGGTAAATAAACGCAATTAGATATTACTTATTTCTTAGCTTTTTGATAAAAAATGTTATTTCAAAAATAAATGCTAATCATAAGATGAAGCTACCCAAAGTTCTATTGTTTGTCCTACAACTATTCTAGTTGCTGCTGATGGTTTTTGTGAGATAATTGTACCAGCTTCTTTTCCCTCTGCTTTTTGGTCGTGGATTTCAACTACAATCCCATTTCCTTCTAATTCTAGCTTTACATCTTCACCATATTGCCCTATATAATTTCCCATTTTAAAATCATCATTAACACTTCCACTAGCAATAAAAAGTGTAACTTCAGTTCCTTGTGGAATATAAACTCCTTTTTCCAAATCAGCTTTTGTATATTCTTTTCCATCGACAGCTATCTTCAATACTACATTTCTAGCACTATTGGTAACATATTCTGGCTTACCCATTTTTAACTTCACATTTTTGAGTTGTGTATGTGCGCTTGTATAAGGAAAGTCTATAATTTGAGGAATACGTGTTTTTGGAGGTGTTTCTGAATTAATAGTCAGATAAATCTTTCTATTAATCTTTACAGTAGAGTTTTTTGCTGGGTTTTGTTGCAAAACGGTCAGAGGTGGATAATCTGGATTGTAAGATGTATCTGCAATTTCATAACGCAAATCACGTTTTTCTAAAAAAGATGTGACTTCTTCTATTTTCATTTTGTTCAAATCAGGTACTGTTATCGTTGTATCATGATTTGTAGTGCTTGGTAAATACATATAAAAGAAAGCATACAAAATAAAAGCCACCAAAGTTGCCATTAAACCTAAATGAATAAGTAATGTAGAATAATGATTGCGAGTAAGATAATAATGCACTTTATGCTTTATTTCCTTGAAGTCTATATTATTTATACGGTCTTTAAACGAATTTGTATCCATCTTGTAATTAGCAAAACTTAGCAGAACATAATTAGGTAAGACACAAAAATACAATATTCTATCATATTCTTTGCTTTATTCTGTATTTAAGTAGAAAAAAAATAAAATTTTAGTCGTCTAAACTATTCTTTTTCCATTATTTTTTTCTTGATATTCTCTTGTAGAATCAAACTGACTGTTTTGTATTCCTCTAAAATTATATTTAGTTTATCTTGTACTCTTTCAAAAACAAATTGCATAACTGATTTGATTAGACTTTCTGAAAGCTGAATAGAAGTAGCAGCTTCTTGCAATGTCTTTGTGTCTAAACTCTCTATAAATTCTTCCGTTATTTCATCTAACCTTTTTTCTGCGACTCTTTCAATTTGCTTTGTCATTCGCATAAAGTGCATAGACTCTTCTAGTGATTGTGTTTTTTGATTCTTAACAATCCAGTCCATTTGTGCATCTAATAATTTCATTTTGAGCTTATGTGATTCTGCATCCATGTGATTTCTCAAATGTATCATTACCCCCATTAAACCTTTATTAGTTAAAAATTTTGCTAGTGCCTTTTCTACTTCTTTATCTAAATAATCTGCAAAAACAGCTTGAAATTTGTCTTCAAAATTATTTTCTACTATCTCTTTTACAATAGTTTCAAAGTTAGCACTTAATTCTAAATCTTGAAGTTCTTGCTCTTGATCATAAATAAGATCATATTCAGCTTCTTTTAATTTTTCTAAAAACTCAGTCAATTCAAGCCATTTTACAAAATCAGTTTTATTACTCTCAAATAATCTTAGTTCAACTTGTTTTAAGTCTTGTAAAGCCTTGAATTTTTCACTATTTATTTTATCTTGAATTTGTTTTTTTGATGGACTCATGATTTTCTAAATTAAATTTTGACAGAAAAAAAGCCAATTATTAGGATAATAAATGGCTTTCTTAAAATTGTAAAGTTATATTTTTTAATTTCCTGCTTGTGCATTGTTTGGATTTTCAGTTGCTTTTGGTTCTAAATAAACCTGTGAAAAATCTCTGTACTGCATTGGATTGTTAGGAAAGTTTTTAACGTAAGGTTGTAATAAACGATAACCTTCATCATACCATAAAACGATAATTGGAGCATCTCTCATGGCTACATTTTCAGCTTGAGCAAAAAACTTAATTGCTTCCTCTTCATTGGCTGCATTCATTGCTTTATCATAAAGTGCATCAAATTCTGGATTTTGATAACGAGATAAGTTTGGATAAGAAACTGTTCCAACTGTGCTAGGAACATCTTTTCCATAAAACATACGAATAAATGCTTCTGGACTAGGAAAATCTGCAATCCAAGAAAGTTTGATAAGTTGGAAATCTCCTGTCATCATTTTGTCAGTAGATTGAGCCATCGGAACAATGTTAAGTTCTACATCAACACCCAAAACATCTTTTAAATCTTTTTTGATTTCTACAGCTACATTTGTATTTCTATCACCTTCGGCGTTAAGTTCTAATGTGATTTTAGGAAAATCTTTGGCATTTCTATAACCTGCTTTATTGAAATAATAACGAGCAGAATCTGGGTTATAGGAGTATCCATACACATCATCTGGATATCCTTTATCTTTGAAAGAAGGTGGTGTAATTCCGTGATGACCTGCTTCATACGCCTCTCCTCCTAATACATATTCAAAAATTTCGTCTTTATTAATAGCAAAAGAAAAAGCACGACGTACATCTGCATTTTTAAAGATTTTATCATCTGTCATAAATGTCAAAATCTGTGTTTGCATTTCTGGTTCGTGTTCCAATTCAAAAGGTAAAGAGCCGTCAGCACGTTGGTATTCATCTATGATATCTATAATATAATCTGTTGGAAGACGATACACCATATCTAGTTTATTCTTACGGAACTCAAAAAGTTCTGTTTTCTTGTCTTTAATAAAATAAACTTTTACAGCATCAAGATAAGGCAAACGATTTCCAGCTTCATCTATTCCATGGTAATTGTCATTTCTTTTCAAGATAACCGAAACATCTTCTTCTACGTCTGCCAAAACAAAAGCACCTGTTCCAACAGCTTTTCCACCCATATCTACACCATATTTTTCGTAAGCTTCTTTTGCAAAAATATAGGCTTCTGGGCGAGCTAAATAATTGAGAAATAAAGCATTTGGTTTTTCAAGTGTAATTTGAACTGTGTGAGTATCAAGCACTTTTATACCTTCTATCTCATTAGTTGGTTTTGCTCCACTTGCTGTTGCATTGTAGTAAGTTGTTGCTCCTTTTATTACTCCCCCAATAACGTGAAACCCTTGATTGTCACGACTCTGTGTAGCTAGACGAGTTAAACAATATTTTACATCCTCAGCAGTAAATTCTCTTCCTTTTCCAGATGTGAAAGCTGCATCATCATGAAAATACACTCCTTTTTTCAAACGAATTGTATATACCAAACGGTCTTCACTAAGTTCATAGCTTTCTGCAAGTCCGTTAGCTACCTTTAGTGTTTTCGGATCTAATTTAAAAAGTCCTTCATAAACTTGTGAAGCAATTCGGTACGAATAAACATCCACAATATTTAGAGGAAATAATGTTCTGAAGTATTCTGTTTCGTTTACATTAAATACTCCTCCATAAAAACGTCCTCCTTTTGCTTCTCTGACATTTCCAGCTTCTGTAGAGCTAGAATTATCACAAGAAGTAAGTGATAAACAAGAAAAAAGAGCGAAAAGTAAAAATAGAGAATAAAATTTAGTAGGTATTTGCTTCATACGAATGTGCCTTAAGTAACATTGAAGATGAGAAAGTCTGAATGATATATAATTAGATTTCAATTTTGATTGAGTGTAAGTTGAAGATTTTTTAAGTTAAGAGTAAGACTTAATTTTTCCTAAATTTAGAAATTAAAAATCCTTTAAAAAAACAATTTGTAGAAATAATTTAGTAAATCAAAAAACTTTGCTCATAAATTATGTAAATATAGTGATTTTTGTCTTGTATTGTCAAACTAATTGGCTTAGTGGTTATTACTGGATTGTATCTTCAAATCTATAATGCTAAAGAAAGCAAAACAGGACAGTGATCTGAATGCACAACTTCTGAAAGAATTTGACAATTTGTCATATATTCTGAAAAAGGTTGTGATACAAAATGATAATCTATACGCCAACCCAAATTTTTTGCTCTACAATTATTGCGATATGTCCACCACGAATAGTTGTGAGGTTCTTTATTGAAATTTCTAAACGCATCAATCATACCCTTTTCTTCATAATCGTCTAACCATTTTCTTTCTTCAGGCAAAAAACCAGATGATTTCTTGTTAGCTTTTGGATTATGAATATCAATTTCTTTATGACAAATATTATAATCTCCACAAACAATAATGTTTTGTTGTTCTTGTCTAACGTTTTCCAAATACTCATCAAATTCTGCTAACCATTTGTACTTATATTCTTGACGGTGTGTTCCTGAAGAACCTGATGGAATATAAACATTTATTAGCGAAAAAGAAACTCCATTTACTTCAAAATTAGCTTTCAAAACTCTTCCTTCGTCATCAGACTGTTGCATAGATGAGCCTTTTTGTACTGAAACAGGTTTTATTTTAGTTAGAATAGCTGTTCCACTATATCCTTTTTTTTGTGCAGAAAACCAATATGATTCATATCCTAAAGATTCAAAAAGAGCTTTGTCTACTAATTGTTCATCAATTTTAATTTCTTGTAAACACACAATATCAGCATCAATTTCTTTTAGCCATTCAGCAAAGTCTTTTTTTAAAGCTGCCCTAATTCCATTGACGTTATAAGTAATAATTTTCATGTAGATATAATATAATTTGCTTGTGTTTTTCACTTAATAACACTAAAGTAATAAAACTATTGGAAATTCTGTTTTTTTATAAAAAAACTCTCTTTCAAATAACATTTCTTTTTATCTGCAATGAATCAATTTGGGTTTTTAATAGTTCTCAATGAGCTTTTTCATTGCTTTTTATTGTGTACAAATAAATAATTATGTACAACGATAAATTTTTCAAGTCAAAAAAAATAAATTTTCTATAGCTCCTACTCATTATTTTATAGACGTTTTTATTTTTTTATCGTATTAAATAGGCAGTTCACATAAAAATCATCCTAATTAATTGTATTGAATTAAACTTTGGTAAACTATTGGATATAGTATAAATAACATGCTTATATTTTTTGATTAACAACGTAGTGTCTGTATCTTTGTAGTCAGTAAAAATAAATTGCAATTGCAACATCTTGTTTACTAAAGAGTTATATAGTTGAGATTATTCCTAAATCTGTTTTGGTTAAGAAAAACTATAATTCAACACATTAATATACAATCTATATCTATATTTCAATTAGGCTTACAACTTTGTATTTGTTCCTTATTCGTCATTTTTTATACATGAAAAATACTATTTTTTTAATTATTTTGCTGTTTAGTATATTTCCTTTGTTGTCAGCTCAATTAGCAGCCCAACATTCTGGAGGTGGACTAGAGGAATATGTACAAGCAGAAACATTTAGAGCCAAACGACAGTATACAACAGCCATTTCATTGTATGACAAAGCTATTGCCAAAGACCCAAGTAATTATAAATATTTTGTACAGCAAGGTAAATGTTATTATTTGCTCAAAAGAGTAGACAATGCAATTGATTGTTTGGAAAAAGCAACCCAATTAAAAGAAGACCATGTAGAGTCTTATATCGCTCTTTCAAAGCTATATGGCTATAAAGGAAATATGTCAAAAGTAATAGTTTATTTGGGAAAAGCAGCACAGTTTGAAGATAATACACAGCGTCGTTTGTCGTATCGTTTACATATTTTGAAATTATTGTATTCTCAAGAAGAAGTTGTAGGTTTTCCTGTTCATTTGCAGGATGCTCGTTCGATTGCTCCCCAAAACTCACACGTTTGGTATTTTTCAGCTTGGTATCATAATCAAGAAAAAGAATATGCACAGGCTATTTCAGATGCAGAAGCTGGATTGAAATTATTGAGTGATTCTAAAGATGCTCCTCGTTTTTATTTTCAATTGGGTTATGCGCTACATGAAATTGGAGAGTATGAAAAGGCAAAAGATGCTCTAGCAAAGGCAAATGTAGGTTCTTTCAAAGAGAAAGTTTTCAAGATGATGCCCAATTATCAATATAGATTAGCACAAGCATATCACACTATTTTTGAATATAAAACGGCAAAAGAATATGTTCATCAGGCTCTAAAACAAGACCCAAATTATGCACAAGCTAATGAACTAGGAGGACAATTAGCAGTAGAAGAAATTAATCATACAACAGTTATAGAAAGACTGAAAGTTGCAGTCGGACATGCAAAGGATTATGATACAAAGGCTCGTTCTTATTCAGAATTGGCTCTTTTACAGTTTCAGAATGAGGATTATCAGGAAGCTATCCATTCTTCAGATTCTTGTTTAGCTATTCAACCTTTGCGTTATGATGTTCGTTTTTTGCGTGCAGTTTCACTTTTTCATTCAGGAAATACAGATGAAGCCATTACAGAAATGAGACAGCTTTCTCATTTGAGTAACATTCCTCCAACACTACAAGCCCAATTTACCTTTGCAACAGGTGTAATGTATCGAAAAATAGGAAAAAATGATTTTGCTATTCAATATTTTAAGAATGTAAAACATGGAGATTTTAGATACGCAGCACAAGAAGAGATGAAGAAATTGAATGCTGTTTAGTTGTGAGAAAATGTCGCTCATAAGATACCAAAAACGAATTATAATTTCATACAAAGAGGAATTTGAATGCTTCAAATTCCTCTTTGTACTAATTCTAAATTCTAAAATTCTACCTTCTAAAATCTAAATTTGTATTTTTATATATCCCATTCGTTGTTGATATGTGTAATTCCGTGGTGTGCTGTCATATCGAATTGACAAGGCACAATAGAAACATACCCATTATTTATTGCCCACTCATCGGTATCATCGCCTTTGTCTGGATTTACAAAATCTCCTGCGAGCCATAAATATTCTCTACCATAAGGATCTGTTCGTAAATCAAATTTTTCTTGCCAACGTGCGTGTGCTTGTCTGCAAATTTTTGTTCCTTTTATATCGTTTTCTTCTTTAGTTTCTTTATCAAAGCGTGGAGGAAAATTGACGTTCAAGGCTACATTTTTAGGAAGTCCATTTTTAAGTGTTTGCTCTGCAATTTTTAATAAATGAGGACGAATATGAGAAAAATCAGCATTTTCTCCATAATCACACAATGAAAAACCAATTGAGGGAAGTCCTTCAATAGCTCCCTCAATAGCTGCTGACATCGTTCCAGAGTATAAAATACTAATTGAGGTATTACTGCCATGATTAATTCCACTCACTACCAAATCAGGTGTTCTGTTTTGGAACAAATGAAATTTGGCAAGTTTGACACAATCAGCAGGCGTACCAGAACATTCATAGGCTTCGACATTCAAATCTTTAAAAACATCAGATTTTCTAACTTTCAAAGGCATGTGAATTGTAATAGCATGTCCCATTCCAGACTGTGGACTATCAGGAGCAACTACAATTACTTCTCCTAAGAGAGTCATCATTTCTACTAACTCTCGTATTCCCTTTGCTGTAATTCCATCATCATTCGAAACTAAAATCAATGGTTTTTGATTTGTAGCTATTGATTTATCGTTTTTCATAATCTATTCCTCTTAATTTTTTTGTTTAGCTGATAAAGTAAAGGTAGGAATTTTTGATTGTATAATAAACCTTATCGTGGTTTGTATTAAGATAGTTTAGACTTCCATTCTGAACATCAAACAAATTATTTTATAAAATTCAACAGTCTGGAAGACTGTTATACAAAAATAAGTGTGATAACCTTTATTGAAAGTTTAGAAAATATTCGAATTGTATAAAATAAATTATGCTTCTTTTATAAACCTCACAAGCTGCCTAGCTTGATTCAGAAACTGAGCATCTTCTGAAAGTGATGCAATTTTGTTTTCAGTTTGTTTAACTAGTGCTTGATGATTGGATTGTGTTTGAACGTTCAGAGTTTCAAAATTCTGACGAATTTGTCGCATAGATTCTCTAAGTTCTTGCATTTCATTTTCTTTGCGAGTTACCCAAGAGTTTGAATTTTCTATATCTAGTTTTTCAGTCAGTGCTGCCACTTCATATTTTAATTGCTCCAAATCAGAAGTAACCTTATTTATGTCTTCTCTAGGATATTTTATGCGTTGGCTCATATTCGAAAGACGGTACGAAATATACTCATACATCCTGACAGAAGGGCGAAGCACCGTCAGGGCAAGTGCAAAACCAGCTCCCACATAACCCACAACACTAACACCTGTTTTTGCTAAAATATAAAGACCAATAGCTGATAAAATATGCAGAAGTATAGCAACAAAAAGGTATATTTTTGATATTTTTTGAGCATACTCAATATCAATATTTTCAACTGAAATTCCTGTCTTTTCCGATTCTTTTACATCTGACAAAATTTCTTTTGCTTTAAAGTGCATATTCCAAGGAACAGTAGTGATAAGTAAAAGCCACCAAAAAATACCTACTCCGATTGCCCAATCCATAAAATCGCCTGTCGGAATTTGAAGCCATTTTAAAACTCCAAAAACAATTAAAACTAAAAAAGTTATGCCTACTAAAGATGAGCCAAGGTCTGATGATGATTTTTTCATGAGTATAAAATAAAGTTAAATTTAAAATAAGTAAACTGTCAAGATACTTTTAAAGTGTCAGATAGTTATCAGAGTAAAATAATAATTTTTCATAAATGTATTTTTATTATCATTCTTTCGAGCAACAATTTTTTTTACTCAAAATCTTTCAAAACTCGTTCAGTTTTGGCATTTTTGATTCGGTTAATAATTTTGTCACTTTCGTGGTCGTCTCTAATAGTTTTTGAGAGTGTGAAGGCAGAACCAACTGTAAAGAACATACCCATTAATAAAAATCCTTTTATCCACCAATCGGCTGGAAGATATGCAATTCCTGCGCTTGTGCCTACAAAGGCAAATAAAAATGAAATCCAAGTTTGGATTCTCCAAGCAGAAGTGTTTTTTTGATGTAATTCTGTATTGTCCATAATAAAGTTTAATTTAGAAGTATATTTTTGTGATATAATAGACTTAACGCAAACCTAGAATCTACGTTGAGCAACAAAAATAAAAAACTGACTTTATTAAAAATACGATGATTTTGTTAAGTGTCCTGTAAATTAATTTTAACAAGCTTTTTATTACCTATTTTAAAATAAAACCGACTTTATGAAACAGCTTTTTTTATCGAAAATAATTTTTAAGTTAGTAACCTTTTTACTATTTCTATCAGTTTATTCCTATTCTATTCTATTAAAAGCACAGCAAACTCAAGAACAAACTACAAATCAAAATCAGGTGTTGCCTCCCAAAAAAACGGCTATTTCGTTTGTTCCTACTTATATTTTTCGTTCTACATTACAAATCGGAATTCAACGTTTTAATAAATATCAAGACCGAAGTTTTGTTTTGTATGGAGGACTTACAGGACTAAGTAATGAATATCTGAAAGAAAGTGGATATAATTTGGAAGCTCAATATCGTTTTTATGTAAAGCGTTTTAAAGTTCGTACAAACTCAAACAATAAATCTTATCAACAAGGAATTTATGTGGGTATTTGGGCAAGAGCAGAGCAGTTTGAACAAAATTATGACTATAAAGATATTTCTTACTTTGATGATACAGGAAAAGAAAACTTTCTTACTTATAAAGGAATTCAAAATACAGAGGCTTTAAGTGGAGGAATTCAGTTTGGTTTTCAACAAACCTTTGCTCAATATTTTTTTGTTGATTTATATGTTGGAGCAGGATACAGAGGTGTAAATACAGAAATACAAACAGAAATTCAGAATACAGAAAAAATTCAACACAGTGATATTATCCGTTGGCACAATGGTATTTTTGATAGAGGTTATCAAGGTGTTTTGCCGAGAGCTGGTTTTGGTTTGGGTGTAGTTTTTTAGTAGTAATATTTAACAATTGTAGCAAACAGTTTACTAATTGTTTGAGTTTAGGTTGTAATAAAAATGATAATTGTCAGAATACTTTAAAGTGTGCGACAATTTACTAAGACAAATAAAAAAATCCATGAAAAATACGCTAGTTTGGCTTCGCAACGATTTACGATTAAATGATAATCCAGTTTTAAAAAAGGCTTTTGATACTAAAGAAGCTACAACTAATGTAATTCTAGTTTATATTTTTGATGAAACTAATTTTGAAAAAACAAAACTTAGTTTACCTAAAACAGGAGTTTTTAGAACTAATTTTTTACTAGAATCTGTACAAGACTTAAAGAAACAACTTCAAAGTTATGGTTCTGATTTATTTGTTTACAAAGGAAAGACAGAAGATATTTTATCAAATCTTGCCCAAAAATTAGAAATAGAAACTATTTTTAGTTCGAAAGAAATAACTTATGAAGAAATAAATTTGGAAAACAAAGTAAAACAAGTGTTGTCAAAAACGAATACAAGATTAGATTTAACTTTTCAACAAACTCTTTTCAGTTTTGAAGAATTACCATTCGAATTAGATAATTTGCCAAATATTTTTACAGAATTTAGAAAGCAGATAGAAAAATCTTCAATTGTTTCAAAACCCATTACTATTCCTAAAGAGTTAGAAAATTTAAAAGATAAAAGTGAATTTTTTTCTGAATTAGAATCTACACAACTTCCTACTTTACAAGATTTTGGTTTCTCAGAAGTAGAAATAAAATCGTTACATCATCCAAAAGCAGTTCTGAGATTTGAAGGAGGAGAAACAGCAGCTTTACAACGATTAAATTATTATCTTTTTGAATCTAATTTACTTCAAACCTATAAAGAAACACGAAATGGACTTTTAGGAGGTGATTATTCTTCCAAATTTTCAGCTTGGCTTTCCAATGGTTCTATTTCTCCAAAAATGATTTGGGCAGAAGTAGAACGCTATGAAAATGAAATAACTAGCAATGAATCTACATATTGGATAAAATTTGAACTTCTATGGAGAGAATATTTTAAATTTATTGCAGCCAAATATGGCAATAAAATTTTTCTTTTAGAAGGCATGAAAGATGATGAAAATCTAGAACGTATTTATGGAAAAGATAGAGAAACATTAGAAAAGCATTTTGAAAATGACCCATCTAAAAAGTTATTTGATAAATGGAAAACAGCCAAAACAGGAATTCCTTTTATTGACGCAAATATGAAAGAACTCAATGAAACAGGTTTTATGTCTAATAGAGGAAGGCAAAATGTAGCTTCTTTTTTAGTAAAAGATTTGAAGCTAGATTGGCGTTGGGGAGCTTCTTATTTTGAAACAAAATTGATAGATTACGATGTTACAAGTAACTGGGCAAACTGGGCATATATTGCTGGCGTAGGAAATGACCCAAGAGAAAACCGTTATTTTAATATCATCAAACAAGCTAGAGATTATGATGAAAATGCTGAATTTGTAAATTATTGGTTGCCACAGCTTAGCGATGTTCCTACTAATTTGGTTCATACACTTTACAAACTCACACCCAAAGAACTAGAAAAATATGAGATTTCTTTAGGTGGAAATTATCCATATCCTTTAGTAAAACTTTAAAATAGAAAAAATTTTGTTAGTAGTTTTTTGACAATAGTTTGTAATGAAAATACTTATTTATTTGAAATAAAGAGTTATGAAATTAATCTGTTCAATTCTGTTTCTACTACTATTTTTTTCTCAAAATGCTTTTCTCAAGATTATTCTAAAATGTTTGCAAATGAAAAAGCTAAAGTTATAATTTATGGAGATTTGTATCCTTACTCTTTGCTTTTGAAAAGTCGGACAACACTATCATAAAAAAAGCCTATTCCGTTTTGGAATAGGCTTTTTCATGAAAATCTAGGTTATAAAATTAGGATTTATTTCATAATCGTAATTTTTTGTTGATAGACTCCTTTTTCAGTTTGCACTTGAACAATATAAACGCCACTAGAAACTCCATTCAGTTCGATGTTTTGTTTTGAACCATTATTCAAATCTGAAAGTGATTGTGTAAGAATAACCTTTCCTGTTAAGTCAACAACAGTTAAGTTAGCCTTTTGTGCCTGAATTGCTTTAAATTCTACTGTAAAGCTACCATTAGATGGATTTGGGAAAAGAGAAATTGCAGAACGTTTGTCTGTTTCATCTTGTCCTAAGACGATAGAAGGAGTTAAGTAAACAATATTTGAATAAGCTCCTAGTTCATAATTGTTTCCTCCTTGGTTTACATAAATAGGACGAACACGGAAAGAATACTTTCTGCCATTTAATAAATCTACTCTTGCAAAAGTATTTGGAGTAATGCTAGCAAGTATAGTTGGTTCTTCATCACCTATTCCCATATAGACTTCAAATTCTAAAAAGTCCATACCTTCTGGTACATCTGTCCATTCTAAGTCTACATATGAATAACCTGCTTGTCCTGTCAGAACTGGAACATATTCTGGAATAGGGTCTTCATTACACTTCAATACGAATGATTCTACACTACTACAAGTAGTTCCATTGTTTAAAGTCGCAGTAACTGTGAGTGTGTAAGTACCACTTCTATTTACTAAAACAGAAGCTGTAGTTGAAATTTCATACTGTGTATTAGCTCCTGAATACATCCAAGAGTAAGTTAAGTGATTATCATTTTGATTACTAATCTGAGCTGTCAGTTGGTTAGATGTACACTCTACATCAATTCTATCTGCAATAGGAATAATAAGAGGTTTGTAATTATAAGTAACTTTCAAATCATTACTCACTGTTGTACAACCTAAAGATGTGTTATCAGTTGCTTTAACTCTATATGTACGAGTTTGAAGAGTTGTTGCATTTGGCTCATTTATAGAAACTGAAAATAGTGGGCTGTTAGAGGTAGCTATTGATGTTCCATTTTCGAATAATTCATAGGTCATATTACCACTATGAGTAGCATCTGAAGCATTAATATTAAATTGGAAAACATTTTCACAATACTCTAAATCTTGACCTAAATTGACTACCAAATTAGGTTTGAAAGTAACCTCAACTTCATCAGCTTGTGTACAACCTGTACCACGAGAATCAGTAACTTCTGCACGATAGGTTCTTGTTTGAGCTACACCAGCTTGAGAAGCAAAAGAAACATCTAAAGTAGCATTTGTTGCTCCATTAATAGCCACTCCATTTCTAAACCATTGGTAAGAAATAGTACTGCCATGAGAAGCATCAGCAGCATTAAGTGTAACTGTGCCAAAAGCATCACATGCTATAATATCTGCCCCTAAACTTATAATTGGGTCTGGAACAAAGGTAACATCAATTTCATCAGCTTGACTACAACCTGTTGGAGAAGAATCTGTTACTATTACTCTGTAAGTATTTGTAACAGGGTTACCACCTGTAGAAGTAAAGTTTACATTTAGAGTTGAGTTTGTTGCTCCATTAATAGCTACTCCATTTTCAAACCATTGATATGTAAAACCTGCTCCTTGAGAAGGGTCAGAAGCATTAAGTATAATTTCACCTGCTGCGTCACAACGAGAAATATCATCCCCTAAATCAAGATCAAATTCACCTGCTCGTATAGTAAGTATTATCTCATCTTGTACATTACAACCAAATGCACTATTGGAAGCCTCTACTCTATAGTTTTGAGTAAAAGTAGTTGAGGCAAATTGTGCTGGAACAGTATAATTTCTATTTGTAGCACCTGTAATAGCTGTACCATTTAAAAACCACTGATAAGACCAAGAAGATGAGTTAGGAGTAACACCTGCTGTAAGAGTTGTTGTTTCTCCTGCACATATAGAATAATCGTCAGGCAGTTGTAGTGAACAAGGATTGGTTACAATTGAACAAGTTGTACTAGCGGTACTACCTGCAAGCTGAACTAAAGTATGAGTAGTTTCTGTATCGCCATATCTACTAATCATAAATACATAATATTCATTTGGGTTTACATTAGTTAAGGTAACAGTTTCATTAGATGTAAAACTAAAACTACAATCAGTAGGTGCACCTAAATCAGCACCACATACATCAGGTCGTGTAAAAGGTCCCCAAACAGCATAATCATAGTCTGCATCAAGATTTCCAATCATTTGAAAGCTAAGTGTAGAGTTAGTAGGAGCTGATGGATCTACCTGCAAATAATACCAAGCTGAATTTCTTTCAGAAGCACCTAAACAACCAAAATCAACACCTGTGATAATCTCATTAACAGCACCACGAGCTGTACCAGAAGAAAATGTAAGAGTTGTTGTTAAATCTACACATAAAGGACGTTTGAATTCACAGTCTGCAAAGCCACAAAGAGGAATTTCTATAGGCACTATCTGAGTTGTACCTGAGCCATTTACTTCTCCAGATGCAATTAAACTACTTTCACAAAGAGAGGAATTACCTGCTGCATATAAAATCCAAGTAGCATCACCAGTAGAAGCAGAAATACCATCTCCAAAATTATCTGTGAAGGTAACAGAAACATCATCTCCTATAGTTTGACAACCTAAATCTAACATAATAACGTTTTCTTCTGGTAAAGTACCTACTGCTCCTGAAGCTACTACAGTTCCTCCTATGCTTATAGAATATGAATTTTCTGTATCACTAAATGAGTCAGTATAAATAGACATATATAAAGGTACTTGATTTGTCCCACATGTTGGTTTAAGTTGTAGTCCACCTGCAGGAGTTAAAATACCTCCATCTCCAACCACAAGACTTGATAATAATGGAATGCCTCCATAAGACATTCTCCAAGAAGGACTGTTATAATTTCCATCAGGTTCAATACCATCTCCAGAGTTATCTAAAATTTCTACTTCTACTATGTCAGTAGGAGCATGACATCCTACATAGAGATTATAATCAGTACCTGTTTCGTCAGGAAGACTTCCTACTGCACCACTTGCGACAACTGCTCCATTTATTTTGATAGAATAGCTGTTTTCAGTATCTGAAAAACTATCAGGATATAGCTTTATAATTAGACGTTCATTTGTGCCTGAACAAGAAAGAGGTAATCCTCCAGTAGGAGTGAGTAAACCACCAGATTCTATGACATCACCAGACAAAATCACTACTCCTTCATACTGAATGTTAAAATCAGGAGAATCTTCATCAGAACCGTTAAGTGATATGTCACTTATTCCATCGTCGTCATTGTCATTGACTGTTACTTCTACCATGGAATTATTTGCATGGCAACCAATATAAAGTTCTACCACCTGTTGATTTGCTAGGCTTCCTATAGCACCTGTTGCTACTGTTACTCCATCAACTTTTACTGTGTAATCATTATCTACACTACTTTGTCTATCTGTATAAAGGACTACTTTTAGTTCTCCTTGCCCAACAGGACATTGAGCAAAAGTATTAGTATAAAATAAGAATAAATTTAGGATTGAGGTTATTCCTATTAAGAATATATTTTTCATTATGGTTATTTTTTTTTACTAGCTGATTGAATTAAAGGGGATTATTTGATAATTAATGACTTGAAATGTTCTTGAGCTGCTTCATCATTTGTGAAGTTTTGCTTCATTGTAACTATCTGACTTTTGATATTGGCTACTTTAGAGCGAACAAAAGCTAATGTAAAAGTACTTTGTAGATTATTTTTTACCACTAAATACATTGTGTTTGTGCCAACTTTAGAGAATGAAATCTCTTTTGGATTAAAAGAAGAGAGGGATTCATTTAATAGTTGTGCAAAATAATGTCTTTCATAAAGAGGTATATCATCTTGTCCGATTAAGAAAAATAGTTTATCATTTTTTTCTCCCTTAAAATATACCTTTTCAGGATTGGAATAATTGATCTGTGCATTTGCTGAATATGAAATAGCAAATGTAATTAGAAGCAGAAATAGTAATTTTCTCATTTTATAAAAAATTAAATTAAAAATTAAAACAATATACAGACTAAACACACTATCCTTATTAGTGAATATTTGGTTAGATTTTTTTTTACCTAAACTAGTAAAGTTAAGCAGGGTTTTCTCATAAAAAAATAAAACCCTGTTGAGTGTTAAAGGCTACTGTCTAAAATTAAACATGCTATGTTTAAACATAATAACCTTATAAAACAATGCAGAAACAACCATTGAGGATTTTTATAAGAAAATCCTGTAAAGTTAAAGATGATATAAATCTCCAATAATCTATTTAATTTGCATTCTGTGATAATATATAGTTTGCTTTGAACAGATTTGTTAATAGAATATATGTCAAAGTATTATTATTTCAGAATTTTAGTAATGCATTTAGTTTGGCAAATATATGATTTTTTCCTTTTAAACCATATTATTTATGTAAATAACAATGTACAAACAAAAAAGCCTTTTTATTATATTAATATATAATAAAAAGGCTTTTAAAAAATTAGCTAATACTTTTTATGATCGCTCAAATGTATATCTATAAGTTGTAGTTTGTTTACCTGGTTTAGATACTTCCCACTCCCAAGTCATGGTGTTTCCACTAAGAGTTACCAAACGTACAGAAGTTGAGCCATCAAAAACTAAGAAGCCACCACTAGCTTCATAAGTACCACTTAGTTTTGAAGGAACAGGATTAGACATTGGATTAGTGATAACATATGAATTACTAGAATTTAAAGAAACAGTAAATCCTTGAAAAGATGATTGTTCTGCTACCTCAGTTCCATAATTGGCTTTAGTAAGTGTCCAACTACCAACGAAAGCTCCATCAGTAACTCCATTTGGATCTGATGTGAGTGAAGAACAAGATGTAAATGCTCCTACGCTTATTAATAAGATGAAAGAGGCGAGTATACGCACATAATTAAATTTCATATAAATTTCGTGTTTTAAAGATGATTTTTGATAAATGATACAATCAATTTGATTATATCAAAAATTAGGATGAGTATTTTATAATAGAATTGCTCATACTTTTAAAAGCTATAAGCAATTCTATTTTTATTCAAATATTAGCGTACAACACTGATTTTTTGTTGATAAGTACCTTGAGCAGTTTCTACAAGAATAATATACATACCAGAAGCTACATTGCCTAAGTTAATAGAGCTTTGAGAAGCATTCAAAGTAGTAGTATAAACTCTTTGTCCAGAAATGCTTGTTACACTAATAGTAGCAGAAGCAGAGCCATCTTGTAACTTAATATTGAATTCTCCACTATTTGGATTAGGGAAAAATGCAAATCCTGCTTTATTTTTATCATCTTCTCCTAATACAACAGAAGGTCTCACTGTTACTACATTAGAATAAGGACTATATTTACCATCAGTGTAAACAGCACGCACCTTAAAGTTAACATTTTGACCATTCATAAGACCAATTGCTCCATAAGAAGTTGTTGGACTAAATCCAAACAAGAAGTAAGTACCACCTTGTCCTGGATCTCCATATACTTCATACTCACGGATAGGACGAGCTCCAGTAGCTGTCCAGTTTAAGTTAGCTGAGTTATAACCAGCAGAAGCGGTCAAATTAATAGATACTTCATCAGAACAAGAAACAGATACAGTAACAAGATTACTCTCACAACCAGTAGTTCCTACAGCTCTTACAGAGAATGTTTTAGGTCCTGTTTGTGGTAATGCTAAAGGATCAACTTCATAAGAAAGTCCAGTAGCAACTGCGTTATTATCTTTATCATACCAAGTAAATGTAAGATCACTTAGCAAGGTATTACTAGATTCTACATTTAAAGTAACTGGTTCACAAGAAAATACTGATGTTCCTTCTGTAACAGATATAATAGGAGTTTCCTTCACTACGTTCACTACAACTGTTGATTGACAGCCTGTAACACTAGTAGCTCTTACTCTATAAGTTTGAGTTTCTAGAGATGGTATTGTAAATGTTTGACCAGTTCCCACAACAGTATTATTAGCATTGAGCCATTCAAAGGTAAGATCGCTTAATGAGAAATTACTAGAAGCTACACTCAAAGTAGTTACTTCACAAGAATTAACTGTAGTTCCTTCTACAACAGAAATAATTGGAACATTCTTAACAACATCTACAGTAGGTTGATTTGATTCACAACCAGTAGTTGATACAGCTTTTACAGAATAAGTTTCTGTATCTAAAGAAGTCAAAGTAAAAGTAGGACCTGTAGCAACAGCATTGTTGTTTGAGTCATACCAAGTTACTGTAAGGTCAGATAATGCAAAGTTAGTTGAACTAATACTTAACGTATTTATATCACAAGAAGAAATTGAACTGCCTTCTACGATAGAAATTACTGGCGTGTTTTTGATTACATTTACAGTAGGTTGATTTGATTCACAACCAGCAGCTGATACAGCTTTAACAGAATATGTCTCTGTATCTAAAGAAGTCAGTGTAAAAGTAGGTCCAGTAGCAACAGCATTGTTGTTTGAGTCATACCAAGTAACTGTAAGATCATTTAATCCAATGTTAGTTGAACTTATACTCAACGTATTTACATTACAAGAAAAAATAGATGCTCCTTCTACTATAGATATTTCAGGTATTACTTTTGTGTCTTTATAAATAAATAAGTCAGAACTCTTATTACCTACAAATGCTTCATAATTTCCATCTTGATCTATATCAACAACTGTAACATCATAATCAGTATCTGCATTATCATCAATTCCAAAACTATTTCCAGCATCTACAAAGTTAGGTGCTGTACTAGTGCCAGTATTGAGATAAAATGATATAGCAGCATCATCTCCATAAGCAAGATCTAGATCACCATCATTATCAATATCTACCTCGCCAAAACTTGCTCCTGCAGCAATTCCACTAAGACCAAATGGATTAGTTACTGCTGCTGCATAGGCAGGTGCTGTTGAAGTACCTGTGTTTTCAAAATAAAGAGCTCCAGCTACGCCACGACCTACTAAAATATCTTGATCACCATCACCATCGATATCCATAAATTCAGGAGCACGTAAGCTACCTCCTGCTCCAGTCAAACCAAATGGACTTACTACAGGGGCTGCAAAGTTAAAGGTAGTTGCATTGCCTATATTTTCAAAGTAAGTGAGGTTAGTACCTGCAAAACCACCTACCAAAATATCTATATCACCATCACCATCTAAATCTGCTACAGTAGGATGAACCTCAAATCCACCTACAGTTAGAATAGATACAGGAGCTGCAAAACTAGCACCAGGAGTAGAGGTAGCAATGTTTTCTATGAAAAGCACATCTCCACCATCATTTCCCAAAATTATATCAATGTCTCCATCACCATCCATATCGGCATAGTCTAGTGCATTGTAACCATCAGCTAGAGTTGCTATATCAAAAGGAAAATTACTATATTTAGGCTCAGTAGGTGTACCATAATTTTCATGATAGATATAATCTCCAAATTCTTCTCCTGAAATTAAGTCAAAATCTCCATCATTGTCTACATCTGCAAACGAAACAGAACTCCAAGTGGTGTTACCACCTCCTATGAAGAAAGGATTAACTTGATTTGATGCAAAAGAAGGAGCAGTTGCTGAACCTGTATTTTCATAATAAGTGAAATTACCATAATAATCTCCCATCATTACATCAGAATCACCATCATTATCTAAATCTGCAAAATTTAGTCTAGTTACATAGCCTATGTTATCAAAACCAAATTGATTAGCAGGAGTTCCAGCCACAAAAGTAGGAGCAGTTGCTGAACCTGTATTTTCAAAGAAAAAAATGTTAGTATCTAAAAGATCTCCTATAAACATATCTTGGTCACCATCACCATCAATATCCACAAAAGAAGGTGCTGTAAAGTTGCCAATTCCAGCTGTTGTGATACCAAAAGGGTTAGCTATAGCAGCTGCATAGTTAGGAGCTGTCGCACTCCCTGTATTTTCTTGATAAAGAATACCACTGTTAAAAGTACCAATAAAAACGTCTAAATCACCATCATTGTCAATATCCACAAAAGAAGGAGTAAAATTACTACCTGCAAAGTTGGCTATTAAATCTGCACCACTTAACCCATTAGGAGCAAGTACAGGTGCTGCCCAGTTTGGAGCAGTAGTAGTTCCTGTATTTTCAAAAAGACGAAAATCATCTGAAGCAGGAATTCCTCCACTACCAGAAATAATATCTATATCCCCATCTCCATCAAAATCTACAAATACAGGAGCGGTTCTATAAGGAGTATTAGTAAGACCTTGAGGATTAGTTAAAGCCCCTCTGCTTTCTATCTGTTCAAATGCAGGAGGACAGTCAATAGCTTGAGCTTGAGCGTCATTAGCTGAAAATACTGCTGAAGAAACACTAGCTATTGCTACTACTTTAATAGCATTGCGTTTCCAAGATAGGGAAAGTTGATGAGCATTGAAGCCATTAATATAATCTGAACAGTATTCTGAAACAGATTTTTTATTGATCGTATCGTTTATTTTTTTCATATCAAATAATATGGAAAGTTGTTTAATTTTTTAATAAAATAAATCTATTTATTATTCTCCAAGTTGATTTACAACAAGCGCAAAAAGACGCTCTATGTTTTGAAGATATAAAGTATATTGTGCTGAAGTAAGATTCATTTTCATTCTGTTACTATGAAAATCTTTTCTTTCTTCTGTAATTCGATTTACTTTACTTAAAATAGTTTCTTGTTCTTGAGTAGAAAGAGTACTTGTTCCTGCCATAATAGCTAAATAATCACCATTAGAATCTCGCTTTGCTACAAGCTTCTCGTTCTTTCTATAATAAACACGATTTGTTATTTTTACCATTGCCTGCTGTTCAGCAGTAAGAGATAATAGCGTATTCATTTCGCTGGTTAAAAGATCTGCTTTCTCTTCTGGAGTTTGTGCAAATGCAACAAAACCGATAAAAAGGAACAGAAATGTTAAAATAATTTTCTTCATACTAGATATGATTTAAAGTTAGGGTTAAATAAATTATACATTTTGTGTAAGTTACCACAAATATATAAATTCTTTTTAAAAAAAATGAAAATTTAGGTTTTATATTTGATTGATATATAGGCGTTTTTACTTTTTTGTAGTATATGATTTTGATTATTATAATGCTTTATAAGATACCTTCTGTTCAGTAAAATTAATGAGGTAAGGTTTTAAAAAATGCTCTACAAATCTAAACATAGTCTTATGATCTTGTGGTATTTGCCAAATGCCATATTTATAGCCTTCCTCTAAAACTAAACTAATGGCTTTTTTACATAGTTGTAACAACAAACTTCTTTTTTGAAGACCTAAAATTTTAAAATCAACAAAAGAACCTGTAAATTCTATTGTATCTGCTTTGATTTTGTGGGTAATAATCCATCCAACTATTTCATTGTTATAGCGTAAAATAACACTTGTGTCTAGGCTTACTAAATGAGGAGACTGAAACGGTGATACAATGTCAGGATACCAGTCTTGTGTGTTTTTCTTTTCTTGAATGATTTTCTTTTCTTCATTGGTTACATCTTTCCACATTCCAATTTCCATAGTAGATGGAAGAGGAGGAAGATTCTTGAGCCAAGGGGCTTTACTGATAGAATCATTGGAAGCTTTACAAAGACTAAGCTTGGCTATTGGTTTTTCCCATTTTTGTTTTGCTAGTATAGCTTCTATAGTATCTTTTTGAGTCCAGTCTGATACATAATCCATTATAATACCTTGCAACTTTACTTTTCTAATTATTTTTTCAGCTTTTATAAGAAGTTCTTTACCAATGCCCATACTACGATAAGGAGGGATTACATACCAACTTAATATTCTACCTACTTTATTAGGCATTGCTTCAACCACAATACAGCCTACTTTGTGCTGACCATTATGAGCTATCAACATCATCAAAGGTTCATTTACTTTCCTTGCCTTAGCTAATTGATCTAGTTTAGGAAAAGTCAATTGTCCAAATTGTGTAATTATTTGCTCCAAAGAAACATTTACACTAGCTTGATATTTTATAGCTTCTTTAGAAGTAGCAGCCATATCAGGATTTGTATGTTGTGTTGGGCGTTTTGGAAGTGGCTGAGATGGTTTCGTTTCAGAGTGGTTAATGCTATATACTGATTTTTTAGGTTTTTCAATGCTAGTAAGAGCTTTAAAATCTACTTTATTATCATCTTCTTCAATGGCAATGAAACGAGCAATATCATCAGTTTGTAAATCTATTGCAGAAGGACGTTTTGTATTGGGTAAAACTTGTACGTCATAAAGCTCAACTATTTCTCCTTCTGACTCTAAACTATGGATTATTTCTCCTGTATTTATATCTACTACAAAAACACCACACTTTGGCTCTGCTTTTCTTTTTTCTAATAGTTCTTCTAATGGCAGCCCTGCAAAAGTTCGTTCGTGTCTTGGTTTAGAAAGCCCAATGAGAGCGTAGTTTTTATAAAATGCTAATCCACGCAAAAATCCATCAAGCCATGTAATGGGAACAAATTTACCGTTTTCTACATATCCAAACTCTCCTCTACCTGCATTCAATACCCACAATTTATCTTGATAATAGCGAGGAGAATGAGGCATTGAAAGTCCTTCTGCTAGAATTGCATTAGTTTGCATATCCATAACAACACCTCCATTGTGCCTGTGTTCTCTCCAAGCATCAAGTCTATCTGTCTGACTGACCATAGTTACATAGCGAGGACTACCATCACGCATTGCCATTCCGTTGAGATGACAACGGTCTTCAGAAATCATTTTAGTAATAAAAGGAGGTGTCCAAAGAGGTTTGAAGTTATATTTTTCGCTTACTTGTGCAATACAATTATAACGAGTATTCACAAAAACAATATCTCCATTTTTATTCCTAGAAATATCATGGGCATCTAAATCTCCAGTAGTGAAAGCCTGACGAGGAATATATACTTTATCTGCTTCTTTATGAATTTGTCTTTCTGCAAGAGCATTCTCAAAACGCCAAAGTAAAAAACGAGTACTTAAAAAAAATGAATTTTCAGATTCTACATGCAAACCCATCGCTCTTTCAAAAGAACGCTCTGAAACAAATAAGTGTTTTGTGGTATCTCGCCCTATCAAAAAAAGTTTATTTGTTTGATATGTCGAAACAGCTAAACTAATTTCTTCTGTTTTAAGCCATTCCAAAAAATCAGAATTATAATGAAAAACAGTATTTGATTCTGTTTGATGGGATAGTGTAGTAGTTGCGATAGTATTTGATGTTTGCATTTATATATAAATACGATTACTTAGAAATAGATGATAAAAAATATCAATTTCTATGAAATAAGATGTAGAAACGGTGGAGTTAATTAATAGTGTTAATTAATCTCATTTAATAATCCTGAAAATTACGTATTAATCATTGTTTTGCCAAATTTTGCCCAAAAAAAATACAGTCAAATGTAGTATTCAACTGTATTTTTTAATTTATCCAAAATAAAATTATAAAGAAGCTTTGTCATCTTCTGACTGACGATAACGGTAAAATAATTTTCCTTCCATAAGTTCGTCTGTTGCTAAAGAAGTTGATTTTGGCATGCGTTCATATTGGCGAGAAACTTCAATTTGTTCTTTGTTTTCAAAAATCTCTTCCAAAGAATCTGTTCCTACATTAAATTCCGATATTTTTTGATTTAGCTCTTCTTTTGTCTCTGTTGAAATTTGACGAGAACGTTTAGAAATTACAGAAATAGATTCGTAAAGATTACCTGTGGCTGCAATGATGGCTTGTACATCACGAGTATGAAGGTTAGCAGTCTGAACACGACGAGGATTGAATTTTTTAGCTGACATATTTATATAAATTGATTTGTTTTTATTGTAGTATAACTTTTAAAAAAGAAAAAAGCAACTTGATTTTTTATAATTCTATAACTTATTCAGATTCTCCAGCAGAGCCTTCAGAAGTAGTTATTTTTTTAGGATCTTTCTTGTCTTTTTCTTTTGTATCAATAACTTCTCCTTTTTCTATGTTTTTAAGAGCTTTTTCTATGTTTTCATAGATATTTTCAGCATCTTTTACAAAAGGACTTTGTGGGTAACGGTCTATCAAATAAAAGTAGTACGTTTTAGAAATCTCATAACGCTCTTTTTGTTTGCTATAAATACTGTTTTTTGATAAATCATATTCAGACTTGAGACGTAAAAAAGCAGCTTCTGCAAGTTGGGGAGCATCAGGAAATTCTTTTTGAAAGTTTTCTAATGCAATTACAGCAGCTTTATAACGACCTAAATTATAGAATAATTCTGCATTTTCGAAGGCTTTAAGTTCTAATTTTGCTCTTAGTTCGTCCAAATGATTACTTGCTCTTTTGGCATAATCAGTTTCAGGATAGGTATTGATTACATCTTGAAAGGCCTGAATGGCTTCTTTTGAACTTTCTTGGTCTAAATGTACTCTCGGAGAATCTTTATACAATGAAAAAGCATTCATAAAATAAGCCTCTGGAGCATTCGGGCTTCTACGATATGTAAAGTAAAAATTTTTGAAATAATAAGCAGACAAAAGATACTGCTTTTGATAAAAATGGCAATAGGCATATTTGAATTGAATGTCTTCTGCTCGTGGGTCGCCTTTTACTATCGGAACTACATCTTCCCAAAGTAATCCTGCACGATAATAATCGCCTTCTTCGTAGTATTTTTGAGCTACTTTGTCACGTTCACGCCAGTTTGGATCTGACATTGCCTTTGTGAATTTACTACAAGAACTAAAAAAAACTGTAACTAATAAAGTACAGATTAAAAGAAATAAAAGATTTATGTTTTTCATTTGAATGAATTTCGTGTTACTGTTTGGATAATACGTTTTGAGAATTAGATTGATTTTATTTTTCTTATTCAAGATTTAATTCTATCATAGAATTCGTGATAGTATCTACATCATAAATTTCTTTAGCTGTTTTTTCAATAAAGGCAATACAAAAATCATATTCCTTTGTTGAATTAATACTCATCTTACAACTATAATTACCTTCTTTTTGAGGTTCTGTCCAGCCTAAATCAATTATTTTTTTCTGTAAACTCAAATTTAATTGTTTTGTAGAAGATAAATAATGGTTAGAAACGGCTTCTAGTAATAAATGACTTGAATAATATTCTCCAGCGACTTGAATATAATACTCTCCTAAATTAATAATTAGGAAGTTTTGTTTTCCTCCTTCTTCTATCAATCGTTTGAGTGAATCGTGGAGTGCATTTTTCATAAAATAGACACTTTTAAAAAATTGATAATTAGATGATTATAGAATAATCTATAATTCTGTTACAATATATTTTTTTCAATCTGCAAAGATACAATAATATAATTTGATTTTCAATTTCTGAATTGTCTACCAATTACTTAACAAATTATTTCTTTCATTTTTTGTCTTAAAAATGAATAATTTGCAAGAAATAAAGCACTGTAAAGGCAATACCTAAAAGAATAATACCGACAGTAAAACCAATAAAAAAAGTCGAAACTGAAAAAGGAGGTTTGTTTTGAGCTTCTAATTCTTCAATGACTCGTTGTCTTTCAGCTATTTGTTCTTCCAAAACTTCTGCCTGTCTTAATCTTTGTATGCTATCTTCTTCTCGGTCACTAATTTCTGTACGTAAAGCTTCAATGGTTTGCTGCGTACTTTCAGTCATTGTTTTGAGTTGAGTAAGATATTCTTCTCCCCAAAGTCCATTTCGCCAACGTCTGTAAGCCAATTTTTCAGATTTATCAGCCGTAAAAACAACCTTCAAAAAGGCGATTAAGATGATAATAAAAAAAAGACTTGCAATACCCACAAAGGAAGCAAGCAAAGTATCATCCATCAATCGCTCCCAAAATAAATTCAAATTCTCCATAGAATCAGTTACCAGTTTTTTCAATTATCAGTCATCAGTTACCAGTTATCAGTTAAAGACCAATACAAGTAGTTGAAAAGACAAGATAATTAAGTTCATAATAATTTGTATTTTTTCTATCCCATTTCCTAATTCCTGCCTCCCAAAATTACACAAAAAAAGGAAGTAGCCAAACCACCAAAACAATAACAATTGAACCAAAAAAGCCAAAATAAGAAACATATTTCAAACTATCATCCAAACTCTTAAAGCCACTCAAACTAAGTCCAAGAGCAATCAATCCAGAAATAGTAAATAATAAAAGCACACGAGTATGATGAAGTGCATCACCAAATGCTGCCATGCTACTAGACACTTGTTTGAGTTGATAAAGAACATAAAACATAGAGATTACCAAACCAGCACTAATATAAGGAGAGTATCTTTTCATTGGAGTAATTTTGCTCAATTTAATTATAAAATTACTCAAATATAAGGTTTTCTATCCATTTTATTGCGTTTTGTTTGTCTTTAAAAATTTGGATATTACTATTTAATAGTATTTTTTAGAAAATCAACTCGTAGTTCAGTTGTACTATTTTTTTTTAATAAACAAAAAAAGTCATGAAAATCTGAAAACTAAATCACAAAAAAATAAGAATACAGACAAATCAATTTTAGAAGTCCAAAAGAGTTATGTAATTTTGTAGATTAATAGAAAAAATGAACATCAAAGTTTGCTTTATAGGCAAAACTCAAGTGAAAATTCAGAAAAAACAGGAAATAGTATTTCCTCAAAAAATAAATTATGTCAAATATTGTAGCTATTGTAGGACGACCAAATGTCGGTAAATCTACTCTTTTTAATCGTTTAGTTGAAGAACGCAAAGCTATTATGCACGATGATAGTGGTGTTACTAGAGATAGACATTACGGGCAAAGCGAATGGAACGGTAAATTTTTTACAGTCATCGATACAGGTGGTTATGTTGTCGGTTCAGAAGATGTGTTTGAAAAAGCAATACGTGAACAAGTAGAAATTGCGATGGAAGAAGCCAGCGTAATTTTGTTTATGGTCGATACCCATGTCGGAATTAGTCCTCTTGATGAAGAATTTGTAAAAGTATTAAGACGCTCTAAAAAGCCTCTTTATTTAGTAGCCAATAAAGTAGAAAGTTTCGAACATAGAACAAGTGCATCCGAATTTTATAATTTAGGAATAGGCGAACTATATTGTGTTTCTTCTCAAACAGGAACAGGAACAGGCGATTTACTAGATGAAGTAGTCAAGAACTTTGAAGAAGTAGGAGAGGAAGATCCAAATGCAGGGTTGCCAAAAATTGCTATTTTAGGTCGCCCAAATGTAGGTAAATCTTCATTTTTAAATATCCTTTTAGGAGAAGAGCGAACAATCGTTTCAGATATTTCGGGAACAACTAGGGATTCGATTGATACACATTACAAAGCTTATGGAAAAGAATTTATCTTGACTGATACAGCAGGAATGCGTAGAAAAGCAAGAGTAAAAGAAAATATCGAATTTTATTCGGTAATGCGTTCCTTGAAGGCTTTAGATGATTGTGATGTTTGTATTATTATGATTGATGCAACTCAAAAACTAGAATCACAAGATTTGACATTGATACGCTTAGCTATTGATAGACATAAAGGAGTCGTTTTGATTGCCAACAAATGGGATTTGGTAGAAAAAGATTCCAAAACAGCTCATGAATATACATTAGAAATGCAGCAAAGATTGGGTTCGGCTGCTTGGGTTCCAATTATTTTTACTTCTATGCTAACAAAACAACGAGTTTTTCAGAGTATAGAAAAAGCAATTGAAGTATATGAATCAAGAAGCACCAAAATTTCTACTTCAAAACTCAATAATGTATTATTGCCAGATATTAAAAGAACACCACCACCTGTTCACCGTGGAAAAAATATCAATATAAAATATATTACACAACTTACAGGAAGTGCGCCTTTGTTTGCTTTCTTTACTAATTATCCTCAACATGTACACGAGTCGTACAAGCGATTTTTAGAAAACAAAATTCGTGAACATTTCGGATTTGAAGGTGTGCCGATTCGTATTATTTTTAAGGAGAAATAGTATTAGAATTACGAATTACGAATTACGAATTACGAATTACGAATTACGAATTTTATTTTTTTGATACTGGTTTTGAATTCTGATTTTATTATCCTGTATTTATCATATCAATCATAAAAATCACTTGCAAATCCTATCTACAAGTTATTTAGAATTTTAAAAACATAAACCAAACACATGAGCCAACAAAACCCATATAACGGACAAACTCCAAACGAAGTCTTAGACCGAAAAAATGCAGAAGCAATGCTCGGTGGTGGACAAAATCGTATTGATGCACAACACAAACGAGGAAAACTTACTGCAAGAGAACGCATAGAATTACTCTTAGATGAAGGTTCTTTTGAAGAAATTGGACGTTTTGTAATGCACAGAGCTAAAGATTTTGGACTAGACAAAGAACATTATTTAGGTGATAGTGTCGTCACTGGTTATGGAACTGTAAGTGGTCGTTTGATTTATGTGTTTTCACAAGATTTTACTGTTTTTGGTGGTTCGCTTTCAGAAGTACATGCTGAAAAGGTCTGTAAACTAATGGATTTGGCAATGAAAAATGGTGCGCCTATTATTGGTCTTAATGATTCGGGTGGTGCAAGAATTCAAGAAGGTGTCGTTTCTTTAGCTGGTTATGCAGATATTTTTTATAGAAATACAAGAGCATCAGGCGTAATTCCTCAACTTTCTGCCATTATGGGACCTTGTGCTGGTGGGGCTGTTTATTCTCCTGCTATTACAGATTTTATTATGATGGTCGAAAATACTTCATATATGTTTGTAACAGGACCAAATGTTGTCAAAACGGTTACACACGAAGAAGTTACAGCCGAAGAATTGGGAGGAGCAAGTACGCACAGTACGAAAAGTGGTGTAGCTCATTTTTCTTGTGCCAATGAAGTGCAGTGTATCGAAGATTTGAAAAAACTTATCTCTTACATTCCTCAAAACTGTGAAGAAATTGCGCCAGTTTATCCTTATGAAGCAAAAGATGACGAACTTCGTCCAGTTTTGAATACTATTGTTCCAGAAGATGCCAATAAACCGTATGATATGCGTGAAGTTATTGAAGGAACAATCGATGAAGATAGCTTTTTAGAAGTGCATAAAAATTATGCTGAAAATATCTTAGTTGGTTTTGGTAGAATTGGTGGACGTAGTATCGGAATTGTAGGAAACCAACCTTCAAATTTAGCTGGTTGTTTGACGATTGACGCAAGTAAAAAAGCAGCTCGTTTTGTTCGTTTTTGTGATGCTTTTAATATTCCATTGCTTGTTTTTGTAGATGTACCTGGGTTTTTACCTGGAACTGATCAAGAATGGAATGGTGTAATTAATGACGGTGCAAAACTCTTGTATGCTTTTAGTGAAGCAACTGTTCCACGTATTACGGTCATTACTCGCAAGGCTTACGGAGGTGCGTATGATGTAATGAACTCAAAACATATTGGCGCAGATATGAATTATGCTTATCCAAATGCAGAGATTGCTGTAATGGGAGCAAAAGGAGCAGCCGAAATTATCTTCAAAAACGAAATTAAAGCCTCTGAGAACCCTGCTGAAAAGCTAAAAGAAAAAGAAGACGAGTACAACCGAAAATTTGCTAATCCGTATCGTGCAGCGCATAGAGGTTATATCGATGAAGTGATTTTGCCAGAACAAACACGTCAAAAATTACTTCGTGCCTTCAAAATGCTAGAAAATAAAGTAGATTCTTTGCCAAGGAAAAAGCATGGTAATTTGCCTTTGTAAGAGTTTTATGACTTCATGAAATTTATGTAAAAACTTAACAATCTATTTTGTTAAGTTTTTTTTGTGTAAAATATATCCTAATTTAAAGCCTTTTAAAAGACATAAAGAATAATTTAGAGTAAGTTCATACAACCATCAATGATATTTATAAAAATGCCTCAACTCCACAATAAAAGTTCTCACCAACTAAAAGAAATAGAAGATAATTCTATTGATGCTCTAATTACTGACCCTCCGTATGGTATTTCTTATCAAAAAAATGATTGGGATAAGAGTTTACCAAACAAAAAAGTATGGAAAAATAGCTTTAAAAAGATGAAATTTGGCAGTTTCGGGTTAGTTTTTAGTTCGGTTCGGCTTATGCACAGACTTATGGTAGATTTGGAAGATAGTGGTTTTTTGATAAAAGATGTTTTATTTTGGTCGTATCTCAATGGAATGCCAAAAAGTAGAAATGTCGGACTTTCAATAGATAAAGAATTAGGAGTAGAAAGTAAAAAAGTAGGAGAGTATAAATATGTACAAGGTTATAAAAAAGAAGGTGCAGAAAGTTATAAAACAGATAAAAATCACAAATTATCCCCAAACTCTGAAATAGGAAAAAAATATGATGGAACTGGCTTAGGACTCAAACCTGCCTATGAACCTATTATTTTGATTCAAAAACCAATTGAAGAAGGATTAAAAGTAGCTCAAAATGTTATAAAATACGGAACAGGAGCTTTAAACTTTGAAGAAACTAGAATTCCATATCAAAAAAATGAAGGCAAAGTAGGACATAATCCTCATGAAAAAGGAAGAGTACCTGCAAATATTATCCGAACAGATGCTTTTGAAGATGGATATGATAAGTTTTTTTTAGTACCTAAAGTAAGACAAAAGAAAGATGATTTTAATTCTCACCCTACTTTGAAACCTGTCGAACTGATGCAACATCTAGTAAAACTAATAACATTTGAAAACCAAATTGTTTTAGACCCTTTTATGGGAAGTGGCTCTACTGGGGTAGCTTGCAAAGAGTTGAACAGAGAGTTTGTAGGTTATGAATTGGATAAAGGTTATTTCAAAATAGCAAAGAAAAGAATAGATGAGAGTTTAAAAAACAAATGATTCTATGTAATTTTAATTATGCTAACACCTTTATTATTTTGTTCCAATAGATGATGCAATATCTTAATAATAAAAAAAGCCTAATTTTTTCCAATTACCAAAAATATTCCATACATTTAAGATATGAAAATCAAAATAGTTACATATCTTTTTTTGTTTTTATTTCCTGTTCTAATTTCTTCCTGCTCTACTCAATCTACCTATTGCAATGAGCGTTTTGAGTATTGTTTGGACTACCCTGCTGTTTTTGAACCCTTTGGAAGTTCGAAGAGTAACGATGGACAAATTTTTTACATCGATGGTGGCAAAATAGAACTCCTAGTATGGGGAAGTGTAAATGGGCAAAACAGAACTTTAGAGCAAGAAAAACAATATATTTCTCAAAATAGAAAAGTAGAGTATCAAACCATTAATTCTAATTTTTTTGTGATTTCTGGATTTGAGAATGGTAAAGTATATTATTTGCGAACTGAAAAAACAGGTACTGGCTTTCGGTCTTTTGAAATTCGTTATCCAAAAGAAGAGAAAGAAACGTATGATAAATTTGTAGAAAAAATTAGTTTTCAAGAAAAATAAAAAATCGTGTGACTGCAACGTCTCAACGATGATCAAAATTTAAAATAATCCTAAATCTATAAACCAACTAATTCCTATGAGCCCAAGAGATAAACCTCTTTTTCGTTGGGATTCGTATCCACTTGTACGTCCTGTTTTGGCATTGATTATTGGTATTTTGGTAGGAGAATATTCTCAAATTGGGTTAGCATTTTCATTAGGAATTTTTACTGCTTTTGTAGTCGCTTATTTTGGACTTCATTTTTTTGTAAAAGCAACTTCAAAAACTCGTTTTTCTTGGCTTCATTTACTAACTTTAGTAGGTGTTTTTGTAGGGCTTGGAATGAGTTTAGTAGCTAATATAAATCCAAAAGAACGTCCTTTACATATCAAAAATATTTCTCAAAACAATCAAAATACAGTTTTAGCATATCAAGGAAAAGTTGTTTCAGAGATTCAAGAGCGTGAAAAATCATATAAATTTGAGTTTGAAATAGAAAAAATTCGCACTGAAAAAGCGTGGCAGCTTGCAGAAGGAAAAGTTTTGGTGTATCTGAAAAAGAATCAGTTTCTAAATGACACAAATTTTGCAAACCATGTAGATAAAACGTATAATTTTGGAGATGAACTATTGATAAAAGGGTTTCCTATTCTGACAAATCCACCAGAAAATCCATCGTCATTTGATTATCAAAAATATTTAAAGTACCATTATATTTGGCATCAAGATTTTATCAATTCGTATGAAATTGTCTTAGTAAACAATCAAAATAATTCTGAAACTCAAAGTAACTTAACTCTTTTACAACAGTTTCGTAAAAAAGCGATTGATTTTCGTATGTATTCGGATAGTGTTTTGAAAAAAATGATACCTTCAAAGCAAAGTTATGGAGTAGCAAGTGCTCTGTTTTTAGGAATTAGAGATGGAATTGATAATGAAGTACAAAATGCTTATCGTTCTGCTGGAGCAACTCACGTTTTAGCTGTTTCTGGTCTGCATGTAGGTATTTTGAGTGCTATGATTGCCTTTTTACTAGGGTTTTTGAGAAAGCATAATAAACTTAAATATCTATATTTATTTTTTGTTTTAGGTGTTCTGTTTAGTTATTCTTTTCTTACTGGACTTTCACCTTCTGTGCTTCGTGCGTCAGTAATGTTTGCTATTATTCAAATCGGACTTACTTTTAGTAGACGTACAAATATTTATAATAATTTAGCTTTTTCTGCTTTTTTATTGCTTATTTTTAGTCCTTATATGATTTTTGAAGTAGGCTTTCAACTTTCTTATTTGGCTGTTTTAGGAATTGTACTTATCCAACCTAAAATAGTCAGAGTTTGGAAACCTTCTAGCTGGTTTATTAAAAAAGGATGGGAGTTGCTGACAGTTTCTTTAGCTGCCCAACTTATTACTTTCCCCATTTGTCTATATTATTTCCATCAATTTCCTTCTTATTTTTGGTTGTCTGGTTTTGTAGTAATTCCTGCTGCTATGGTTATTTTGGGGTTTGCAATAGCTATAATTTTGTTTAGTTTTTTCAGTATGACAGTAAGCTCTTTTCTAGGAATGATTTTATCTTGGATTATATATGCTGTCAATTATTTAGTTTTTGGAATAGAAAAATTACCCTTTTCAGTTTTAGAAAATATCAGGATTAGTTTTATGGAAAGTATGCTTTTGTATGCCTTAATGATAACTGTGTATTGTTTTTTTGTTTTACCAAGAAGGATTTTCTTTTACTTCTCTTTGCTGTGTAGTCTGTTGTTTTGTGGAATAAATTTATACAAAAATATAGATGCAGAAAATCAAAAACGATTGGTTTTTTATCAGATAAGAAAAGGTTTTTCTTTGTCTTTACAAGAAGGAAGGAGAAGTGTTACACTTTTAGATTCGGCTAGTTTTTACAATGAAGAAGCTCAAAGTTATTGGCTTACTGGAGATTTACTTTCAAATGGAAAAACTGAAAATAAACGTATCAATTTGGATTCAATTTATACTGAAGAACCAAATACTGAAATAGTACAAATCCGTGATTGGAATGGAGGAAAAATTATCCTTTGGAATAATAAAACTATTCTATTATGGAATAAAAGGCTAGAAAAAGATACTAAATTTCTGCCAAAATTAGATAATATTGAAATAGTTTGGATAAGTAATAATCCAATTTATACACTGGCAGACCTCAAAGATATCAAAACGAAATATATAGTTTTTGATGATACAAATTACAGTTCAAGAATAAAACTACTTTCTAATGAAGCAAAAGTCAATAAAATTCCGACTGTAATTTTGAAAAATGGTGCTTTTCAGAAAGAGTATTAAATTTTAACCATCGTTACTCTAACCGTAAACGAGGCTTTGACACCTAAACGACAGCTTCACATCTCATTTAGAGTTATTTACGAACATATTTCTTAAAAAAACTATTAATCTTCATTTGAAGGACACCAAAAAAAGCCTCTTTAAATATCCCTGAAGACATTTTTGAAGTTCCTTTGGTTCGGTCTGTAAAAATAATAGGAACTTCTCCCACTCTAAAACTGTATTTCCAAGCAGTAAATTTCATTTCTATCTGAAAAGCATAACCGACAAATTTTATGGTATCCAAATTTATGGTTTCCAAAACCTCTCTACGATAACATTTGAAACCTGCCGTCGCATCATGAATCGGCATTCCTGTAACTATTCTGACATAAATACTGGCAAAATAAGACATCAAAACTCTGCTCATAGGCCAGTTTACTACATTTACACCTTGCACATAACGAGAACCAATCGCTACATCATTTCTAATTCCTTCTTCATTTTCAGTTGCACAAGAAGTATAAAGACGAATCAAGTCCTTTGGGTTATGAGAAAAATCAGCATCCATCTCAAAAATAAACTGATATTCATTTTTTAAAGCCCATTTGAAGCCATGAATATAAGCTGTTCCTAAGCCTAGTTTTCCTTTTCGCTCTTCAATATGAAGAGAATTAATAAATTCTTTTTGAAGTTCTTTAACTTTCAAAGCTGTTCCATCTGGCGAGCCGTCGTCAATAATGAGGACGTGAAATGGAAGTTCCAACGAAAATACAGCACGAATAATAGCTTCGATGTTTTCGATTTCGTTGTAGGTCGGTATAATTACAATGCGTTCTTTCACAGTCCAAAAATACGTACAATTATTTTACTCGCAATAGAGCATAGATAAATTTTGAGAAGTTTTAGGAATTTAGAGAGTCATTTTGTGAAATTTCTCTCTCTTTATATCTTATTACCCCTTTTGGTAAATTATCTAATAATTTTTCGGCTGCTAATTCATCTCTTTTTTGTTGTCGTTTTTCTATATAATTTTTGAAAAGCCAAAATTTACTCCAATCTTGCATCATGGAAAGCAAAATAAGGAGAGAACTAAACAAAGTAACTTCCCAAATAAAAACGATTGTGTTCATGATGATTGTGAATAGACTTGATAATGTGTAAAATTTTCTCTTAGATTGTTTCTTAATTTACAAAAAAATGTACTGATAAAAAATTATGATTAATAACTTCTCTGATTCAAGTAAAGAAAATCTACCTTCTTATACCAAGTCTCAACTTGCTTTACGAAATGGACAAGATCGTCCTGAGATTTGGTGTGCTTACAAGAACTTGATTTATGATGTTTCTGACTCTAGACTTTGGGTAAAAGGAAAGCATTATCAGCATTGGGCAGGACAAGACCTCACATCAGAACTTCAAAATGATGCTCCTCACAATGAAAATGTTTTTGATAAATTTGAAGTAGTAGGAATATTGAGAGTAATTTGATAAATAAGGGGAATTTATTAATTAAAAGATACTCTCAATACGATTCAAAATATATCACATGAAAATTTTAGCTAAATCTTTCTCTATATTACTCAATTTAGTTAAAACTTGTGTATCATCAGGTGTATTATTATTATACTCAGTCGGACGTATGCCATTCAGAAAAAGACGTGATTCAATTACCTTTTGAATTAGCTCATCTTCTTTTGCATAGGTACTAATGAGTTTATCAATGAAGTTACGAATACTTCCTTGATTTGGATTATTAGCAGACTGCTTTTGTATAGAATTCATAATGGTATAAATAAAAAAGGGGACTTTTTGGATTAATTATAATATTGAAGCAGGTTTATTAGTTGGTTGATATTAAATAGAAACTAATATCAAATTAATAATTTTTGTTTTATTTTAACAAACGATAGGCATTTTAAAAAAGTTACATTTGAAATAAGGAACATACAATTTATCATAATCACTCCAAAAAAAGCTCCAATATTAAATATAAAATCTAATTTTTCATGAAAAAAACACTAAAAGTGCTTATTGCTGACACATTACATGACTCCTTTAACTTTCACTTTTCAAATAATAAAATAGAATATATCTATGCTTGTGACTGGAAAGATAGTGATATTATAAATCAAATACAAAATTTTGATGGATTAATCCTAAGAAGTAGATTTGCTATTGATGAAGACTTCTTAAAGCACACTAAAGAGTTACTTTTTATTGCTCGTGTAGGTTCAGGTACAGATGGAATAGACAAAAAAATACTCATTCAAAAGAATATCAAACTGCTTACAGCTCCTGAAGGAAATCGAAATGCAGTTACCGAACATACATTAGGTTTAATATTCTCGGTATTGAATAATTTTAAGAAATCACAAAGTAATATTGCTAATTTTGAATGGAAAAGGGAAGAAAACAGGGGAGTAGAATTAGCAGGAAAAACAGTCGGAATAATAGGTTATGGAAATGTAGGAAGATTGCTTTCTCAAAAATTACATGCTCTAGGTTGCGAAGTTTTAGCTTATGATAAAAGAAATAAAAAACAGGATAGTTTTGTAAGGCTTGTTACTTTAGAAGAATTACAAGAAAAAGCGCAAATTGTATCAATTCATATTCCCTTAGATGATGATATAAATGGAGAAAATAAAAATTTTCATTTTGTAGATGCTACTTTTTTTAAAAACTTCAAAAATGCCATTTTTTTCTTTAATACTTCAAGAGGAGAAGTTGTAGATACAAATTCGCTTTTGAAATATCTAGAAAATGGAAAAATAAAAGGTGCAGGTTTAGACGTTCTTGAAAATGAAAAATTAAAAACATTTACCACCTTACAAAAACAACAGCTTGAGCAGCTTATTGCTATGCAAAATGTAATTCTGACTCCTCATGTGGCAGGCTGGACTTTCGAATCTTATGAAAATCTCAATAAAGTTTTAGGACAAAAAATAAATGATTTTGTAGAAGAATATTTTCAAAAACTTTAAAAATCTTCAAAAAAGGTAATTTTTTCTTCTCTTTTTCTAAATTACAATAATTTAATCCAAAGAATATATACTAGTTGATAAACTTTTCCTATTTTCGTGTCTTGAAAAGAAATTTCTAATAAAAAAGGTTATTCAGTCTATTTATCAAACTGTATTTACTGATAACTGATTACTGGTAACTGATAACTGTAAAAATATGGGTTTTAATCGTCTTAATACTATTGTAGGTTGGCTAATCTTTTTGATTGCTACTACTGTTTACATACTCACTCTTGAAAACACAGCTAGTTTTTGGGATTGTGGAGAATTTATTGCTGTTTCATACAAACTAATGGCTCCTCACCCACCTGGTGCGCCTTTCTTCTTATTGGTAGGGCGTATTTTTTCTTTATTTGCCTTTGGAGATGTTTTGGAAGTAGCATATTGGATAAATATGCTTTCTGCTCTATGTAGTAGTTTTTCTATTTTGTTTTTGTTTTGGACAATAACTATGCTTGCTCGTCGTATTGTACGACCTACTTTACAGAAAGTAATGGATGCAAAAACTGAAACAGACCTTAAAAAAGGCTTAGATGCACAAGAAAATGATTATACACTTGCCGAGAAAATAATGATTTTGGGAAGTGGTGCTATTGGTGCTTTGGCTTATACTTTTTCAGATTCATTTTGGTTTTCGGCAGCAGAGGCTGAGGTGTATGGAATGTCATCTTTTTTTACTGCAATTGTAGTTTGGGCAATTTTCAAATGGGAACGCATAGATGATGAGAGAGATTCTAATCGTTGGCTTATTTTTATTGCTTATTTGGTAGGGCTTTCTATTGGTGTTCACCTTCTTAACTTACTTGCTTTGCCTGCATTGGCTTATGTTTATTATTTCAAAAAATATAAAACTGAAAGTACATTGGGTTGGATTATGACATTCTTGGCAGGAACAGGAATTGTTGTTTTGATTACTTATGGTGTAATCCCTGGATTGCCTTCTATAGCAGCCAAGTTTGAAGTTGCCTTTGTAAATACTTTTGGTTTACCATTTGGTTCAGGGGCTTTGTTTTTTACAATTGCTTTTATAGCTGCTCTTGTTTGGGGAATTTTTTATTCTATTAAAAAGCAAAATGTACCATTAAATACTGCTCTTTTGTCATTTGCTTTTATAATGATAGGTTATAGTACGTATTCACTTATCGTAATTCGTTCGAACGCAGATACACCAATTAATGAAAATAGTCCGAAAGATGTAATGACCTTTGTTTCATATTTGAAAAGAGAACAGTATGGAGATCGTCCACTTGTATATGGAAGAACATTTGCTTCTGAACGCACAGGACAGGATATAGGAGCTGCTATGTATCGTAAAGGGGAAGAAAAGTATGAAGTTTTTGACCATAAGTTTGAAGTTACTTATGATAATAAAGGCAATATGCTTATGCCTCGTATTTACAGTCAGAGTGGTAATCACCCAGAACTCTACAAACAATGGCTCAAATTAGCAGATGGAGAAAGACCAAATTTTGCTGATAATATAAACTTCTTGTTTACTTATCAATTCGGACATATGTACTTCCGATACTTTATGTGGAATTTTGCAGGAAGACAAAGCGATGACAAAGAAGCAGGATGGCTTGCTCCTTTTGAAGATTTAGGAAAAGAATTACCAGTAGATTTAGCTACCAACAAAGCAAGAGATAATTTTTATATGTTACCTCTTATTTTGGGAATACTAGGCTTTATTTTCCAAGCTAGTAAAGACCAAAAAGGTTGGTGGATTACCTTCCTGATTTTCTTTATTATGGGAATAGGTCTTGTGCTTTATCTCAATTCTCCTCCTGTCGAACCTCGTGAACGAGATTATGTATATGTAGGATCATTTTATGCCTTTTCTGTTTGGATAGGTTTGGGAATGCTTGCCATAGCTAATTTCTTGAAAAAACATATTTCTGGAATGGCAGCTTCTAGTGTTGCACTAGTTATAGCACTTGTAGTGCCTACTATTATGGGCGCAAAAGGTTGGGATAACCACAATCGTACAGGGCGTTATTTATCAGTTGATCAAGCTAGAAATACACTTGCAGCTTGTGAACCAAATGCTATTTTATTTACTGGTGGAGATAATGACACTTTCCCACTTTGGTATGTACAAGATGTGGAAGGATTCCGTACTGATGTTAGGGTAGCTGTTTTGAGTTATTTTTCAACAGATTGGTATGCTGACCAAATGACAACTCAAGTAAATGATTCTCCTCCTCTTCCAATTTCTTTAGAAAGAGAAGATTATGTTCAGGGAAAAAATGATTATATCGTTTATGTTGGAAATAGAGATGGTTCAGAAGACAAAAACATCAATTCACCTGTTAATTTGGAAACGTATATTGAGCTTCTTAAAAAAGAAGACCCTCGTGTAATGGTTCAGTTGCAAGATGGAAGTAGCACAGGAAAGCTTCTTTCTAAAAAGTTTGCTTTAGCTATCAATAAACAAGATGTTTTATCAAAAGGATTTATCCCTAAAGGAAAAGAAAATCGTGTTGTTGATATAATGGAATTTGATATTAAAGGAAATAATATTTACAAAAATGACCTTTTGTTATTAGATTTAATTGCAACCAATAAATGGGAACGTCCTATTTATTTCAACCAAACTTCTGCTAATACGATTAATTTCAATTTGAGAGAATATCTTCAAATGGATGGAATGGTGTATCGTTTGATGCCAATTGCTGCACAAAACAATGGCGATTTGGGAGAAGTAAATTTTGAAGAAATGAAAAAGGCTGTTGATGAATTCCAGTTTAGAGGAATGCAAACAGAAGGATATTACGATGACGAATACAAGAAGTTTGGAGCGCAATTCCGTCAGGTTTATTTCCGTTTAGCGCAGGAGTATTTTGAGCGTGGTGATAAGGAAAAAGCGATTGAAACACTAGATAAAGCCTTCGAACAGTTGCCAGTTATGAATGTTCCTTACAGTTATTATGAGCCTTATTTTGTTCAGTTGTATCACTTAGCAGAAGCAGATGATAAAGCTTTGGCTCTTGCAGAAGATATTTCTAGTCGTGCTATGGGAAATCTGAATTTTGTCTATAAAAACAATTTGAATCAATTTAATTATAGTGATATAATTCAGCGTAGTAGTATTCAAATGCGTGTTTTGATGTCAGTTTACAGACAACTTGATGCCATGACAACACAAGAAATTCAGCGTTTGGAAGCTAAAAAGTCAATGATGCAAGAAGAAAATAAAGTAATAGTTGATGATGATGGAAATCAAGTACAAATAGAGTTTTCTGATAGTGACCAAGCTCGTTTGGATAGTTTGAAAAAACGTCAGAAGATATTTACCGATGCTATTCAAAAATATAGTGCAGCAGGTGGAATGCAGTAGAAAAATTTATATTAGGATATTCTATTTTTTTGGTAGTGTAGTAAAATTGACCACACTACCATTTATCTTTTTTATATTGCTCATATATTTATGAAATAATAGAAAAATAAAAATTTCTTTAAGTTCATCAACCTCTTATTTATTACCATGTTTGCCATAAAATTGAATCAGAGTTTTTATTTAAAAGTAGGAATTCTAAGCGTTTATCTATTTTCTAGGATCTATCTACATTTCATAGGAGTTGGGTTTGATTATCATTCTTTTTTGTGGTTTCCTCATGTTTTAAATGTTGATTCTTTAGAGAATAATCTCTTAGAATCATTAACTTATATTCATCACCAACCTCCTCTTTATAATCTAATTATAGGTGTCTTCCTCAAAGTAAGTAGTGGACATACTCATTTATTTGGAGTTTTGATGCATTTATTTCATCTATCACTAGGTATTTTAACCTGTGTCACTATTTTTGAAATTGCTAACTTATTAAATATAAACAGAATTATTTCTTTTGTAGGTATCTGTATATTTATGATTTTACCTGATTTTATTATTTATGAGAAATTTTTGTTTTATGATTTTATTGTTTTAGCTGCGATTTCACAGTTTATATATTGGTACATAAAATTTCTCAAAACATCAAAAATAAAACATTTAGTATTTTCCTTGCTAGTTGCTACATTTTTGATAGGTGTGAGAAGTGCCTTCCATATAGTTTGGATCATTGGTTTGATTAGTTTATTATTTATAACTAAGCGATATTCATTCAAACATTATTATGTAGCTGTTTTGCTTTTACTTTTACCATTTTCATTTTTCTTGAAAAATAAAATCATTTATGATACTTTGGGTACTTCTAGTTTTATGTGGACAAATATTTCAAAGTATTATGTATATAATTCTTCTGTAAATTTTGATGTAATAGAAGATTCTTCTACTAGAAAATGGATTAGCGAAGGGAAAATATATGATAGGGCAGATACATACAAAATAGGGAATACAAATCTCGCTCAACAAGGTCGTTTAAACTATCCAAAAATTGCTACTCTGCACAACTTAGAAAATAATTATAATATAAACTCAAACCATATTGCATTTCTTAGAATTAATCAATTTTATAAAAAGGCTATATTGCAATTGATAGATAAGTACCCAACTATTTATTTGGAAGGAATTGAAAACGGAATAACTAGCTTTTTTGCTCCTACTACAGAATTTATAGGTTTTCATAATAATGGAAATATCAATAAAATGAATAACTATTATGCAAACTATAAGTATTTAATAGGAGTGCGTGAGTCATATGTGAATAAGAATTTAGTTGATAACAGATATTCACTTAAAAACTCTTGGAAAACAACCTCTTTATTAGCTGTATTGATCTATATATCTACCTTTTTGATTTCTATCATCTATCTAGCAAGTGGAAAAAATATATTTATAAAAAAAGTTTTTCTCTTTGTGCTGTATAATGTAACTTATATTTTCTTAACAAGTGTTATGTTTGAGATAGGAGAAAATATGCGTCAAAGATATTACTCTGATATATTTATTTTTATGTTTGTATTATTACTACTAGATTATGGCTATAAAAGGTATATTAGATTTACTAAGAGTTAAGCAATGGATAAAAAATTTATTATTATTTGCTCCTTTATTTTTCTCAGGGAAATTTTTTGATATTTTTTTGATACAACAAGTTTGTATAGGATTTTTTATTTTTAGTATTACTTCGTCTTGTGTTTATATTCTTAACGATATAAAGGATATAGAAAAAGATAAAATGCACTATCGCAAAAAAAAACGCCCTCTGCCTTCTGGTATTTTATCTCTACAAACAGCTTGGGTTATTTTTGGTGTATTGACAAGTTTCTTAATAGTATCATTTTTTTTCTTACCTATATATTTTGTATTTTTATGTGTATTGTATCTTACAAACAACATTTTATATACACTTTGGTTAAAAAATATTGCAATTATTGATGTTTCTATGATTGCAATAGGTTTTGTAATTCGCCTATTTGCTGGTGGATTAATGGTAGCTGTTAGTCCTAGTAATTGGTTAGTATTAATAATATATTTAGTAGCATTACTTTTAGGATTTGCAAAAAGAAGAGAAGATGTATTAATCAAAGAAAACTCAGGAGAAGTTTTGAGAGGATCTATTAGCAACTATTCTATCTCTTTTATAGATGCTGTTTTGAGTTTTTTGAGTGGAGTCATTTCGCTTTTATATATACTATATACCATCGAAGCTACTACTTTTGCAGGGAAATATAAAGAATATTTATATCTAACCTCTTTCTTCTTAGTTATAGGTATTCTTCGTTATCTGCAACTTGTCTTTACTTCTGAAGAAAGTGACCCCACTACTTTACTTTACAAAGATGCCATACTTAAAATTATTGTTAGTTTATGGCTTATTAGTATAACATTTCTTATTTATGGATAAAGAAAAGATAATTGCATTTTTTGACTTTGATGGAACAATAACAAAGAGAGATACCTTTGTGCCTTTCTTAGTATATCAAAATGGACTTTTAATATTTATTTTTAAATTGATTTCTTTATTTTTTTATATTATAGCATTTTATGCGAAAATTATATCTAATGAAAAATTAAAGGAAAGGTTTATAAAAAAATTTATAGCAGGATATTCAGTACAAGAAATAAATGATTTAGTAGAAAGATTTATAGAGCAAAAAATAGACAGTATGTGTAGAAAAGAAGCATTAGTGTGTTTGGAATGGCATAAAGCAAACAGACATAAAATAGTTATTGTATCTGCATCTCCTTCTTATTTTATAGAGAAATGGGCTACTAAATTGGATTTTGATTCAGTTAGTACAGAACTGGAAATAGTAAATTATAATTATACAGGTAAATTAAAATCTAAAAATTGTTATGGTAAGGAAAAAGTAAAGCGTATCTTAGAAAGATATGACATAAAAAAGTATGATGAAATTTATGCTTATGGGGATACGAAAGGCGATCTTCCAATGCTTAAGTTAGCTACTAAAGCATATTATAAACCATTTAGATAAATTTTCTCAAAAAAGCGAAGGCATATCATTTTTTGTTTCTGTTTCAATTTTCTTTGGAGGCACTATGTTTTTATATCCTTTTTCTTTCAGTTTTTGAATCAGAAAAACAGCCATTTCTGCCGTTTTGATATTTTCTGGTTGATGTAACCAAAAATGAAATTCTTTTAAGCCTTCTTTTATCCAATTATCCATTCTTTCTACCCAATCTTCCATACGTTGATAGTCTGTTTTGTCTAAAGAATTTCCCACCAAACGCAAAACCATGGTGTCAGAAGTCAGTCGCATGTGCATTACATCACGCCTTCCCGAAACATCAGTCATGAGAGCAGTAAAATTATAGCGACGCATAACCGAAAAAACTTCTCTTACAGCTTCTCTAGTTTCTTGGTTGGGATAATCAAACCAATCTTTATGACGAAATTCGATAGCAAGACGAGTATCAGCAGGGAAATTTTCTAAATAATTAATTAAAACTCCTGCTTTCTGTGGTGAAAAATGAGGGGGGAGCTGTAAAAAGCAAATGCCTAATCTATCTCCAAAAAGCGCAACTCTATCACAAAAGACATTTGTCAAGTCTTCACAATCTACAAGTTGTTTATGATGACTAATTCCTTTATATATTTTGGGGCAAAATAAAAATCCTTTAGGAGTCATCTCTTTCCATTTCAAAATACGCTCTTCAGGTGGAATTTGATAATGAGTAACATTGAGTTCGATAGAATCAAACTGACGTGAATAATGATATAAAAAATCAGTGGGTTTTGCTTTTTGGGGATACCAAATTCCTTTCCATTCAGGTGTTCCCCAAACAGGTGCAGCAATACGAATAATAGGTTTTGGTGTTGGTTCTAATTTTGATAAGAATGCCTCCGTTTCTGGATGGTTATCTAGCAATGTAAAATCTATATTATTTATATTTTGTAATTTTCCAAATTCCATAATTGAATGATTTCTTGTATGTGTTACTGTCGTAAGGCGAATAGATAATCAAATTAAATTATACCACACGCTGATTTAAGTTCTGGTTTGTTTATAAAATATTGCATTTTATTAAATTTGACGTGGTTTCATCTAAAATAAATTAATTTTGTGGTATTTAAGTTTTAAAAAAAGGTGTATTATTGTTATATTGTTTGGTGTGATTAATTTGATATAATCTTTATTTGTATTTTATCAAGATTTTTTGTTTGAAATAATTTCTATATTCTTTCAAACTTAACTCCCCAAATAATTTATTGTTTTTCATTGTTTTCCTTATTATGCACCCTTTTTTTTTCCATAAGAATGCCCTTAAAAATCTCTACACTCTTTTTTGTTTTATTATTTCTACTACCTAATTTTTTAGTTGGTCAAGATATTACTATATCTTACAATTCAACGGAAAAAACAATTAGTATTGCTGATAAATTGACCTATTTGGAAGACACTACAAGTCAGCTCATTTCAAATCCAAATCACATTTTAGATTTCAAAACTAACTTTATCAAAAATGAAGGAGAGGTTCTGAATTTTGCTAATACTCAATCTGCATTTTGGTTTCGTATTGAAATAGAGCGAAAAGTAGATGAAAAGATATACCTTGAAATTAATAATCCTATGTTGGATTCAGTTATATTTTTTGAAAAAATAGATAATAAACTACAACAATTAGGTGTGTCAGGAGCTTCATTTGCCTTTCAAAAAAGAGAAATACAATATACAGAGCCTAACTTTTTATTACCACTGAATGAAGGAGAAAAGAAAGTATTTTATCTCTACATAAAAAGTAATTTTCCTACCCAAACTACTTTATCTATTGGTACAGCAAAGAAAATTCTTGAAGCACAACATCCTTTTGATATTGCAATTGGTGTTTATATTGGAATTATGCTTGTGATGGGACTTTACAATTTATTTGTGTTTTTTTCTGTTCGTGACAAACTCTATTTATATTATGTAATTTATGTTTTTGGAATTTGTCTAACTTATACGATGTTCAAAGGATATTCTTTTGAGTTTTTGTGGTCTGCTTCTGAAAAAATCAATTTTTATATTCCTGTTATTTCTTCATTTGTAGTATTTTTTATGCTTCTTTTTGCAAGAAGTTTTTTAGAACTACACAAAAATTATCCTAAATTAGACAAAGGTATATTTGTATTACTATTTATGACAATAGTAAGTATGATTATTGGCGTATTAGGCGTATATGGTGTAAGTGCAATAATTGGACAATTAGCTGTTATTTTGATGGCTATTTACTTATTAGTAATCACCATTTATCTTCTAATCAAAGGATATAAACCTGCCCGTTTTTTCTTATTTGCCTGGTCTATTTATCTTGTAGGCTTGATTATATTTATTTTACAACTTAACGCAGCTATTCCTCATACTTGGTTTACTAATAATGCTGTTCTTTTTGGATCAGCTTCAGAAGTAATTTTGTTATCTTTTGCATTAGCAGACAGAATCAATGTTTATAAAAGACAAAAAGATACAGCTCAAAAACAGATTTTAGAAAAAACTATCGAAAATGAAAATTTGATAAAAGAACAAAATAAAGTATTAGAAATAAAAGTAAAAGAAGCTACAGAAGACTTACGTATTTCGAACGAAGAGCTAAATTCTACCAATGAAGAATTAAATGCAATGCTTGAAACAGTACAATCTCAAAATCAAGTTATTGAGAAAAGCTCAAGAGAGATTCTTACAATGAATGATGAGTTGAATGCTACAAATGAAGAACTTAGTTCAACAAACGAAGAATTAAACTCTACCAATGAGGAATTGGTTGCGACAGTAGAAACAGTAAAAAGACAAAATAAAATTATTGAAGAGTCAAATAGAAATATTACAGATAGTTTGCGTTATGCTCAAACGATTCAAGATGCTATTTTGCCTTTTCAAGAACGAATGGATAATCATTTGAGAGAATACTTTACTTTTTATCGTCCAAAAGATATTGTAAGTGGAGATTTTTATTGGCTTACAGACTTGAAAGGGAAGGTATATTTAGCAGTCGCAGATTGTACAGGTCATGGTGTGCCAGGTGCATTTATGTCTATGATTGGTTCGGCTGCTCTTGATGCGCTTGTTGATAGAAATGAATTAGAAGATTCAGATAGAATTTTGGAAGAGCTTCATCTGACTATTCAAAAAGCCTTAAAACAAAAAAATAGTACCAATGATGATGGAATGGATGTCGGACTTTGTATTATGGAATATTTAGAAGATGAAAGATGTAAAATTCTTTTTTCAGGTGCAAAACGTCCTTTGTATTACTTCAAAAAAACAACTCAACAACTACACGAAATAAGAGGAACTAGACAAAGTATAGGAGGCTATTCAAAGAAAGAAAGAATACAATTTGAAGTAAACGAAATAATCTTAGAAAAAGGAGATGTTTTTTATTTGTGTAGTGACGGATATGCAGACCAAAATGACTCAGATGATAAGAAATTTGGTTCTCATAGTCTTAAAAAGTTGCTTCAAGAAATAGCTTCACTTTCTATGAGGGAACAAGGAGTAATAGTAAAACAAAAGTTTGAAGAACATCAAGGAAATGAACCTCAACGTGATGATATTGCTATAATTGGAGTGAAAATAGTGTAATTGAAAATTAGTTTTATTTTTCTTGTAAAATGGAAATAAAATTATCAATTAATACACAGCAAGTTATTTTGAGTTAATTATCACATCATTAAGTAAATGGGCAAAATAAAGCCTTGCCATTGTCGGTATCTTACCGACGACATAATAGATAATAAAGAATATTATAGTTGTGCTTTGCTTTATTCTGTAACTAAGAGAAAATTTATCTATTTTTTAGAAATTGTACTATTTCAAAAGGATATTTTGTTATAAGGAGGTTTTATGAAATATCTACTATCATAAGGCAATGTTTTAAAAAACTTAAATATTTTAGGTTTTTTGTCAAATAACTATGTTTTTCTTAAAAAAAAATAATACATTTATACTATCGCTGAAAAAAACAGACATATTTATAGCGTCTTCATGAAAAAATGTTTTTAAATATTATATAAAAAAATATTTTTTATGAAATAAATATGTGCTACTTATTACAATTAACAATCATTTACACTTCAATTTTGATGAATACGAAAAATACATACTCAAAGTTACGGATTGTTTTGTGTTTGCTTGCTCTTGGTATATTTACTACCACAGGACTTTGGCTATTTCAAAAGCTAAATGCAGATACTGAGCAAGTCATGACTTATCAGTTCGATGAGAACACAAATCCTGAATTCTTAAAGGGAAAAGAAAAACTGGCTTACTATCAATACTTATCTGAAAAATATGCTGGATGGACAAAGAAGGATCTTAAAAAAATAGATAAAAGGTATCGTCCTGATTTAGCTGGACTTCAAGATCGTGCACGTACTGCTGATCCAAGTACAGGAGAGGTTGCTGTGGATGCTCGTATAAAAGCGAATGAACAGACAGATATTAGAGTTGCTGATGCTATCAATCAACGACGTATCGACAATGTCAATTGGGTAGAGCGTGGACCTAATAATGTTGGTGGACGTACTCGTGCAATTATGTATGATCCAAATGATGTTACAGGCAAAAAAGTATGGGCTGGTGGCGTTGGTGGTGGTCTTTGGTACACTAACGATATCACTGTAACAAATCCTACGTGGGTTGCTGTAAATAATTTTTGGGAAAATATTGCAATCTCTACTATTGCTTATGATCCTTCTAATACACAAATTTTCTATGTAGGAACTGGTGAAGGCTGGCTTAATGGTGGTGCACAATTTGGAGCAGGTATCTGGAAAACTACTGATGGAGGTACTACTTGGAATCGTTTAGCATCTTCTACATTAGCTGTAAATGCTGAGTTTGCTTATATACAAAAAATTGTTGTTACACCCACAGGTACAGTTTTATTAACTTGTCGTAATGGAGGAAATGGAGGAGTTTATTCATCTGTTAATGGAGGAACTGATTGGGTTGAAGTTTTGAATGCTGAAGGTGGAGCTGATTTAGAAGTGGCAGCAAATGGAGATGTGTATGCTAGTATTAACTTTCTAACTCAATTTGCAGGATTTAGTACAGGACAAATCCACAAATCTATTACGGATGGAGCAACTTGGACTAATGTTACGCCTGCTTCTATTCCAGCTAATAGTGGTAGAATAGAATTAGCCTCAGCACCTACAAATTCTCAGATAGTTTATGCAGTTGCAAGTGATGGAAGTAATATTGCCTTTTTTAAGAAAACAATAAATGGAGGAACAACTTGGACGGATGTAACTGTACCAAAGTATCTTGAACAAGGAACATGTGCACCAGGAACACAAGATTTTACTCGTGGACAAGCTTGGTATGATTTAATATTAAAAGTGAATCCAACTAATGCAGATCATGTAGTTGTTGGTGGTATTGATGTACACCGTAGTACAGATGGAGGAGCTACTTGGACTGGTATTTCTTATTGGACAGGTGGTTGTGGAGAATATGTTCACGCAGATATACATGAATTCGCTTACAAGCCAGGTAGTGCTGATGAAATGCTTGTAGGTAGTGATGGAGGAATTTCTCGTACTGCAAATGTAACTGCACCAACTCCTAATTTTGCTGATAAAAATTCAGGATATAATGTTACTCAGTTTTATGCTGTAGCTATGGATCCTGCGAATCTTTCAGCTAATTTCTTAGCTGGAGCTCAAGATAATGGAACTCAACGTTTCACTATTTTAGGTACAAATCCTACTACTGAAGCAACAGGTGGTGATGGAGCATTTTGTTTTATTGACCAAGACAATTCTAACATTCAAATTAGTTCTTATGTATATAATAACTATCGTATCTCTACTAATGGTGGAAATACTTTTACACCAGTAGCAACTTCAAATGATGGTTCTTTTATCAATCCAACTGACTATGATGATGCTACAAATTTATTGTATTCTTATAGAGCTGCTAATGGAGGCTTATATAGATGGGCAATTCCTGCTGGAACAAAGACAAGTATAACAGTTTCTAATGCTACAGGCAATACTACACATTTAAAAGCATCTCCTTACTCTCCTGCTGGTACCACAACTCTTTATGTTGGTACAAGCACAGGTAGAGTCGTGAGAGTAGAAAATGCTCATACAGGAACTTCATTTACAGGTACTAACATAGCAGCAGCTGCTATGCAAGGCGCAGTTTCAGTTTCTTCTATTGAATTCGGTGCTAGTGAAAATGAGATTATAGTTACTTATTCTAACTATGGTAATACAGTACAAAATGTATGGTATACAACTGATGGTGGAACTACTTGGACAAGCAAAGATAATGGACACGGATTACCTAATATGCCAGTACGTTGGGCTATGTTTAATCCTAATGATACTAGACAAGTATTAATTGCTACTGAAACAGGTGTTTGGAGTACTGAAGATATTACTGCTGCTCCTGCTGCGGATTTTTGGGAGCCTACTAGCACAGGACTTGCAAATACTCGTTGTGATATGCTTCAAATTCGTAGCTCAGATAATTTAGTCGCAGTAGCTACTCATGGTAGAGGTTTATTTACAACAAATGCATTCTCTCCAGCTGCTGCTCTCTTTGGCATAGATAAAAAAATTACTTATGCAGGTACAAATGTTCTTTTTACAGATTATTCTGCTAAAGCAACAAGTTGGAGTTGGGATTTTGGAGCTGGAGCAACTCCAGCTACAGCAACTACAGTAGGACCTCATAATGTAACTTATAGTACAGGAGGAGTAAAAACAATTACCCTTACTATAAATGGAGGAGGAAGTGCTGAATTAACAATGTCTAAAACTGTTACTGTAATTCCAAATCGTAATGTACCTTATACATTAGCTGATGGAGGAAATTTTGAAGTAAATACGAGTGACTTTGCTCCAGAAAATGTCAGTGGCTCTACACCATGGGAACGTGGTAACTCTGCTATTGCAGGTAAAAATGGAGTTGTAAGTGGTGCAAATGCTTGGGTGACTGGGTTGGCTGTTACTACATATGGAAGTAATTCTAATGCAAATCTTTATGCTCCTAACTTTGATTTTTCAGCAGCAGGTAATTATACGCTATCTTTTCAGGCTAAACACTCATTTGAAAGTGGTTGGGATGGAATGATAGTAGAATACTCTACAGATAAAGGAGCATCTTGGTCTAAATTAGGACCAAGTGTTACAGGTACAAACTGGTACAACTCAGTTACGGCAGGTAATGGAACAGGTTTTGGAGTAGGTGGTACTCCATTCATGTCGGGAACACTTACTAATTATACTACAAAATCACTTGATGTATCTAGCTTAAGTGGAAACACAAATGTAGCATTTAGAGTAGTATTTAAATCAGACACAAATACAGAACAAGCAGGTGCAGCAATAGATGATTTTGAAATTTCATTTGTTCCTAATACACCTCCTGTGGCTGTGAATCTTTCAGTAAGTGCAAATACAGGCTCAGAAGCTGCTGCAACAGCTATTACAGTAACAGCAACTGCTGCCTCTGCTGTAAATGGAAATCAAACAGTAAATTTAGGTGTTAGTGGAACAGGAATTACAACAGGAGATTATACTCTTAGTAGTCCTATTATCACTATTTTAAATGGTCAGACTACAGGTACAGCAACATTTACTATAGTAGATGATGCACTTTTTGAAGGAACAGAGACAGCAACTCTTACTATTTCATCTCCTTCATCTGGACTTACATTAGGTGGTACAACTACTCAGAATATTACTATTACAGATAATGAGGCTGCTCCTACAATTTCATTGGGTGCAATTGCTCCAACAACATATTGTGCAGGTTCTACTATTAGTGTTCCATTCACAACAACAGGAGTATATGCTGCTGGAAATACGTTTACAGCTCAGCTTTCTGATGCGACAGGAGATTTTACTACACCAACAGCTACTCAAGCAGGTACAACTCCAATATCTTTGGTAATTCCGAATACAGCAACAGGAACAGGTTATAAAGTAAGAGTCGTTGCTTCTGACCCTAACACAACAAGTAATTCATCTGTTGATATTACAATCAATGTACTGCCTACTAACATAACAACAGTAGCAAACCCTGCTACTATTGCTAGTGGAGGAAATAGTGATATTGAGGTACCATTATCTCAGGCAACTGTAAGTTATCAATTACAAGATGCAGGAAATAATAATATAGGAACTCCAGTTGTAGGAACAGGTGGAACGATTACATTAAATACAGGAAACCTTACTACAACTACTGTCTTTAAAGTAGTAGCAACAAATACTACAACAAGTTGTTCTCGTACATTAAATAATGTAACAGTTACAATACCAGGCACTGGAGGAGGATCAGCTCCTGTAACTGTAGGTGTTCCTACTCGTTTTGTAGCTACTGGAGTTTCTACTTCACAAATTGATTTGAGTTGGACTGCTGTTGGTGGTGCAACAGGTTATCTTCTTTATGAAGGAAACACACTTCTTGCTACTATTAATTCAGGTGCTACTGATAGCTACGAACATACAGGTTTAGAAGCAGATACCTATCACGCTTATAGATTGTTTGCTCTCAATGGTTCTGTTCGTTCTTCACGAGCAGCTCAAACAAATGATGCTACTTTTCCTAATGCTCCTACTGTTGTTTCTACCACACCAAGTTGTGGAACAGGTTCAGCAGGTGTTGTTCTTAGTGGAAGTGGAGCAATATTTAATGTTTATACAACAGAAACAGGTGGAACAGCAGTTGATCAGACTGATAATAACAACTATTCAACGCTTACTATTTCTGAAAACACAACTTATTATATTAGTATGATTGGTGTTTATGGAAAAGAAAGTCAGACTCGTACCCAAGTAGATGTTGTAGTAAATACACCATTTGAAGCAACTATTTCAGAAGGTACTTCTGTTCGTAGTTGTGGTGCAAGTGCTACCTTGACTGCTAATGAAGTAGCAGGAGCAACTTATGTATGGCTAAAGAATGGAGTTGAACTTACTGATAGTAATTCAAGTTCTTATACAGTTACTGGTAGTGGAAGTTACCAAGTACGTATTATGAGAGAAACGTGTACAACTACTTCAAGTAGAAGTCGTGTTATTCTTAATTATGCTCCTATTGCTGAAATTACTAATGGTACTTTAGCTCGTTTCTGTGATAATGGAACGCTTAGAGCAACTGAATCTGCTAATGTTGCTTATTCTTGGACTCTTGATAATGTAGTTGTTGGCACAGAAAGAGAAGTTTCAGTTTCTCAATCAGGACAATATATACTTACAGTTACTGAAGATGGTTGTACTGCTAGTGATAGCATTGAAGTTGAAGTTACTTCTTTAGCTCCTATATCATTTACTGCTTCTGATTCTGTATTCTGTTTAGGTGAACAAGTAACTCTTACAGCTGATTCAGTTAGTGGTGTTACTTACAACTGGAGCAGAAATGGAGTTGTATTCCGTAGTAATGTAGGTAATTCTATTACAGCTAGTTCAAGTGGATCATATAGTGTTACTATTTCTCAAAACGGTTGTACAAGTGCTTCTTCTGCCTCAGTAAGCATTGAGCGTTTAAACATCAGCACAACTTATCTTCGTAATACAGAAACTACTCTTTTCTTAGAGCCAGCAGACGAATCTACTGAAATTAGTAGTGTAGTTTGGTTCTTCAATGGAGAAGAAAGTGCTAGTTTGAGTGGTGAGACAATTACACCAACAGAAAGTGGAACTTATTCTGCTCTTGTTACATATTCAACAGGTTGTACTTTCCAGACTCGTACTGCATCTTTCAATATTCCAGAGGTGGTTACAGGTGAAGAAGAAGAGTTTATCAAAGCTCTACGTATTTATCCAAACCCTAGTAATGGAACTTTCTTAATTGAATTAGGAGAAGTTAAAGATGCAGTTACAATTACAGTGGTTGATGCTCTCGGACGTGTAGTAAAAACTGATATTATTCCAGCTAATACAAGTTCTTATAACTTGAATTTGGCAAGATTTACTTCAGGAGCTTATACTGTTCAACTCAAAACAGATAAAGGTATAATTGTTAAAAAATTGATGAAAGAATAATTGTCAATTTTATATAATTTCTTTATATAGAATAAATAAAAAAAGGAAAGTCTTAATTGACTTTCCTTTTTTTTATTTGTAGATTTTTTTATTCCATAATCAAAACAATAAGTACAAATTTTGTCAATCTCAAGTTTAGATAATTTTACCTCCAATTTTTAATTTAGTTGTGATTTTTAGATTATGGTAAATTTCGTTGGTCTGTTCATTTTTTGTATTGTACCCAAGGTTTTATGTATGAGTAGATAACATAATATCAATTACCCAAAAAGGTCAAAAAAATCCTCACTCCCTTTTATTGATTGGAATGAGGAAAATTTGATTTTATAAATACTGGAAAACACAAGTCTAAGACTTGATAAATACTAGGTGGTTCGTTCCTCATTATTTTTTCTATAACTTGAAGGAAAAAATAGAATTGTTAGAAGACAAAATAAAGAGTTTAGAAAAAATAATGGAAATGATGAATGGAAAGAAACCGTAAAGGTAGTTTTTTGCGTTAGATAAGATAAAAATGATTATTCACTTATAAATTTTAATAATTATGAATACTACACTAAAAAAACAGATTATTTTAGATTTGGATATTTTAGAAAGATATGGAATGTTGCATTTAGTTTCTCAATTTGTAGAACTTATGAAACATCAAAAACCTGCTTTTATTAACAATCCAATTAGACATTTTGCAGGAAGTATGCCTAAAGAAAATGCAGAAGAAATTGAAACTATTATCAATTCAGAATTTAATAATATAGAAGGCGAATGGTAAAGGATAGAATTGTTTTAGATACAAATGTAGTTTCTGCTATCCTAAAAGGAAATACTGAAATTGTAGATAAACTAGAAAATTATACGCCTTGCATACCTGTAATAGTATGTGGAGAGCTTTTATTTGGTGCAAATAATTCTGCTCGTGTTGCTCAAAATACAGAAATTATTACCAGTTTTATAAATGCTACTGAAGTTTTGGCTGTTACGTATGAAGTTGCAGAAAAATATGGTAAAGTGAGAAATCAACTCAAAAAGATAGGAAGACCCATTCCAGAAAATGATATTTGGATTGCAGCTATTTGTTTGACTTATGATTTGCCTTTAGCTACACTTGATAAACATTTTGGCTATGTAGAGGGAATAGACTTATTTTTGTAGAAATGAAATATTCAAGTTTTGATATAAAAAACTTGCCCGCTACTTTTTTTAATGGGAATAAGGAAAGTTTGAACTTATAAATACTGGAAGACACAAGTCTAAGCTCAACAGAAAAATATTTTTTCTTTTAGCTATTTTTTTTTATCCATTTTATCATTTAGTAATTTGATTAAATCACTTTTTCTTCTACTGATTAATACTATTTTATTTGACCTTCCATTTTTTTTAAATTCTATATTAATCTTTTTTCCATCACTTTCAACTAACTTTAAAGATTTAATTGGTATTAAATGAAGTAAACCAAATTGTTGAGCAATACCTGCCATAAAAGTATTTGTTTTCAACCATAACTGATTTTTTGTAACTCTAATTTGTAAAACATTTACTGCTCCTCCCATTTCAGTTTTACCAGATGCCCAATTTTCTATATACTCAAATTCAGATTCATCTAATTTTGGGAATTTTTTTAATGATTCTCGCCCATTAATTAGAAATATTGTACTTATACTTATTACACCAACAAACCATACTGCGAGAAAAATGTATTCGGGTTGCATATTTATTTTCTATTTATAAGTAAGTTTCGTTTATCCAACTCTAATAATTTTATTAAAATCTTGGTAATATAGCTTTCTATACGTTTTTTGAAAGGAAATAGTTTTTTTTGACTAAAATACAAAATGTATGTCCAACTTGATTATTGATTATACAAAAACTCCTCACTCTCTTTTGACAAGAATAAGAAGTTTTGAGATGAAAGCTAAAATAATGACTAGCTACATAAGTCTAAGCCCAAAAGAGGAAATTAGTTTACTCGGTTTGTGATATGGGAGCAGTATTTACTTCGATTGAATCACAAAAGTGATTAAAATGTTCACATTTATCACTTTCATACAAAATATTGAAATTTTCTTTGGATATTATCCCCATAAACTTATTTACTTCTCCTTTCTTTTTATCATAACTATTACCTATTAATTTCATTATTTCATCTAAAAGAGATGCAGGATGGAAAACTTGTTTTTCAGGATCTATATTTTGTAAATTTATATTCAATTTTGTTTCAATCATTTCATTAGTCAATGTATCACTAATTTTTAAGAAAACGTTCTCAATTGCTAAAACCCAAGTTTCTAACTCCATAATAGCAAAATGAAACTCTATATTCTTTGGGCTATTTGCTCTATTCTTTATGGTGTCTAAGTGCATATCAATAAACTTTTGATTTATTTCTTCTGCTATAGTGTTAGCCTTATTAGCTTCTCTGTAATCTTTTGAATACATATCTCTCAAACCAACAATCTTATCGAAAGATTGGTTAGCACTAAAAAGATACTTCTCCCTTTTTAAAATACTTGGTAATACTTTTACATCATTTCCAATATTAAGTATTTGATAATAAAATTTTGCACTTGGATCCTTATAAGAATAATCAGTAGGATTTAAGTCTCTGTCATTAAAGAGAGAGTAACATTCAATCCAAATGTCTTGCCATTCGTAACATTTCAAAAGCAATTCACGAGTAAAAATAAGCTCTGTTTGCCCTTCAACAAATATTGCTATTTTTCTCACTCTTGTATTGATTTAATATAATTAGAAGAAAAGAAATCAAAATTAGATAACCCTGTAAATCTAAACTCTTCGAATAGCTTAGGATTTGATTGAATATTTATACCATGAACCTTCTTACCTTCTCTGAAAAGAACATTCAAATACTTTAAATCTATAACTTCCATTAAGAAGTTATCATTTGAGGTTGCAATTAGCTGAATGTCACCATCTAATGCTGTTTTAAATAGTAACTTACCTAGTTTTGTGGCACGCTCATAGTCAAGTCCTTCGCATAAATCATCAATAATTATTGTCGCAGGCTTCTTACGACTTGTAAGATACTGTACATAAACAATTAACGCCAGTGTTCTAAACATTCCTTGAGAAAGTTGAAAGTGTGGAATGCTTTTCTTTAGATTTTTTTCTTTTACAAGCATAATTGTTGTAGCTCCATTACCTTGGATAGATATATTGCTAATATTATATCCTAAGCCATTAAAATCAAGAATAATTTTATCTTTATCAGATGTTTTTAAGGACTTAAAAAGTGTAGGTATATCTTCAACTGTAGTTAATAGGTCATACTCTTGCTGATTGAGTAATGAATATGGACTAATGTTACCAAACTTAAATCCGTAAGATTGTTCAGCCCAGTTTGCTACATCTTCTAAAAACGGATACGCTTTAACATCTCTATTAGTATGAAGAGCTAGTTTATTATCAGGAGGATAAACATAATCGTAGATACCAGTATTATAATTTTTTATTTTTGTTCTACCATCATTATGATGTCTGCTCCTAGATAAAACTAATCTACCATCAACTATCATTTTCTCAAAAGTTACACCTTCATTTTTATGTTTATAACTTGTACTGAATTTATACTCTATTTCTTCTCCTTTATAGTTCTCAAATAAAATATCCCAAAGTCCTCCCCAGTTAAGACTTCTCTTTTGAGTAATCATTTTTACTAATAAATCAATAGTCTGCAGAGTTCTGGTTTTACCTGTAGAATTTTTTCCTACTATTAAATTTATTCTATTCAATTGTAGCTCATCCAACTCCCAGTTTGGATCAGTATATGTTATTTTTTTTATTCTCATTTTTTTTATTTTACAGACAATTAAGTCTCTGTTTTAAAAAACTCTTTCCCTTTATGTCTATGAGTTTCCTGTTTTTTTCAGAAACATGTTTGTAATCTAAGAAAATAATATAAGATTACAAAAACTCCCCCGTATAATTCCCTTCCAAACCAGAAAGCTGTTTCGGTGTTCCTTCAAAACAAAGATGTCCACCATTTTTTCCTCCTTCTTTTCCTAAATCAATGACCCAATCGGCTGCACGAATAACCTCTACATTGTGTTCGATGACAAGTGCCGTATGTCCGTGTTCGATGAGTGCGTTGATAGATTTTAGGAGCTTCGAAATGTCGTGGAAATGCAAACCTGTTGTAGGTTCATCAAAAATAAATAAAATATGTTCTCGGTTGGCTCTATCACTAGCACTTTTGGTAAGAAAAGCAGCTAATTTTACACGCTGCGCCTCTCCACCTGAAAGCGTATTGGAAGACTGCCCCAACTGAATATAACCCAAACCGACATCTTGCAAAGGTTGCAAACGTGCCATAATCGGTTTGGAATCTTTGAAGGTAATCAAAGCCTCATCAACTGTCATATCCAACACATCAGCAATATTTTTTCCACCAAATTCTACTTCCAACACTTCCGTCTGAAAACGTTTTCCTTTGCATGACTCACACGTCAAATAAATATCAGCCATAAACTGCATTTCTATTTTTATTTTTCCTTCGCCTTGACAGGTTTCGCAGCGTCCACCTTCCACATTAAACGAAAAATAAGCAGGCGTAAAACCTCGCTGTTTTGAAATAGGTTGGTCTGCAAAAAGCGCACGAATGTAGTCATACGCCTTCACATACGTAACTGGATTAGAACGAGAAGATTTACCAATCGGATTTTGGTCGACCATTTCTACGCTCGTTACTTTCTTCAAATTTCCGTCTAATTTATCCATTTTTCCACTCTCATCATTGTGGTTTCCCAAATGTTTGGCAAGAGCAGGATATAAAAGCTGACGCACCAAAGTAGATTTTCCAGAACCCGAAACACCTGTAACTGTCGTCAAAACCCCCAAAGGAAATTTGACCGAAATATTCTTTAAATTATGCTCTCTTGCGCCTACTACTTCAATATATTCATTCCATTTTCTTGGCGTTTGAGGAACAATTACTTGCATTTCATCACGCAAATATTTTGCTGTATAGCTTTCCGAATCCTTTTCCAATTCTTCTAAAGTTCCTTGGAAAATAAGATTTCCTCCATGCGCTCCTGCATCAGGTCCAATATCGATAATTTGGTCAGCAGCTCGCATAATTTCCTCTTCGTGTTCGACTACAATAACTGTATTTCCCAAATCACGCAGTTTTTTTAATACTTTTATCAAGTTTTGTGTATCTCTTGGGTGAAGTCCAATACTTGGCTCATCCAAAATATACATCGAACCCACCAAAGCAGAACCCAACGAAGTAGCTAGTTTGATGCGTTGAAATTCTCCACCTGAAAGCGTTGCTGTTTTTCTATTTAAGGTCAGATATTGTAAACCAACTTCGTTGAGATATTGCAAACGGTTTCTTATTTCTATCAAAATTCGTTTCGAAACGCTTTCTTGATGTTCTGTAAGCTCTACTTCTTGGAAAAACTGAGTGAGTTCGTCTAAAGGAAGTAAAACTAATTCTTGAATTGATTTTTCGCCTATTTTTACATAACCAGCCTCTTTTCTGATACGTGTTCCCAAACAGTCAGGACAAACTCTTCTACCTCTATATTTTGACAACAAAACTCTATATTGAATTTTGAAACTCTCTTTTTCTAAATCTTCAAAAAACTCATCTAATCCTTTAAAATATTTATTTCCAGTCCAAAGAAGTTGTTGCTGTTTTTCTGTCAAATCTTGATAAGCACGATGAATCGGAAAATCAAAATCAATTCCTTTTTGGATAAGTGGAGTAAGCCATTTACTCATTTTTGGCGTTCTCCAAGGCGCAATTACACCTTCATAAACCGACATTGTTTTGTCAGGAATTACTAAGTCATCATCAATTCCCAAAACCGTTCCGAATCCTTCACACGTACGACACGCCCCATAAGGACTATTAAAACTAAAAAAATTGATATTTGGCTCTTCAAATAACATTCCGTCGGCTTCGAAACGGTCTGAAAAACTCGTTGTTTCTACTTCTTTTCCTTTTTGATAAATTTCCACAACACAATCTCCTTTACTTTCATAAAATGAAGTTTGAACAGAATCAGCAATACGGAAACGGTTTTGTTCGTCGCCTTTTTTGATTACTCCTCTATCAATCAGTATGTAAAGCGTATGTTTTTGAAGACGTTTGAGTTCAGCTTGTTGTTCTTTTGTTAGTCTTGAAATAGGTTCTTTTGCTTTAGTCGCTTTCTTTGTTGGCTTTTTTCCTGCCTTTTTTAATTTTTTCTTTTCTTCTAAATAATCTTTCTGGCTTTCGCCTTTGTGTTCTTCTAAAAAGCTCTCCAAATTCTGCTCGGTTTGGTCTTTCCCACTTTGTGCTTCTGGGTCAATTTCTTTTGGTAATAATTGCTCTATAAAAATGACCTCTTCTCCTGCTTTTATTCTTGTAAAACCTTGTTGCAAAAGAATATTTAATTGTTCTTCAAAAGTTCGTTCTTCAGGAATTACTAAAGGCGCAAGAATCATATATTTTGCGTTGCTTTCCGTCTGCTCATCTCCATAATTTTCAATAAAATCTACTACATCAGAAATAGTATCTTTCTTTACCATCTCTCCAGAAATAGGCGAATAGGTTATTCCAATTCTTGAAAAGAGAAGTTTTAGATAATCATAAATTTCTGTCGTCGTTCCCACTGTCGAACGTGGATTACGAGTATTTACCTTCTGTTCGACGGCAATAGCAGGAGAAACGCCACGAATCCAATCCACATCGGGTTTTTCCATTCTACCCAAAAACTGACGTGCATAACTACTCAAACTTTCCACATACATACGTTGCCCTTCTGCAAAAAGTGTATCAAAGGCAAGCGACGATTTTCCAGAACCCGAAACGCCAGTAATGACAATCAGTTTATTTCTTGGAACGGCAAGACTAATATTTTTGAGGTTATTTACTCGTGCGCCTTTTATGACAATATTTTGTTTGGTATCATAACCTTCTAACTCTTTTACTCGCTTTTCTTCTGCTTCTTTTGCTGCTATTTCTTCTTTTGTGAGGGCTTTTTCTGTGGTAGTGGGCATTTTGGGAATAATCTATATTTTGAATTATGTAAAACAGACATCCCTGTCTGTTTGAATTTATATTTATCGTTTTTAGACAGACTGGGAAGTCTGTCATACAGTTGTACAATTAGCAAAAATAACCATTTTTAGCCAAAAAAGTTAGCAAGAATTAATATTTTATAGAAATGTCGTAACAAATATCTAAGCAAAAAAACTCTATAACTACGTTTTGTAATTATAGAGTTTATATCAAAAAAGAAAACTTTAATTTAATTGTCTGTTTTTTCAAAGTTATCTACTATCCTAATAAAAATATTCTAATTGAGCAATTCCACCCCACTCATTAAAATTGCGTTCTCCTTCTGTTAGGATAGTTTGGTAGGTCGGAATTTGTCCATTAGTTATACGAGTATTTGGAAACACTAAATAAACTACATCACCAGATTGCCCTCCATTTTTAGGATTATTATTGATTCCTAATAGTTCGGCTGCTTTAATAGATGCTTCTCCCAAATGATTTGTTGGTCCTACATCGGCATAAATAGCATAACAAAACTTACCATTTCTTTGATTATAAACCACTCCAAAATCGCCTAACTTTGCTCCCATAGCTTTACTCGCTGGCAAAACTAAAAATGGAATCGTTTCAGAATTTGCATATCTACGAGGTTCACGGTCAGTATATCTAGCATCTACCATTGCTGTTGTAGAAACATAATACCCTGGAGTAGGCTCAAAAGAACGTTGAATGTAAGGAGTTCCACTTGAATTAGTAGCAATTCCCCACCAATTCCCTGGATAACCAGCATTGGCTAAATAATCTAAACCAGTATTGCTAGGATTGTAGGCATTAGGAGAACCATCAGCATTGATTGTCATTTCATTTTCAAAGAAAAATCCATTTCTACCCGAAAGTTTCCATACTGTTGTTCCTACTGCGACATCATACTGCTGGCGAGAAGTAATTAAAACTACATCATCTTTGATAGTAATTGTCTTGTTTTGAGTCGTAACAAGCGTACTTCCATTATAACCTTCAATTTTTAAAGCTCTATTTGTACCTACTCCATTAAATGTATAGTCAAATGAATAAGCATAATTAGAAGGTATGAGTGTATTTAATAAAAAATTATCTACATAAAACTTAACAGAAGTAAGATTTGCAGCTTTTCCAGCAAAAGTAACTGCTTGTCCTTTTGTTGCAGGATTTTGATACGTAGAAGTTAGACCAAAGGTAACTAAATAAGCATTTTGATAATTAGGAGCTATGTTTTTGAACATCATTGCTCTATATAAAAGTGAAGTTGCATCAGCACGAGTAGCATTTTTGGTTGGTTCTAATTTACGTTTATCGGGATAATTAATAATAAATTTATTCTGAACTGCATTTGCTATGGCTGTACTTGCCCAAGTCGCTATTTGAGAATAATCATCAAAATAAGCAGGTAAAGAATTAACATTTCCACCGCTCACATTAAGACCATTGGCAATAGCAACAGTAGTTTGAGTTTTGGTAATGTTCTCTTGTGGTTTAAAAGTTCCATCTGGATAACCTGACAAATAACCTGCTTTTGCAGCTTTGAGAATATTTTGTTCTGCCCAATGCCCACTAATGTCTGAAAAACTAAGATTTGCATTTTCAGGTTTTGGTGCTGGATTCAAACAACTGACAATCATTGTCGCAAACTCAGCTCGTGTAACATTATTAGCAGGTCTGAATGTCCCGTCTGTATAACCTGACATATAACCATTATTTGTCATGTAATTAATCTCAGTTTCTGCCCAATTTCCTGCCACATCAGTACTGCTCATTTGGCTTATTTGAATAGAAGAAGAGGTTTTTTTGTTTTTTTGGGTATCACGATTTAATAAAACTTCAGTTTCATCTTCTTTGAGTTCACAACTGAACACTAAAAATGAAAGAATAAACAATAGCACACTTAACTTTTTCATAATAAATTTTTATAACAATAATAAGGGAATAAAAAATAATAGGTAGTAAAATTTATTAATATTGAGTTTTAAAGTTAAGTTAATTAACTTATAATTCCTAACTATTTATTGAAATAATGCAAAACAAGCACTTTTACTCAAAATGAATTAGTATTTCTTTAGCGTTTTATCACATATGCTAAAATTTGTTAATTATTTGTTGTTTTTAACTCAACTATAAAAAAATATGAATAATTTTATTTGGAATTAACTCAAAAAATAATTCTAACAACTAAAAATAAGGGGAGAGCGTAAATTTTTAATCAATAATTTTTGTTTTATTAAATCTTACAATCTCAATGCAATTACTTCATTTTTTCAAAATTTTATTTAAGAATAAACTTCATTTTATTGCCTTTTTAGGCATTTTTTTACTTCTTTTCGTTTCCTGTAATAAAAAAACAGAAGAAGTTTCTCCAATACAGATTCCTGAACGTTTGGAAATCTCCCCAACTTCTCAAAGCATAGTTATTGGTGAAACAGCCAATTTTACGGCTACTTTTTTTGATAATATGGGAAATATAGTTTCTACTCCTTCTGATATTGTTTGGTCAAGTAGTAATTCTACTATCGCAAATGTAACACCTCAAGGAACTGCAACAGGACTCTCAGCAGGACAGACAACTATAAAAGCAACCTACCAAACCATAGAAGCAACAGCACTTTTGACTGTCGTAACTGATAATAATCAAGTAGCTACCATAACAATTACTCCATCAAATACAGAAATTACATTGACAGAAATGGCAAGTTTAGATTTTTCTGTAAAGAATAATTTGGGACAAGAAATTACAGGAAAAACAGCTACTTGGACAAGCAGTAACATAGAACTTGTAACTGTAGAAAACGGACAAGTTACAGCAGAGAACTATGGAACAGCAAATATTACAGCAACAGTCGACGGAATCCAAAGCAGTCCTGCAACAATACAAGTAATACGCAAAGGAACATTTACAAATAGAGGTTCGGGAAGTGTAAAACTTCGTATTGAGAACGAGGTTTTGCAAGTTGTGTTGGGAGATGATTTTTCTACGTCTTCTTCTCCTCCAGATTTGAGAGTATATTTAGGAGATACTAATAATAGTGTCAATGGTGCAGTAGAATTGGCTTCTTTACGCTCTTCTAGTGGCTCTCAAACTATCAATGTTTCTTCTGAGATTTCAATCACACAGTACCGTTATGTAATTATTTGGTGTAAACAATTTGGTGGCGTTTATGGTGTAGCTGATTTGGGAGAGTAATTTTAGTCTAAATTTTACCTAACTTTGATAGAAAAGTCGCTCAAACTTTGTCAGTAGTCTGTAATCAGACTCTGACAATAGTTTAGATTAAACTGACACACTGCCTTTGTTGGTGTTTTAGCGAAGCGACACCAACAAAAATAAATTACAAAAATGAACTTCAAAACTCGTTCCTACAAAAAGGAATTAATGGATGACTTAAATCTCGCTTCCGAAGACCTCAAAAAAAACCTTGATGAATTAGAATTCATAAACACAACTTTAGGAGGATATAAAGTTCTGACTTCGGCTTTAGATACACTTTACAAAGAAAATAAAATAAGTAAGAATCAAGAAAAGCAAAATCAAAAAACGGTAACTCTTGCCGACATTGGAAGTGGAGGAGGTGATACGCTTCGTCAGATTGCCAAATGGTTTGAGAAAAAAAATATCAAAGCAAAATTGACAGGAATTGATGCCAATGATTTTATGATAAATTATGCTCAAAATAAATCACAAAATTTTCCTCAAATTAGTTATGAAAAGCTAAACGTCTTTGATATTGATTCAAAGAATGAAAATAGATATGATTGGGCTACGATGTCACTTTTTTGTCATCATTTTACAGATGAAGAGCTTGTTTTGATTTTTAAAAATATTCAAAAACTCACTTCAAAAGGTTTTATCATCAATGATTTGCATAGAAATCCAATTGCTTATTACAGCATTTATTTTCTAACTCGTCTTTTTAATGGCTCGTATTTAGTCAAAAATGACGCTCCTCTTTCTGTTTTGCGTGCCTTCAAAAAACAAGATTTAATCAAAATTTTAGAAAAAGCAGAAATAACAAACTACAGAATAAAGTGGCAATGGGCGTTTCGTTTTCAAGTAATCGTTGAAAAAACCTAATGGTAATTTATAAGTGATAAATGAATTTCTTTTGAAAAAGGTGTGTTCTATTTTATTCTATCAAAAACATATTCATTCAAAAAACAAAATTATGGCTTACTCTCTCTCTTGGCTCATTTCAGAATACGAAAACTTGCAAAAACAAGATAAAAACTTTGATTATTTATTCTTTTGGGGACACAAACCAACTCCTGATGGAAGTCTTAGCAAAACTATTTTTAGTCAGTGGTGGCAAAAGGAGTTTTCTGTGAATGAAATAATTTATCCCACAGCAGAACACTTTATGATGGCAGAAAAAGCTCGTTTATTTGATGACACAGCTACTTTAGAAGAAATTTTGAAAGCAAAAAGTCCAAACGAAGCCAAAAAACTAGGTAGAAAAGTGCAAAACTTCAATGATGAAATTTGGAAAGAAAATCGTTCTAAAATTGTTGTAGAAGGAAATTATCATAAATTTTCTGACCCAGAATATAAATCGTTTTTAATTGGGACAGGAACTAAAATTATTGTTGAGGCAAGTCCGATGGATACAATTTGGGGAATTGGTCTTTCTCAAAATTCTAACAAAATCTATAATCCAAATACGTGGCGAGGACTAAATTTATTAGGTTTTGCGCTGATGGAAGTGAGAGATAGAGTGAGAAATGACAATTAATTTTGAATTATAAAAAAAGCCATCATAAAAATTATAATGGCTTTTAAAATTCTTTTGAGAATACCAAAATTACATTCTTATTCCTTTATAATACGAACCTGTTCAGTTCCTTCTGTGGTATTAATCTTTAATAAATAGAGTCCAATAGGAATATCTCCAATATATAATTCATTTTTAGCATTCCATCTTTTTACTTCTTGTCCTTGAACATTTAGAAGAGATATAGATACAATTTCTGATTCTGATTTTATATTTAGAATGTTAGTAGCAGGGTTTGGATAGATGTTTATTTCTTTAAAAGACTGATTTTGGTCTTGCTTTATTTTTAAACCTCCTACTGGCAAGTGTCCCCCACCATTATTACTACCACTGCAAGTACCAGCCCAAGGACAAAACTCATAAGCACCCATATCCACTATTGATTCTACTATTCTATAAGTTAGGCTGTACAAACTATAAAAAAAATTCCTCGTATTTTTGAGTTACTACACAACAAAAAATACCGAGGAATATGTCTAAACGACAGTATGAATATAGGATAAAAAACTGGAAATCCAAAGCTATGGCACGCAGAAAAGAAAACGACTATTTAAAAAGTCGTATTAAAGAACTCTTAGATAGCCGAGATTCTTGGAAAAAAAAATATCAAGCAGAAAAATTACAAGGCAAATTAAACTTGTCTACTAAAAAAGCAAAAAGACACCAGTATAGCTTACAGGTAGTCAATTTTGTACTAGAACTATATAAATATGGTGGTATGAGTTTACGCAGTTGTCGTCATACGTTAGTTTGCTTACATCTTTGTTTTGGTTTACAAGGCAAATTACCAAGTCATAGCAGTATCCGTAATTGGTTATGCAAATGTGGAGCTTATCGTCTTGAACACACAGAAAACCAAAGTAGCGAGTATGTGGTCTATGTGGATGAAAGTATTAGTTTTGGTAGTGAAAAAATACTTTTGCTACTAGGTGTTTCAGTAGATGCTATTCCTAAAAACCGAAGTTTATCTCATAGTGATATGGAAGTTTTGGCAGTAGAAATTGGTAACGAATGGAGAGGCGAACAAATAGCGAAAGAATTAAGTAAAATAGCCTCTGAAACAAAAATAAAATATATTGTTAGTGATGAAGGTACTAACTTAAAAAAGGCTTATAAATCATTGAATTATACCCATATAGAGGATTGTACTCATATTTTAGCTAATCATTTAAAGCGACTTTATCATCAAGATGCTGATTTCAAATTATTTAGTAACCTTGTCGGTCAATTACGACAAAAATGGAATTTAAGTAAAGATAATAGTCAGTATATGCCTCCTTCTATGAGGGTAAAAATGCGTTTTGCAAATATCTTTCCTTGTGTTAATTGGGCAAAAAAAATAGTACAAAATTGGGACAATTTACCCTCATGTGTTCAAGAACAAGTTCTTTTTTTGAAAGAAAAAGAGGAGTTTATAAAAGGACTAATACAGGTAGAAAAAGTATTTAAAATGGTTTGTCAAGAGCTTAAAACTACAGGATTTGGAGTTTTACAAAAGAAAAATATTCTTAATAAATTGCTACTTATTGAGTCTCAAGCAGGAGACAAATTAAACCCAAAAGCAAAAGTTTTTATGGAGAACGCTAAATTATATTTGAATAATTTAGAAAACAAAAGTAAGAGTTTGAAGGAGGAATTTATTCTTTGTAGTTCTGATATTATTGAGAGTTATTTTGGAAAATTTAAAACTAAAATAAATCTCAACAGCAGAAGTGGTTTAACTGAATTTATTTTTACAATAGCTACTTTTGGAAGAGCTTTTTCAATAGAAGAAACTCAAAATGCGTTAGAAAACATAAAATGCAAAGAGTTAAAGTTGAAAAAAATAATGAAAAATGTTGCTTAAATCAAGGTCAAAAAATTAGGGAACTTTTTGACCTTGATTGAACAGCCTATCTATAAGTATTTCCATAATCATGAGTTACTCCTGTTGGAATAAATGTATTATTTCCTGCATTACGAGCTGGTGATGTATTTTGTAACTTTAGGTTAGGAATTCCTGTTGTAGATGGATTTACAAACATAGGATTTTGGTTATATATACAATTTCCTAAATCTCTAACACGGTTGATAGTTGGATGTCCGTTCGGAATTACAAAAACTGGGTCTGAGCTAGTTCCGTTAGAAAATGAAGAATTTGCTTCTAATAAGGTATTTTCTATTTCAACATACATACCATTATCTATAGACATTAAATCTCCATTTGTATTCAAATTATTCCAAGAAATACAGTTTTCTAAGCGTAAGGCTTTGGTAGAATTTGTATCATTCATGGTTGATGAAAATGATGGATTTTTCCAAAAGTAAATTGGGTATCTGAATGAAGTTCCGTTATCAAATAAAGTACAATTCGAAAGTTTAATAGCAATATCATCACAAGTAGATCCTTGATCTGTAAATAATATAGTTTCATTATTATAGAAAATAGAGTTTAAAAATAAAGGTTCAAATTCTGTAGAACAAGTATTACCTCTTAATGCAAGCCATAACACATTATCTATATCATAAAAATCACATTTATCAAAAAGAGGGTGAATATTTCCTACATTATTTCCTATTACAACGCCAGTTTCTAGATTAAAGAATTTACATTTGATAAATTGAGGAGCATTTGTAGAATTTATTGAACTATTTAATTTTACACCAAGACCAAAGTTAGAGAAAGTGCAATTTATGAAAGATGGTTTTACTAGATTAATTAGATCATTAATATTTATTCCTATTGGTACTGAGGTAGGATCGCCACCTGAATAATCTCCTTCAAAATCACAAGAATTAAATAGAGGGGTAATAGTAGCATTGGATACACTACTACTCCCTATATTGAGTGCGTATTTGCCTCTAATTTTAACTCCATCTACTATTGTTTGACTGTCTAAACTAGTTCCTGAATTCAGTATTACAGGGTTTTGATACTGTACAGTCATAGTTGTAATATAATTTTTGGAATTTCTTAAAGAATTCCTATGATGAGGATATTGGGCTAAAAATGGAATACTCGTAGAGTTAGGATAGCCTCCATAAATTTTGACTCCATCTTTTAGTGTGTAAGAACTTGATTTTGTATATATTCCTTCAGAAACACGTATAACATCTCCATAAGTGGATTGAGTTATAGCTGTTTGCAAGTCTGTATAGGCATCTGTCCAAGTAGTTCCATTATTAGTACCTGTAGCGAAAACATCTACATAGATAGTCGCAGCTTGGATTTGAATGTTTAAAAAAAATAATACAGTTACAAATACATATTTTAGATTAGTAGTTTTCATAATGTTTTTATATTTTACATTTTTTTTTAATTTTTAAAAAAAAGCCATCATAAAAATTATAATGGCTTTATAGATTCGCTACTACTACGTGTGCGAGTTATTTTTTATGTTTTTATAAAGCTTATGGTTTGAATTATTCATCATACCATTCTCTGAACTGCTTAAACCACTTTTCCATTTTGGCTGCTTTATAAACAAAATTGATTGTTCCTTCTGCAATTTCAGCTTCGTTGTTTCCATCATTATTAGAATACATTTTTACAGTCATTTTGTAAGTTTGTCCTTCTTTAAACTCAGCTTTGTTTTGGTATAATGTGTACATAAAAGCATAATCAATGATGTTTTCACGAGAAGAAATCATTTGATGACCACTATTGTAACAAAAAATATCAGTTTTCTTTTTAGCAGAAATCATTTTATTCCATTTTGCAGTAGAATTACGAAGTGCTACACGGTCGCCTTTTTTACCATTCATTTCATAAACAATATTTAGCTGGCAGTCAGAGCCACAACTTGTCCCAATTTTTTCTTTGAAGTAAGCACCTAAGAAAATATCATCTCCCATATCTCTTGTTTTGATGAAGTTACTAGGGTTTTCTGTTGGCTTATCTCCATATTTATAATTGAAACGAGTGTAACTATCTACAAAAACTACTTTACCCACATTTTCTTTATAGGCTTTGTATTCCATCAGTTGCGCTCGTTTTTTCTCATCTTCTTTTGATTTGCCTTTGTTCATCATTTGCTCAAATTTTGCTTGACCAGTTTCCATGTCATACACTTCTAGCTTGGCAGCATCTTTAGCAAAAACGTCAGTTACTGTTTCACTACCATCTAGCTCATATCTATGTGTACTTTTGTTGTTCAAGCCTATTAGAACACCCTCTTCTACTTCTATAAGCCAAATAGATTGAAAGCTACCATAACGATATACATTTGCTCCTAATTTTTTGGTTTCTTTATCGTTGAGTGTAAACTCGTACTTAGCTCCCTCTTTGTTATAGAAAACTTCTAGTTTGTTTACAAATTTATCGCCATCACGTCCAGTAAATTTCATTTTTAATATTCTCTGACGACGTTTTGCACCCATTGCATTCTCAAATTCTACTCCGTCTAAGGCTGTGTATGTTCCTGAAGTTCCTGTATCATCTGAAAAATCTTCGCCATAAGGGTCACCTGCTTCTTTTGCTTTTTTTGCTTGCCCAGCAACTTGCCCACCACCTTCGGCTGCTGCTGCTGCTTTAGCTAATTTTTCTTTGAGTTTTTTTCCAAATTGTGCATTTGCATCATTTGAAATTCCGATTGCACAAAACATTGCTGTAGCAAGTGTAGCTGTTTTGAATAAATTGACTAATTTCATATTTTTTTTTTTAAGTAGTACGATATAATTTAAAATGGTTTTTCTAATTAGATACAGAACTAAAATTGTTGTTATTGAAAAATAGGATTAAGTTGAAATTTGATGATTCTTTTATTTTTCAAGTTGATTTGATTATAAATACTTTGAAAGTTTGACAGTTTTCCCACACATACTATCATCTACTTCAAAGATAAAATCGTCTTTACTACCATTTGGAGCAGTATATATTTTTCTCCCATTATTGCAGCTAATACTTGTAGAGCTTCCATTATTCAAACTCACCACACCCGAACCTGTATGAATACGGATTTTGCTGCCTGTGTCATTTATGAGTTTGAAAGAACTTGCATTTGGAGCAACAGTAGCTTCAATCTTGATAGAATGATTTGTAGTTTTTACACTTTGATTACTATAAAAGCTCATCATGCATGCCATCATTAAAAGAGATAAAAAAAGAGTTTTCATTTGATTTTTGAATTAAATTGAGATAAATAAATTTAGTATGTCGTTGGTGAGGACACCAACAACAGCAAAAGTGTATCAGTATTGGTGAAACTACCAATAAGAGTGAAGTGAGATTGATATTTCTTGGCTTTCTTTTTAAAGGCTATTTTGGTTTACCAGCCAAAACTGACTGAAGAGCTACGAAGGTTTACAGAGCCTTTTGAACCTTTTCTTCCATCATAAGGACTATGATTTTCGTGTTTTCCACCATTACCTCCTTGATTATTAATGGTATAATTGAATGTTGTCACACTTGGGTCTTTGATGATTGTTACATCTCCACCGTCTCCACCATTTCCTCCTCGTGTGCTATCTCTGCCATAACTTCCACTTCCACCTTGCAGATTGAGCGTAAGAGGAGCGTTCGGACTCATTTTTAATTTTCTCAAAACTTGTCCTGAACTGGCATCTTTGATTTCTATTTGATTGACTTTTTCTCCATTTCCTGTTGTGGTTGCTTTTACAGAAACAATTACATCTTTTCCATTTCCTCCTCTATATCCTGCCGAAACAGTCAGATGAACAACCCCTCCACGTTCTCCAAAATAATTGACATGTAAACCTGTATTGTAATGTACTGGAAGTTTTGCTGTAGTTTTTATAGTTGATTGATATTTGGATTGAACATTTACTACAAGATTATCATTCGGAATTACATCTGCATTTTCTGCTATGGTAATTGTTTCTTCTCCAAATAATCCACCTTTTACAGTGATTTTGAAGTCGTCCCAAGGCATTTTCCCTCCTAGATTTTTTGTTTTGAGAATTTTTCCATCTGCTAGAGTTGTCTCAATTCCGTAATTTACTTTTACCAAATGCCCTGTTTCATTTTTATCGCTAATCCATTTTAGAGCGATACTTTTTACTTGTTTTCCTTTTAGAGAGTTAGCTAATGCTTCGGCTGCATCTATTTTGGCTTGATTGGCTGCAATTTCTGCACGGTCTTCAGATTGTGCTGCGACTGTTTTTTGGATATAATTTTCTATTTTACTGATATGTTCGTCGTGGTCTTTTCCAACACTTTCATTTTCTGACAAAATATATTTGATAGTTGCTTTTCCTCCCGACCATTTGATGTAATAAAAGTTGCCATCAATAAATACAACTCTGTGTTTGATGTCTTTAAAATAAGCAGGATGTTCTGCCAAATCAGGTTCATACGGCTCTTCTATAATACCTGCTCGGTTGATGACAACTTTTGAAATAGCATCGCCATTTTTTTCAATGGTAATAGGCCAAGGTTTGGAGGCTTTTTCAAAAACGTATTTGTGATATTTTGGCTCTGTGAGTTTGAAAACATTGAGCGAAGTTGCTGTAAAGTTTTTTAAGAGTTCGTTTTGGCTTTGTTGTGCAAAAACTGTATTAGAAAGCAAAACAGGATAAATACACAAGAAGAGAAAAGCAATTTGAAAATTTTTTGTTAAAAGTCGCATTGTACTAATTGTTTTAAGTTAATAGTTGTAGTAGTTTTTTGGCTTTTTTTGTTTGATTATGTTTCAAAACTACGCTATCACTAAGGAAGTACAATGTTTAGTTTCATAAATGGTAGGTTTCATTACACAAATGGTACAATATTGCTATTAAGCTATTTTAAGAAATTGTATATTTGTGAAATCTCATTTTCCACCTACTACTCTATTTTATGAAAAAGTTAATTTGCTTGCTTGTTTTTAGTTTTATTACTTCGTTGGCTTTGGCTCAGAAGGCTTCTCAGATAGACTCTCTTCTATTGGCTGCAAAAAAGTTACAAGGAGATGCAAAAGCAGAAGTATTAGGTAAAATATTTTTCTTTCAGTTTTATGCTTCTCCTAAAAAAGCACAACAAACTGCCTATCAAATATGGGAACTTGCTAAAGTTTCTGAAAACTTAAAACTCAAAGGACAGTCAGCTTCTACGATGTTGATTATGCACGCATTGCTTTTACAAAAACACGATAGTGTTATGTATTGGGCAGATAAGTCTACTCGTTTGCATAAACAAACGGGTGATTCTATATTCATTTCTAGAGATTTACATAATGTAGGTGTAAGCCATTGGATGAATAGTAGATATGATAGTGGACTTTATTATTATCTAGAGTCTGTAAAAATTGTTGAACATTTAGATGTACCAGAAGAATTAGTAGGTTCTTATACCAATATAGGTTTAGCTTATTATAAGGTAAGAAAATATAAACAAGCATTTTTTTATCTAAAAAAGGCATTACAAATTGCCTCTAAAAAATCATCACCCGAATTTTTGATGCAAATACAAATCAATATATCAAGTTCCTATACAGGAATAAATGAATTAGATTCTGCTGTTTTATATGCAAAAAGAGCATTAAAATTAGCACAAGAAACAGGTTCAACTATTGGTTTGCATCATATTTATGTTACGTTAGCAGATTATAATTACTCTATCAAAGATTATACAGAAGGATTAAATTATATCAATAAAGCTAGAGCTATTCCGAAGGAATTACAAGACCCAAATTATATTATACAGACAGAATATACATATACTACTTTGCTTGTAGCTCTAAAAAAATACTCAGAAGCTGAAAAAATAGCCTTACAAGGAATTAATTTAGCCATAAACAAAGAAACAGGAGATGCTGATTTGTTGATGCGATTATATCAACTTATGCCTATTGTTTATGCTAATTTGGGGCAAGTTGATAAAGTACAAACATATATGGAAAATATTAATGTTCTAAGTGATTCATTGAGTAAAATAGAAATTTTATCTAAAACATCAGAACTCCAAACCAAATATGAAACTGAAAAAAAAGAACAACAAATAAAGGATTTAGAACAACAAAAAACGATTGATGAACTAAAGAGTAAAACTGAAATATCCTCTCTTCAAGCACAGCGTTCAATTTTAGGATTAGTTCTTTTAGCTCCTATTTCTTTGCTTATTGGTGGTGGCTGGTACGTCAATCGTCGTCGTTTGTATTTAAAGTTGGAAGCCGAACAAAAAGAAAGAGCTAAACAACTCAGCGAACTTAAAGCCTTACGCTCTCAAATGAATCCTCATTTTATCTTTAATGCGCTCAATTCCATTCAAGATTTTATCATGCTTTCTGAAAAGGAAAATGCACAGCATTATTTAGGTAAATTTGCAACGCTGATGCGTGGATTTTTGGATTCTTCTTCTAAAGAAAAAATTAGTTTAGAGAAAGAATTACCTCTATTAAAATCATACATTGAACTGGAAGGTTTGCGATTAGGAGAAGAGTTTAGTTATGAAATTATTTTTAATAATAAAATTGATGAAGAGCAGTTAGAGGAAATTGAAATTCCTCCACTTTTGATTCAGCCTTATTTAGAAAATGCTTTTAAACACGGACTTTTACATAAAATGGGAGAGAAAAAACTACTTTTAGAATTTGATAAAGTAGAAAAACAAAACGAGAATTTTCTTCAACTAAAAATCACAGACAACGGAATAGGAAGACAAAAATCAGCAGAAATAAATGCACGAAAAGCAAAAACACATCAATCTTTTGCCACTCAAGCCATAAGCAAACGATTAGAACTTATGAAAAATCAATCTGTTTCGAATAAGAATATCGAAGTAGAAATAAACGATTTGAAAGACAATCAAGGAAATGCAAAAGGAACAGAAATTGTAATTCTGACTCCAACTAATATTCCAATCAACAGAAAAGTATAATTTTAATTATCTTTATTTCTTATAAGTAGTTTACAGCACTTTAAGGATTTTATTTATTATAGTTAAATAGAGAAGATAACTTTGTACCAAGTGAGAAAATACTTATCAAAAAAACCTTCTTATAACTAATAAATAGCTCAAGAAGGTAAGTTTTTTAATGATTACATAGTAGAGTGCTTAAAGTGATATAAAACTCAAAGGCTTTTCCACTAAATCATAAATCTTGATACTTATTTATACAATAGAGAAAATAAGTCTTTTTATAAACTCCCACATAAAAAATGATTTTATAAAGATAGTTTTTCTCACTTATTAATTTTAGGGGGAGAAAAACACCCTAAAAAATACTTTTGTAAAGCATTATGCTAAATATATAAAGTATTTTTTGTAGAACTAAAGATAATGATTTTTTTTAACTAAATGCACGAAAAGCAAAAACACATCAATCTTTTGCCACTCAAGCCACAGAAGAACGACTAGAGCTTATGAAAAATCAGTCTGTTTCAAATAAGAACATCGAAGTAAAGATTAATGATTTGAAAGATGAACATGGAAATGCAAAAGGAACAGAAATTGTAATTTTGATTCCCATTAATGAATAAAATAATGTAGGTTAAAGGCTCGCCTTTGACTTATTTATCCAGTAATTTTTATAAATGCAGTCAAAGGCAAGCCTTTTGACCTACCAACTGAATATATGAAAGCTATAATTATAGACGACGAACTCCGAGCAAGAAGAATTTTGAAAACTCTCTTGACAGAACATTGCCCTCAAATAAATATTGTTGGAGAGGCTGAAAATGTTCCTGATGCTGTTCAACTTATTCACAAAACAAATCCAGATATTGTTTTTTCAGATATCGAAATGCCTGAATATTCGGGTTTTGAGCTTCTCAAATTTATAACAAATATTGACTTTGCACTTATTTTCGTAACTGCTTATCAAGAGTATGCTATCCGTGCTTTTGAGGTTTCGGCAGTAGATTATTTATTGAAGCCTTTAGAAATAGATTTACTCAAAAAAGCTGTCGAAAAAGTAGAAAAACACCTTCAACTAACAGGAAATTCAGAAAACAATCAAAAAATGGAAACCCTAAGACAAAACTTAAAAGGTGAATATATTACTCGTTTTGCACTTCCAATGGCAGACGGATTGATGTTTGTCGAAGCTGATGATATTATGTATTTGATTGCAGAAGGTTCTTATACAGAAATTGTTTTTTCAGATAAAAAGCGAGTATTAGTTACCAAAAAAATAAAATATTTTGAAGAAAATTTAATAAATCCTTGTTTTTTTCGCTCGCATCGGTCATATATTGTTAATCTAAACAAAATTAGTCAGTATATCCGAACAGGAAATTATATTATCATGGATGATGGTTTTAAAGCAAGCCTAGCAAGAGATCGAAAAGATGAATTTTTGCAAATTTATCAAGGTTAGAATAAATGTTATTACAGTCAATTTTTTATGTGTGGAGTTTCCAAAGCTGAATTTTGATGTTTGCTCACAAACATGATTGAAGCAAAATTTGAAGTGTTTGTATAAATCTTTCAAAAACTCAAAACTTATTCTCCTTTTTTCTGTTCTACATCCATACTTATTACCGTATATGAAACAGATATTTTTTTATTCTTTGTTCTTTACTTTTCTCGGTATCAGTATTTTCTCTTCTACACTTTCTTTTGCACAACAAAATAGTAAGCAAGACCAAAATACACAAAATGTTCCTAATGTGCCTTATCAAGAGGCAGGGTTACTTTTTGTGAAAAATTATTCTCCAAAAGAATACGATGCTTCCACTCAAAACTGGGCAATTGAACAAGACAAAAATGGTGTAATCTATGTAGGAAATACAACTCATTTACTCTCCTTTGATGGCAAAACGTGGGAACGCATCAAAATTGGAGGTTCTGGTGTAGTGCGTTCATTAGGTTACTCTTCTATTACTGATAAAATGTACATTGGTGGTGTCAATGATTTAGGATATTCTTACATTGATTCTTTAGGAAAAACAAAATACATTTCACTTCTCAATCAAGTTCCAGAAAAATATAGAAAATTTAATGATGTTTGGAAGACAGTTGTTTTGAATGAAGAAGTATTTTTTCTCACAAAAAACTTTATATTAAAATATGCTGCCAATAGATTTGAAGTTATTCAGCCACGAGCAAATACATTTTTATCAGCCTTTGTAGCTAATGAAAGATTATATGTTCAGGAGTCAAAACTAGGCATTTTTGAATATAAAAATGACTTTCTCAATAGTATAGAAAATACACATTTTTTATATCAAGAACTCATTACAGGAATAATAAATTATACTGAAAATGTGGTTTTGATAGCAACAAAAGAGGGTGATTTTTATACATATAATGTCATTAAAAATACTATTAGCAAATTTGAAGTAGAACGCAATAACTTTTTTAAGAAAGCTAAAATTCATCACCTTTCAGTTCTCAAAAATGATCAAATTGCAATTGCTACAGCTAGTGAAGGCATTGTATTGATAGATAAAAATGGAAGATGGAAAAATCAAATCTCAGAACTAAAAGGTTTACAAGATAAATCTGTTTGGAATCTTCACACAGACAAAAATGGTAATTTGTGGGCTGCACTCAGCCAAGGTATTTCTCATATTCAAACCTCATGGTCTTATACTTATTTTGGAGAACAAAGCAGGTTAAATAAAGTACATAAAGTAATCCGTTTTGATGATATTTTATATGCAGCTACCGAACAAGGAGTTTCTTATTATGATACTCAAAAACAAATTTGGCAAAATATAGACGGAATTTTAGGACAAGTATGGGATTTAGAAATTTATCAATATAATGAAAAAAACTCAGCCTTACTTATTGCAGGGCAAGCAGGTATTTTTGTATTGAATCCACTTAGAAAAAAGATAGAAAAAGTAAGTGAGATAGAAACAAAACATTTTTTGGTTGATAAAACAGATAAACGAAGAGTATATATTTCTACGTCAGAAGGACTTAAAGTAATGATGTATTCTTATTATCAAATACAAGATACTTTTTTGGAAGAACCCTTAAAGAGAATTGTACAAATAAAAGGTAATCAACTTTGGGCAGAAACACAGTATAAAGGAATAATCAAAATTGATGTAGATTCAAACAATGAAAAAGAGTACAAAATAACTTCGTATGATTCTCTAACTAACGTTCCGAATGTAGAAATAAAGCAGTTGGTGGCAAGTAACAATCAGCTTTTTGTAGCTACATCAAAAGGAATTTACTATTTAGATACACTCAAAAACGAGTTTGCGTCTGCTGTTGTTTTAGATAATACAAAAGAAAATACTAATTTTTCGGCAAATGATTTTGTCAATGCTGATATTTCTTTGATTGATAAATTTATTCATTATTCAAATCAGGATAATGTAATTTCCAAATCTTATTGGGTCGTAAAAGACAAACAACTTTTCTATTATAAGAATGATACATTAGTTGAAAGTGCACATCTTAATCTTCCCTCTGCTGAGTTTTACTCTATCTACGAAGATACAAAATACATTTTTGAAGAAAATAATATCAAAAAGCCTATTTTTACTTGGATAGCTACTTCAGAAGGGTTGTATAGATATGACAATACACAAACCCAAAAAATACAACAAGACTCTTTACAAATTTTTTTACGTCATATACGAATTGGAGATTCATTAGTTTCTAATTTTGAAAAACACAAATTACGTACTGGTTTTAGTAGTTTTTCTGTTCAGATGGCAAGTCCTGCTTTTGGAAAGAATGAAGCATTGTTATATCGCTACCGTTTACTTCCTTCTACTACCAACTGGTCACCTTGGATGCCAAAAGATAAAATTGAATTTGCAATTCTACCTTCTGGACAATATACACTAGAGATTCAAGCACAAAACGAAGAGGGAGAACTAAGTAATACTTTTCTACTGGATTTTGAAGTCGAAACGGCTTGGTATCAACGTTGGTGGGCATACGTTATTTATATTGGACTTGTATTTTTGATAGCTGTTGGTTTTACTTATTTGCACGAAAAAAATCTAAAAAATAAAAATAAAGAATTAAACGCACTAATAACAGAACGTACACAGGAAATTAGCCAAAAAACAGAAGAGTTAGAAGCTCAACAACAAGAGCTACTGAACCAAAGTCAAGAAGTATATAATCAAAAAGAAGAATTAGCTTCTCAAGCTGAATATCTCAAGAAGGCAAACCGAGAAGTAATGAAGCAAAAGCGTGCTTTAGAAAATTCTAATAAACGTCTTAAAAAGTTAAGTAATATTACGCAAGAAATCACATCTATTCTTGATACAGAAGAACTAGTAGCGAAAGTCTTTGAGCGTGTAATTGGTCTTATGCCAGCAGAAGGTTTTGGAGTGGGTCTTCTAAATGAAAATAAAAATACGATTGAATTTAATGATTTTATAGAAAAAGGAACTAAACTTGAGCCTCATGAAGACTCAATGAAAGAAACTCATCTTCCATCTGTGGAATGCTTAAAAACAGAAAACACAGTTGCTATAAATAATGTAGCAAAAGTTTGGAAACAAAAATTTGAAGAACAAAATATAAAAGTAGAAAAGGGTGATTTACCTTATGCGTTTATCTATGTTCCTCTAATTGCAGAAGGACATAAATTTGGTGTAATGACTGTTCAGACATTCTATGAAATGGATTATTCAGAGCAAGACATTCTACTTTTACAGTCTATTGGTTCTGCCACAGCCATTGCTCTTTCAAATATTAAGGCTTACAATTTAATCGAACAAAAAAATAAAGAAGTAACAGATTCTATCCGTTATGCACAAACTATTCAAGAATCAATTTTGCCAACTGAAAAAGAAATAAAACGCTCAATAGGAGACCATTATGTAGTTTATCAGCCTAAAGATATTGTAAGTGGAGATTTTTATTGGATTGGTTATAACGATGGCTATCAATACGCAGCTGTTGCAGATTGTACAGGACATGGAGTTCCAGGAGCATTTATGTCAATGGTAGGAAGTTCACTTTTGAGAGAAATTCTGTATGAAAAAGAAATTACTTCGCCAGCCGACATGTTGGAACATTTAGATGATAGCATTCGTCTTTCACTTCGACAAACAGGAAAGGAAGGAAGCAATACAGACGGAATGGATGTCGTTTTGATTCGCTACCTATATAGAGAAGATGGAAAAATAGAACTTGATTTTGCTGGTGCAAAACGACCACTTATTTATAAAGAGGTAGAAGGAGAAATTATACAGTTACGTGGAACTTCTCGTTCTATTGGAGGATTGCAGCGCAAGAAAAAACCTTTTGAAGAAAAACATTTGACACTTTCACCTCGCACAATGCTTTTCCTGACTTCTGATGGTTTAATAGATCAGCCAAATCAAAAGCGTAAAAAGTATGGTACAAAACGTTTCTTAGATAAAATTTCTGAATGGGGACATTTACCAATCTCTATGCAAAAGACCTCTTTATTAGAAGATGTAGAAAATTTTAGACAAGAAGAAGAACAGCGAGATGATATTACAATAATGGCAATTAATTTGTAATTTTGTAGCAAAACAACTCATTCACCAAAATACTAAGACTTTTAAAAAAATAGGATTTAGATATGAAAATTATGCGTATAGATATTATTAGTTGCCTTCCTCAACTCATCGAAAGTTTTATTGGTCATTCTATTTTACAAAGAGCGCAAGAACGCAATATTGTAACTCTAAACCTTCACGACCTCAAAAAATATAGCCAAGACAAACACGGACGAATTGATGATTATGCCTTTGGAGGTGGCGCAGGAATGGTTATGACTCCAGAACCGTTAGCTGCCTGTATTGAAGAATTATTGAGCAATAGAAAATATGATGAGATAATTTATATGACCCCTGACGGAATTACATTTAATCAGACGATGGCAAACTCATATTCTTTAAAAGAAAACATAATGATAATCTGTGGACATTATAAAGGCATTGATGAAAGAATACGCCAAAAATATGTCACTAAAGAAATTTCTGTAGGTGATTTTGTGGTTTCTGGTGGAGAAATTCCTGCTGCTTTGGTAGCTGATGCTATTATTCGATTAGTTCCTCGTGTGATGAATGATGAAACTTCTGCCTTAACAGATTCTTTTCAAGATGATTTATTAGCTCCTCCTGTTTATACTCGTCCTGCCAATTGGGAAGGAATGGAAGTTCCTGAAGTGTTGCTCTCTGGACACGCTGCCAAAATTGAAGATTGGAGATTGCAACAAGCTATGGAAAGAACAAAAAAACGTCGTCCTGACTTGTGGAAAAAATATAGTGAATAATACTATTTTGTGATTGCTTCGTTTTTAATTAAATTGGGTATATAACAAATACGATTTTAATGAAAAAGCTATTCCATCCTCTTATTCCTTTATTTATCTTGTTTCTTTTGGCAGGAAAATACAGCTATGATACTTTCTTTTCTGAAAAGTATGATGAAAAAACACTTGACCTTTTAGCTGCAACAGCAGGAGGAGGCGAAAATGTTTCTAGTGGTTATTTATATTTAGAGGATAAAATTAAAGGGAGTATCAAAAATCAAATTGCAGAACAGGGAAATCCTAAAAAGCTATTAACTATTTTTCCAAAATTAGATAGTTTGGAAGCAATCTATAAAAAATACGAGCAGCAGTTTGATTCAAATAAAGACCTAAAAGCCCTTCAAATTGAACGAAATAAAAACCTTACAGATGATAAGTTTAATAAATTTTCTAATCAGAATTACTCTATTCAGAATCTCAATTTACAAAGTCTTTTTAGGGATTATTTGAAGGAAATAAAACAGTTTGATAGCTTCCTCTTTGATAAATACAAAGACTATGTTTTTGAAGAAAATCAAACGGATAAAGAACTACAAAACAAATATTTGAAAGGAAGAAGAATAGAAATTTTGATTCATTTGGCTCGTTTTAAAGCTGAATTAGCACAAATTTATGTACAAGCAGCTGATACGTTAATAGAAGAATATGTTTATTTTGCAGAGGCTGATAAATATGAAAACGCTATATTTCGTCCTGTCATAGAAAAAGTATTATATCCAAGTTGTAAAGATTGTTATTATGTTTTTCAACAAGAAGTTACACCTTTCACTACTTATAGAGATACAATAGAGTTAAGAAAGCAAATTGAAACAAACATAAATTATTATTTTGACGAAAAAGGATTTTTAGTAATTAATGAAAAGGATTTTGACATTAAAAACTTAAAACTAAAGTGGAAGCCTTTTAAGGGAGAGAAATCTGGACATAAATCAAAACCATTTATGCAATACAGAGAGGAGGGATTACGCTATGAAAAATAAAACATTTTTTTATTTTATATCTGCTTTGTTATGGATTGGGGTAGCATTTTTATCATTATTTATTTATCAAAACTCAGAAAAAGAGTTAGCAGAAGTTATACTCAATAGAAATTGGTTTTCGAAAATTGGACGTGAAAATTAGGTGCTAAAAGTGTTTCTAGCTCATCTTTATAATCAACGATATATTCAAAAAATGCAAGGACGTTAGTCCTAAATTTTTCAAATGTATTGTAGTATTCATAATCAATTATTTTCTTTCTCATCAACTTCCAAAGTCTTTCAATTAAGTTTAAATTAGGCGAGTAGGCAGGCAAGTAAATGAGTTCTATTTTAGAGCCATATACCCAGTCTTGCACCAAATAAGATTTGAAATAGGAGGCTTGGTCTAAGACCATATACACCTTGCTTTTATCTAAATAGGCTGCTTCTACTTTATCTAAAAATTCTCTTACACTCTCTGAATCAACTGTTTCTGATTCACTAATGAGTATATCGCTTGGATTTTGAATGTTTACTGTACCTGTCAAATTTATGCGCTTTCTACCACTACTACTTTTAATTTCTCTTTCCTCTCCTGTTGGAATCCAAGCATAATTACTTCGGGTATTCCATTGAGGATGAACAGCATCTGCGTAGAGTAGAACAGCATTTTCTGAATCTAAACGCTCTATCAAAGCCTCTATATCTTCTATAAAGTGAGTTTGAAGTTCTTTATCAGCTTTAGCAGGAACTGTTTTTGTCTTTTTATAAGAAAAACCTAGACGTTTCATCAAACTAGGAAGACTTTTAGTAGCGTAATCAATACCTAAATTTTCTTTTATCCAATAAGCAATAGACTGGCAGTTTTTATGCAAGTGAGAACGAAGTTCTTTATCTAAATCTGCCAAATCAAAACTATCCAACTTACCCCAAAAACCTAAATAATTAGAAGAAATAAAACTAGAAAGACCACAGGAATTATAACTTTTTACATAATTATAAACACTACTTAAATCAACACCTAAAAGCTCTGACAACTCCTTTGCTGACTTACCTTGGTCAAGACCTAAAAGAACAGTACAACGAATATAGTCCTTCTTTCCTGAAGAACTTTTACGATAATCTTTTAAAATATCTCGTTCAGAAATACTAAGTTGAAAATTCATAAGCTAAAAATAATCAAAATTTAGATATTTTTGAAATCTAATTACGGATGAGTATATACATTCGTCTCAAAAAATAGATAAATTGAATCAAGATTTTTATGATTTATCTAATAAATGGTGAGAACGAACAGAGTTAGCAGATTTACTTTCTTTAGATGAAAGAGATTTAGAGCTACTAGCTTACGTAGAAAGTTTACAGAAAGATTTAGATAAATTTAATAATTCTGAAAATCTAAAATTTTTAGATATGAGTAAATCTTTTACAAAAGTAGATTCTATTTTTGAAAAAATGCATCCTCTTCGAAATACAAAATTAGTTGCGAATAAAGAGTTATATGTTAAGTCAGAACTAAGTAGAAAATTATATAATAAAATTTTTCTTCAGACTTTTAGAAATGGAATACAAAGAGAAGCGTATAAGTTTGGGACACAATGTGGTAGTTATCCTAAAACAGAATTAAAAATAGTTGAAGTAAATAAAATAGGAATATTTATAAACGATTTTGATAGGCATACATTTGGATACTTTTCTTTTCCTAAAAGCGCAAAAAATGGTTTTATCGATAAAAATAAAAATTTTGAGTTTAAAATGATTGTTAAAACCTTAGGCAGAAACCCAAAAGTGATAACCAAAAAATATAGAACATTACCAAAAGAAGGACAAGAATTAAAGCCTTTTGATTACGAAGAAATAGAATAAAAAACGATACAACAAAGAATAATTTTTAATTCGTACAAAAAATGAATACATTTAGTGTATTAAAGTTATTTCAACTATCTTTTTTACCTAAGATAATAATTTTATCACAGCAAATAGTTTTAAATTGTAAGTTGCTAGTATTTAGTGAATTACATTCGTAATTAACTGCGTTGTCTTTCAGTTCGTAATTTCTAATTCGTAATTATCCTCTATGAAATCGGTTTCTACCTTCATTACTTTTTGTGTTCTTACTGCCGTTCTTATTATTTCGGCTGTTCAAATCATTCCTGTTGCACCACAAAATACAGATGTAAATTTTTCGGCTGATAGAGCTTTTACGTATGTACAAAGGATAGCCAAAACACCTCATCCAACAGGTTCGGCAGCCCATGATAGTGTTCGCAATTACATTGTTTCTCAGGCTAGAGCAATGGGTTATCAGACTGAGGTACAATCGACTAGTTTTATTAATGATGGAAAAACACCTCAAATAGCTTTTTTAGAGAATATTTTAGTGCGAGTAAAAGGCAAAAATTCTATTGACCAAATAGAAAATACTGTTTTATCAGATTCTATATTGTTAGATTCCACTACAGCAGATTCTACAATTAATTTGGTAGATGTAGCAACACCAAAAAATACGATTTTGATAGCTTGTCATTATGATTCACGTAGCAATGCAGCAGGAGCAGCAGATGATGGAGCAGCCGTAGGAGCAATTTTGGAAATAATGGATATGCTCAAAACACAAGTAACTAACCAACCTTTCGAAAATGATATAATTTTTCTCTTTTCTGATGGCGAAGAAATAGACCTTCTAGGAGCGCAGGCATTTATGGAGCAACACCCTTGGGCAAAAGAAATTGGAGTCGCTTTTAATTTTGAAGCACGAGGAGCAGGAGGAATGTCAATTCTTTTTGAAACATCTGACAAAAATCAAAATCTTCTTCATCATACACAAACAGCTTTCAAAAAAGCTAAAAAAACAGGAAAACTAAGAGCCTTCGGAACTTCCTTTGCAAATATTGTTTATCAAAATATGCCCAACGGAACAGATGCAAGTGTTTTTGGAGAAAATGATATTCCCTTCCTAAACTTTGCCTTTATAGGAACACATACACATTATCACACTCCATTAGACCGACCTGAAAACTTAGATAAACGCTCATTACAACAACATGGCGATTATATGCTTTCACTTATTCGTTATTTTGGTGACTTAGAAAACCTCAAAACTCAAATTACGTCTGATGAAAATGTTACGTTTTTAGGAATTCCATTTGGTAATATTTTAGTTATGGATATTAACCAAGAATACTTAGAATGGACAATTTATGGAATGATTATCTTTTTTGTTCTGCTATTTCTTTCTGGGTTGCGTTATTGGTCTTGGAAATTGGTTGCAGGTAGCTTGTTTGGTTATTTAATTATCGTTTTAGCTATTGGAGGACTTGCGACACTTCTTTGGAAAGGAATTTTGATGACACATTCTGCTTACACTTGGATGCCTTATGGCACTACTTATTTTGCTTTTTGGTATCAAATTGCTTTTGCTCTTATCTTTGTAGGTGTTTCTTTACTTGCTTACTCAATATTTTTTAGAAGCAAAAAACCTGCATCTGTTCTTTTGGGTGTTCTTCCTTTTTGGATTGGATTGAGTGCCCTGACTGTTTTTGGTCAAGATTGGATAGGAATGGATTTGCGCCCTGCTGCTTATCTTTTTGTTCTTCCTACTTTATCTATGCTTGTCGCTTGGTTTTATTTACTGTTGCGTAATAATGCTAAGTATCTTAATCCATTTGATACAATTCTTTTGTTACTTCTTTCTATCCCTACAATTTATATATTCTATCCTGTTTTGGCTATCGTTCCAGAAGCCCTAGAAGCTGTAAATGTGGGAGGTTTTGTTTTATATGGTTTCGCCCTAATGGCTTTAATTATTGCTCTTTTAGGAGGACTTTTAGTTCCTGTAATGCAACTTCTGACTCAAAGTTGGCGTTGGTCGCTTTCTTTATTTTGTATGATGGTGGGAATAGGAATTTTATTTTGGGGAGCTTTAGAAGCTAATTTCACACAAGAAAAACCAAAACCGAATAGTATTTTTTATCTCTACAATCTAGATGAAAATAAACAAACTTGGATTTCTTATGATGAAGAAAGTGATGAATTTACAAAGCAATTTTTTAGTGATTCGGCTGCTTTTGATTCTATTCCAAAAGGTCTTTTTCCAAAAAGAACAAAAAATCTAAGTGGAAACTGGAATTTTCTACAAGAAAGCAAAATTATAGAATTAGATTCTTCATTTAATTTTGAAGCTCCTTTACTTTCTTTAGTTTCTGATTCAATGATAAATGACACTACTTATCGTTATCAATTTTCTATAAAATCTGCTCGTAGTGGAGAATGGATTCAAATCCATAGTTCTGTCTTAGAAGCAATTTGGAGTGATACAACTAGAATTCCTTTGATTGGGATTGATAAGTATTATAGAAATGTAAGCATTTGGGCATTACCTGATTCGGGTGCAGTTATAGATATAGAAACGTCAAAGCCTAATCCAGAAATTTGGATAAGTGAGTTAAAATACGGTATATATGAAGTAAATAAACTTATAAAAACACCAAGAAAGGAATATAAAAATATGATGGCAGCTCCCTATCCATATAGTGAAAGTGTTATCATTCAGAAAAAATATAACTTCTTAAAGGAAGATAATTAAGGATACTGTTTCTAAAGTCTGTAATTTTTTAAAAGTGCTTTTAATTTTCATCACTTTTGAAAATACTTGTTCCATCAACTCCTCTGTTATAGATGTGATATACCTTTCTTTTAACATAGTTGAATTTTTATTTGCAAAAAAACTGTATTAGTGATTTTTGGTAATCTAAATCATCGTAACGTTATTTAGGAGAAATATAACTGAATCTAAAAATAAAAATGTTATTTTGAAATTGATACATCAAATCTAATAAGTATGCAGAAAAATTTAGAAAATAGAGTTTTAGAACAATGAAATTAGTAGTTTGGGCTGGAATATCTTGCGCTTTACAACCTACCAAATAGAATCCGAATTGGAACAATCCATTTTGCTTTTAAAAGATACTATCAATCGCTCTGGAGGAATTATACATTCTACTAATTCTAAAAAATCTATCTTTTTTCCTAAAAATAATGGTGGGCTTTTTGGGTAGGAGAAGTAATGTTTATTAAACTCTGACAATAGTTGCTCGTATTTCCATATCGTGTGTATTTCTAACTATTGACAGCCTTTTGAAAGGACTGTCAAAGTTAAATAAAAAAACTTTGTCAGTAGTTTTTTGGTAATCCGAAACAACTCTGACAATAGTTTGGGTTAAAAACGCCAGAATGAATCTATTTTTCTTTGTTTTTATCAAATTCTTCTCCTTTACGTTTTATATAAGCACTTTTATTAGACTCATTCCAGTATTTATCATAAATATCTTTACTTAGAAAAGCTGTTACTAAAAGAGCTACTATAAAAGTTACTACACTTCCAAGCCAAGTTTCGAAAAATGGAGGAGGTTTTATATCATCTACTTTTATTGATTTGAAAACCTCCTTCAAAATGTCATAATTGTTATAAGAAATGAAGAATAAAAAAACAAACAACAAAGCAACAACTCTTCCCCACGCTATAAGTCGCCACCAAAAAACTTTTTTGAAAATATAAAAATCTCTATTTTTTGTCTTTAAAGTAAGTGCTTTATCTTTTTCTTCAATAGTTGTTTTAGCTTCTTCTAATTCAAGATTCAATCCTGTAAGGTTTTTTTCTAAAGTCTTTTTTTCTGCTAAAACAGTATTTATGATGTTTGTTTTCTTTGTGAGTTCTATTTGTAAATTGTCGTATTTTTGCTTGTATGAATCCTCAGTTTCATTAGCTTTGGTTTGAGCAATTTGACTATACTCTTTTATTTGTTTTGTAAAAGAATTAAGATAATTTTTAGCAGCATTTTTCAACTCTGCAACAGCTTTACTATCCATATCATCATAATATCTCACTTGAGTTAGAAATAAACGATATTGGCTACTATCATCTCCAAAAATTGAACTTATGCTACTTTCTGCGTGAGCTTTCCACACCTTAAAATCAATATCAAATTTATGGAGTTCCATAAACCTTTCTTGTATTAGATTTAATGCTTGCCTTTGATCTATTAAAATTTTCATAAAGTAATGTGAATAAGTTATTTTTTTGACCTTTAATTTTTTAAAACCTCGCCCCAACAACAACCTTCAATTTAAAATACTGCACATCGCCATTGAGATTGTATTTTTCTAAAAGCAAATGTATGTCAGACTTCCCAGTCTGACGAATAGGAGTTATTCAATTCAACAGACTAGGAAGTCTGTTATACAATTTTGCACAGACTAAAAAATATTTGATATAGAACAAAATTACATAAAATCATTATATTCTTCTTTGATATAACTCCATTTCCAGTCTTTTCTATCTTCTATCAACCCTGCTATTATCTAAGATATAATCTACTATTCTACCCCATGATTTTGGATGTCTAACCCAATGGTCATAACTTTCTGCCAACCACAAAGTACCTTTAAGTTTTAGTTTATAATTAATTTCACTAGAACTAAAACTTTTTATAGAGTGCATTACTTTTGATAAGGTAATAGGTTTGCCTAGTTTGTCTTTTTCGAAAACTCTTAACATCACATGTACATGATTTGACATAATGCAATAGCTAATCAATTCTAATCTAGTACCATCAAAATAATGCAATGACTCTTTTACAATTTGTGCTATTGCAGGTTTTTTCAAATGCTGTTCTCCATATCCTTTATTCAAACACTTATCAAACCTTGCAAATTGCTTTTTGTGTAAGTCATTAAGCATAGAAGAAGTAAAATTTGGTTCTTTTTTTAATTTTTCTACTTCCATTACAAAATCTTCTGCCATTTTTTCTAATACAGTTTGTGGTATTGCATCAGCCAAACAGTAAGTAACAAAAAAAATTGATCCTAGTGGTGTCCAATGAGGTAAATTACGTTTATAAAATTCTTTTATCATAAGTTTATTTTTTTACACAGGCTAGGAAGCCTGGGATACATTGTATGTCAGACTTCCTAGTCTGACGAATAGGAGCTTTTTTAATACAACAGACTGGGAAGTCTGTTATACAATTTAGTATGTCGGACTTCCCAGTCTGACGTATAGAAATTTTGTTAATTCAACAGGCTAGGAAGCCTGTTATACATTTAAAACCTAGTCCCAACCACCACTCTCAATTTCAAATACTGCACATCACCATTGAGATTATATTTTTCTACTAACAAAATATAATGTCCTATTCTCACTTTTCTACCATCATCGGCTGTTCCGTCCCAACGAATAAAAGTGTTTTGTAAAGCTACCGATTGATTTTGAACCAAATCACGTACTTTTCTACCTTGCACATCATAAATTTTGATAGTAATAAGGTCGCCTATTTCGGCACAATCTATAAAAATCTGCGTAAAATCTTCAAAACCATCATTGTCAGGAGAAAAAACTTGTGGCTCTGCTCTCAAACAATCCTCAGAACTTGGCGTAGAATTTCCTTTGCTTTGTGAGTTTTGATAAGCAGGAGTTCCGAAACCTACACTTTGAGCAGCCGAATGCCAATTATTTCTGTCTTGTGTCGGCGAATTTGCATCTATGCGTTCTAAAGAAACACCTTCATCATCTTTCAGAAGACCTAAATGAAAATCTTCATCGTAAGCAAAACGGTCTAGCTCGGTATCTTGATTATCAAACAAAATTACTGTTCCTTCTGTATCTGAATAAGTTGGTAATTTTGCTTCAAAAAATCCTTCTTCGTTTCCATTTGGATATTGATTCAAAAGCTGTTCGTTTGAAGTAGAAATAGCAATGTATTCGAAGGGTTTCAAAATCAAAACTTCTTCCGAAATGGTTTCTTGCGTTCGGATTGTTCCGTCGGTATTTAGATTGGCTAAACTGAAATTTTGAAGATTAATATACTTATCCGAATTATTGAAAAGTTCGACAAAATCCGTTCCGTCAGTAGGAGGATTAAACAAAATTTCATTCAAAATAATATCTCCAATTTCGGCAGCTTCTGGCAAAATAACTTGTGTCGTGGTATTTTGAGCAATTAAATTTCCTGCACAATCTGTAATCGCTTCTACTTCTAAGGTATAAACCGTTTTGAGTTGCAACGGACTTGAAAGCATCAAAGTCAAGATTTTACGAGTTGCATCTAGGGTTTTATTTGTAATCGTAATGTTACTATTTTGAATCAAAATTCTTGACTGAACGGCTTGTAAACTATCCAGTTTTTCATCAAAAACAATGCGTACCGTTGTTTCATTTACAGCTTCTGCTCTCACTATTTTTGGTGCAACATTATCGCCACTTGTTCCATTTACAGAATTTACTTGCGCTGGCGTTCCTCCCAAATTAGAAATCGAAGAAGTCCAATTTTCTCGCTCTTGGCAAAAACTAGACATATCAATCATTTCTAAAGAATAACCTCCGTCTTTTTTGTCGTTGTCGGAATGCCATGCATCATCATACGTTATTTCAAAAAGTAGTTTTCCTTCATTATTTCTCAAAATCAAAGGCTCGCCACCATTATCAAGCGTTCTAAAACTAGACATTCCGATAGTCTTTCCAAACCTTGAAAAAGCTGTTACCGAACTTGTTGGACACAAAATAATACGTTCATTAGGCAAAAGTTGAAAAATAGGAAGTGCAGAAGTTCCTGTCGCATCTGTCAGTGTAACTCCATTTATACTCAAAATTTGGTCTGTATTATTGGTCAGTTCTAAAAACTCACTTTCCGGAAGCCCAACAACTGGCGCAGGGTCAGCCATAATTTCAGTAATTAAAAGTTCTCCAAATTTTGGATTTGTTCCCTGTCCGAAAGGCAAACGCAGATTTGAAATCGTATTATTCGAACAATCTTTAATTCCATTTACCAAAATTTCATACAAAGTAGCTGTTTGAATGGCATTTTGTAGGTTGATTTGAATGGATTTTGAAGTAATAAATTCTATACTTTCAATTATAATAGAAGGCGAAATAACATAATTTGAAGCCGTAACAGCTGAAAGAGAATCTACTTTTTCATCAAAAATCAAAACTAAAGTCTGATTATTTACCACTTGTAAATTCGTAACCTGTGGACTTTGCGTATCAGGATTTACTCCAAAAACAGAATTTTGTGCGCTTGGCGTTCCTCCTCGTGGGTCGTTTGAAGAAGTCCAATTGTTTTGCTCTGCACACGGATTATTTGTATCAATCATTTCTAAAGAATATCCTCCGTTTTTCTTTTCTGTGTTTTGATGCCAGTTACTTTCATAATTTATTTCAAAAACAAGCTGTCCGTTTGTGTTTTTCAAGATTAATGGCTCGCCTTCATTTCCCAAACTTGGAAAAGAAGTTACTCCCAAAACATTAACATTCGCATTTTGAAATTCTTGTGCTGCCGTTGTACTCGTCAAAGTCAAATATTCGTTGGGTTGCAAAATTTTTGAAGGCAAAGAAATTGTATTTGTCGCATCTGTCAAAGTTAGTTTTGATACATCTAATCGCTTATCCGAATTATTAAAAATCTCAATGTATTCACGATTTGGCAAACCAATAACTGGGTCTGGGTCAGACATTATTTCGGTTATCAAAACTTCAAATTTTAGTGGCATTGCACCAATTCCTAATTCAAAAGTTTGAGTTTCTGAAAGCATATTTCCTGCACAATCTTCTACATTACTTATCGTCAGAATTACAATTTGATTGGGTTGTAAAATAGGAGCAAACTCAATTTCTACTTGTTGATTGGTTTGCCAAATTATGTTTTCAATACTTGCATTTTGTAGCGTATAATTTGAAAGATTCACGATAGAACTACTATCCATTTTTTCAGAATAAATAACTGAAATTCTATTATTTCCAACTAAAGAAACAGTCGTAATTGTAGGTTTTTCATTATCTGGATTTGGTGCAGCTACTGAATTTTCTTGACTTGGCGTTCCTCCTCTTGCGTCATCGCTACCTTTCCAATTTTGAGATTCTCCACACAAATTATCTATATCAATCATTTCAAGCGAATAACCTCCATTTGATTTATTCGAATCTCTGTACCAAGAAGTTGAATAATTTACTTCGTGTAAAAGCTGTCCATTTGTGTTTCGAAGTTGTAAAAGTTCGCCTCCATTATTCAAGCTAACCATCGAAGGAACACCCAAAACATTTATATTTCTAACTAAAAAAGAATCTACTTTTGAAGTTGTTGTAAGAGTAAGATAGGTTTGTGGACTAATAGCCACTTGTGGCAAAATTATGTTACTTGTCGCATCAAAAAGACGAACCGTTCCTAAGTTTAAAAGGTCATTTGTTTTATTATAAATTTCTAAATATTCAGTTTTTGGTAATCCTACTGTTGGGTCTTCATCTGCCATAATTTCGGTAATTAAAAGTTCGCCATAAATAGGCATTCTTCCAATTCCGATTGTTTTTGTAGTTGGTAAAATTACGTTTCCTGCACAATCTTTTACATTTTGAACAGTCAAAGTATAGCTGTTGGCAGGATTTAAAATAGTTGAAGTAATTATTTTTATCTCGTTATTTGTAGGTTGAGAAATCGTAGCAATTCCAATTCCTGTAATAGAATAATTTGCAGCATTTACGGCAGAAAGTGAATCTAATTTTTCAGAAAAAGTAAGTAAAAGCTCTGTCGAAGTTGCCGTATTTGCAATTACTCTAACCGTTAATAAAACAGGTTTTTCAGTATCAGGATTTGATGCAAAAACAGAATTTTGAGTGGCTGGCGTTCCTCCTCGTGGGTCATTGGAAGCTATCCAATTCGAAATTTCTCCACAAGAATTAGTTGGGTCAATCATTTCTAAAGAATATCCACCGTTTGCTTTTGCAGCATCTCCATACCAAGAAGTTTTGAAATCTACACTATGAATTTCTCTATTTGCAGAATCTCTCAAAACTAATTTTTCGCCTGTGTTATTCAGAGATGGAAAACTCGTTGTACCCAATACATTCTGAACACCACCCGAAACACTAGCTAAACTATCTACTTTTGAAGTCGAAGTCAAGACTAAATATTTATTTGGCGCAAGAAGATAAGAAGGTAAATTAATTGTAGCTGTTGCATCAGAAAGTTTTACAGTTCCTAAATTTAAAGGCGAATTTGTCGTATTAAAAATCTCTATGTATTCTGCTTTTGGTAAACCTACTTGTGGGTCTTCGTCAGCCATAATTTCAGTAATTAAAAGCTCAAAACGATTTGGCATTCTTCCTTGTCCAAAAGTAATTTGGTTATCAATTCTATTTCCTGCACAATCTTCTAAATTCTGAACTGTCAAAGTATAAATTGCTGTTGATTGTATGGCAGTAGAAAAATACAAAACTACTCTTTGAGTATTTTTATAAACAATTCTTGAAATAGAAAGTCCGTTATCAACCGAATAAAAAGTTGTGTTTACTAAGTCTAAACTATCCAACGATTCAGAAAAATTAACTTCCAAACTATCAGTTGTTCCACTTCTTCTTAAAAAAATACTTGTAATACTTGGGGAAATGGTATCGTTTACTGTTCCAAAAACAGAATTTTGAGCTGCTGGGCTTCCTCCTCGTGGGTCATTTGAAGCCTTCCAATTTGCAGGACTTTCACAGTCTGAATTTATATCAATTCTTTCTAATGTATAACCTCCGTCGTCTTTTTGTGCATCTTGATACCACGCAGACGAATAGGTGATTTTTGTAATTTCTACGTTATTTGCACCTACCAAACGCAGCGTTTCGCCTGTATTGGAAAGCGAAGGAAAAGACGTAACAGCAAGCGTATTTCCAAACTGTGAAAGACTATTAAAAGCTGAATTTCCACACAAAATCAAATATTGACCTGCTGGCAAATCATAACTTCCCAAGGTAGCAAAAGAAGAAAAACCTGTTCCATCATATAATTTTGTTCCTTGTAATTGTTGTGTTGTATTGGAAGCATTATAAATTTCAATAAACTCGTATGCAGGAAGTCCAACTTGTGGGTCTTCATCAATCATTAATTCTGTAATTACTAATGAATTTGGAGTTGGAGGAGTTGGTAAAGCAAAACTAACGGTTTGAGAAACAAGTGTATTTCCGAGCAAATCTTGGACAGAGTTTACAGTCAAAGAATAGGTTGTAGAAGGCTGAAAATCAGAATTAAATTCTAACTCAACTTTTGTAGGAGAAGTTAGGTTTGCATCAATCGGCTGTCCAAAACTTGTCAGGTTATAATGATTTAAGGCTTCGGCTGTTTGTTCTTCAATCGATTCTGAAAAAGTTAATTCAATTTCATTACTACTCAAAACTGTAACAGTCAAAACACTTGGTGGTTGTGTATCTCTACGGAAAATATGATCAGAAACTGGCGCAATTTCTTCGTTTTGAAGATTGAAAAAACCTGCTGTAAGCGTATAATCGGTATTTGGAACAAAAACAGAGCTAAAAGTAAGGCGTACTTTTCTAGGTTCTCCACTAATAATCTGTGCTGATGAAGGATCAAATATGGAATTATCAACGCCATATTTTCCAACATTTTGTGCATCGGCTATAGTAGGAGGATAATCAAAATCAACCTCCAAAACTGTCGGTGAAACAACCAAAACATTTGTAATTCTAGGGCGATAAACGAATGTTCTTGAACTTGAAATAATAGCATTAGAACTCGCATCCTGCACGTTCTGAACTGTTAGGGTATAATTTTCTGATATAGTAAAGTTATTTGGAAAAGTTAAAATGATAATATTGGGAGAAAGAGGAGCAAGTACTATCGGATTACCAATACCATTATTTACGTTATAATTTGCTGTATTTTGAGATGTCGAAGTCTCTATATTTTCTGAGAAAGTGACTTGAATCTGCGTTCTTGAAAGAACATCTATTTTAGAAATACTTGGAGGAAGTGTATTAAAAACAAAGGTTTGAAGAGCCGACGGATTGCCTTGTAAATCATCTACATTTTGAACAGATAAAGTAAGATTTGCAAAATCATTTAAAGAACTTCCAAAAGTAAGACGTACTCGCTTTGTATCAAAAGACAATAAAACGGCACTTGTAGGATTTCCAATTCCATTATCAAGAGAATAATTTGCTGTATTTTGGCTTGATGAACTCTCTACTATTTCTGAAAAAGTAAGTTCAATTTGATTGTTAGGTAAAAGAACAGCAGAAACAACTGAAGGAGAAAGAGGGTCATACGAAAAATCTCTTGTCCTTGTTGTCATTGCATTGTTTTGCAAATCTTTTACGTTTCTGATTCGTAATTGATAGATTTGTTGAGGCGTAAAAGCAGAAGAAAAATTGAGTAAAACTGTACTTGAAGTTTCCAAAACAGAAGAAGTAGGATTTCCAGTAGCTCCTAAAACTTCATAATTTCCTAAAATTTGTGCAGAAATTGGGTCTATATCTTCGTCAAAAATTACTCTAATTTGATTTGCAGAAATAGCTTGTACACAACCCAAAAAACATACATCTGGACGATTTGTGTCATACGTAAAAGTTAGATTTTGAGGCGTTGGCATTGTATTTCCTGCTGGGTCTGCAATATTTGAAATTTGAAGAATAAGAAGATTATTATCATCAAATTCACTAGAAAATGTCAAATAAACACGCTTAAAATCACTATTGTCCCGAACGGCAGATAATACGGTATTTCCTACAAGAATATAATTTGCATTATTTTGTGCTGTAGCTATGGTTACTTCTTCTGTAAAATCTAATTGTAAAGTTGTCGGACTCAAAACTGTAAGAGTTTGCCCAAGTGGTGCAGCATTATCAGCAAAGGTAAAAGGCGTAGAAGAAGGCAAAATTATATTTCCAAAACGGTCTTCTATTGTCTGAACATTTAATGAATAAGAAGTTCCCACTATGAAGTTGTTGGCAAAGGTAAGTCTAAAATTTTGTGCTTGATTGGGTTCGGCAGTGATTGACGTAGGATTTCCAAAACCTGCAACTGTAAAATCTGTATTTTGAAGAGAAGATAAATTTAATGCTTCATCAAAAGTAACTCGTAATTGATTTGGCGCAGCACCAAAAACACCTGTTATCGTTGGAGGTGTATTATCAATGTAGGGCGCAATAGTTACATTATCAAAAATGAAATTATTACTTCTTGAATTGGCAGAGTAATTATACAAAATGCCAAAATGATTGGCTGCAAAAGTAGCTGTTTCGGTTGCTTCTCCTTGCAAAATATTGTTTGCATAAACGAGCCAAGAGCCACCTGAACCCGAATCAGCAATATAAACAACACGAATATTTACACTAACAGGACTAGAAATAGGTGTAACTGTTCCGTTTGAAAGAGGTAAAATGCTTTCTGTTGTACCAACGTGTTTTTGTAGAGTTACTTGGTCAGCAATTTCTATGAAATAACCATTTAGAGAATTGGAGAGATTATTTTGGTCAGAAAAAAGATAGATTTTGGCTTTATTTGTGGTATTTGGTGGATTTGGACTTGAAAAAGTGAGTTGTACTTCAAAATTCCATTCGTAATTTGTAGTTGCTAAATCTAATGTAATTGGAGTGGATAAATAGGCGAAACGAGTTCCACTTCCTCCACTTGGAATATCTGTTTGAAGGCGATTACTTCCATTTACTACAAAACCAGTTGTTGCATTGACAGAGTTTGCACCTGTCCAAGTAGGATTTGCTGTAAAGTTTCCATCTGAAAAATCATCAGTCAGTTGAGAAAAGGCAGGAATTAAAAAAGCAAAATAGATAAAAAGGGAAAGTAGAAATGATTTCATTTTCTTATATAGTTTTAGGAGAGATTTAGCAATTTTTTAGTTTTCCCTAAATTACAAGATTTTTTTGAAAGTGTGTTTCTTTGAAATTAAATTGTTTGAAGGAGAAGGGTTTGGGGATAAAAAAACTCTATTTCTTTCAAGTACGAAATAGAGTTTTAAAAAATAGTCAATGAAAAATCGAAAACTAATCTAATTTAATACGAAAAAGGCAAGTGTCTTTTTTCCAAGCTTTTTTGAATATAGAAATAACTTGTGTTTTATTGGCATCTGTCATAAATGGATATACAACAAAATCTTTAAGTGCTTTCTTATCTTCTAATATTTCTTCGCTTTTGAATTTTCCGTTTTCATCAACTATGGTTTGAATAATAATATTGTTTTTGCTGTTCGTATAGTATTGTGCATTTTCTTTCTCTAAATATTTTTTATCTGCATTATAGATAAGGTTTAATTCATTTCCCTTCATAAAAGCTAAAACAGATAAATCTAAAAAATATACATTACCTCTCTGATTTTTTGGAATATGTACAGACCATTTAAAACTACCTTCTTTTGTAATATGAGTAGCGACAATATCTTTGAAGTCGTAATAAGTATTTGAATTGGTCTTTCCATCGGCTGTAGTAGTGGTTTTAGTTACAGTATACTGATTCTCACCAACTACAACAATAGAGCCGTCTTTACTAATAAGTAGCTGAGCGACTTCAAAAAGACTGTTGTCTTTTCCAGTTCCTTTTTTACCTACTGTACCTGCTTTACTAACCTTATCTAAACTAGCAATAACTTCTTTTGAAAAATTTGATTGTATATTTTTGATAAGTCCTTTTTTTTCCTTTCCTATTTCTTTATAGAAAATACCTACTGTTTTCTTTACTTTTTTATATTTCTTTAAATAATACCCTATACAAGCTACATTACCCTCTGATTTGAGAGTTAGCTTCGAACTTCCTACATACGCTCCACTTATAGAAATAGGATATTTTTCTTGCTCATTTCCTTTATTTCTAAATATGAATAACTTAGAAGAATAATCTTGCTCTGTTCCAAAAGGAAGATAATCTGTAAGTTGTGGTTTTGTATATATTTTTGTCAAAAAATAGAAATCTCCATTATTGTCTAGTTTAGTATCATGTACAGCTAAAAGGTTTGCTCTATGAGGTACTATCACTTTTTTCTCCCAGCTTTTCTTCATTCCCTTTTCAAAAACTCTCAGTACAAACTCTTGATTATTTTTTCTTTCTCCTTCATTCACTGAGATAATAGCTACTTTAGTTTTGTTTGGAGAAATGGCAAGTTTATAGCTCATGTCTGTTCGTAAATCCCCTTCAGCTATTTCTTTTTCTGAAATTATTTGCTCTTCTTCAAATTCTAGACTTTCTTGGTTCAATTTGAAGGTACTTAATCCTTTTTGTGGATAACCTAAAATGTAAATTTCTTCTTTAAAAGTAAAAACGCTTATCATGCGAAAAGGAGTTCCTTGACTTTCCATTTTTACTTCATTTTCTTTAATTAAATTTAATTCTCTATCAAATTTTTTGATATATATTTTTTTTGATAGAAAAACATATGCTCTTCCGACCATAAATAGTTCTCCATTTTGCCCTTCTAAAAGCTGATTTTCACTCAATAAAACTTTTTCCGAATCAAATACTTTTCCTATTTCTATATCTTGAGCAAAAAGAGATACAGAAGAAATTAAGAAGACAAATAGTACAAAAATTACATTTTTCATTTTAAGTTTTTTATTTGAATAAATAATAATACAGAACAAAGATAAACATTCTTTTTTTTTAATATTTTGATTGATGTCAAAAAAACCTACCAAAAATATTTTTTTTGATAGGGTTTTTTTAAAAATTCGACATTTAGTTGAGTTGGAAATTACTCAATAATAATCTGCTTCGAATAAACTTTATCATTTTGGTTGAAATTAATCAAATACATTCCTTTCGATTGATTTTTTACGTCAATTACAAATTCTTGATTTCCTTTTTCAAAAGTTTGTGTATGTATTTTTCTGCCAATTCCATCAAAAATAGTTACTTCTGTATTTTCTGATAAAGCAGTTTCAAACTGAACTTTGAATATTCCATTACTAGGATTTGGATAGATTTTAAAAGTACCTACTTTTAGGTCTTGTTCTCCTGTAATGATTTTGGGAGAAAAGTAAGCTACTCTTGTTTGGAAAATACATCCGTTTTGATTGGTTACTTTTGCAGAATAATACCCTTTCTCTGTTGGTGTAATTTCTATGTTATTGCCTAATTGAGGGTTTAATTCTCCTTCAAAATACCATTCTACATTTGTAATTTGACTTTGAGAGTTTGCTGTTTCTACAAAAATAGATTCTCTGTTTTGATTTTTTCTTAGATAGACAACAAAATCGGCAAAATGACTGATTTGAATGGAATTAGAAACCGAATTGCAAGAACCATTTTGAATAGAAATTGCTCGTACTTGATATTCTCCTTTTTGATTTGTAGTGATAGAAGAAGCATTTTGATATAAGTTTCTGCCATTTCTAAACCATTGATAAGTAATTCCATTTTCTATATTTTCAACAGAAATTGTAGTTTCATTATTTTTACAAATACTGTCTTTTGTAACTGCTAGAATTGGAATTTGTGGTTTTTCTGTAATGATTACTTCAATTGAAGTGCTATCTATACAAGTTGCTGTACTAACAATAAGTAAATAGATTCCTTCTTCTGAAATCTCTAAATTAGGATTGTTTCCTACAACTGAATTATTAAATTTCCATTGATAAGTAGCATTTAACATATCATTTTGAGAAGTTTGGATAGCATTTAGAATTCCATTAGCACAAAAAATAGTTGTTTGATTTTGCTCAATTTGTGCTTTAGGACTTTGATTCAAAAGAACTTTTATTTCTTCCGACATATAGCTACAATTCCCTTTTGTGGTGCGTAATTGATAATTTCCTGAAAAAGAAGCTATTAATTCTCTTCCTGTATTTACTCGCACTCCATTTCTAAACCATGTGTAAGAATCAGCATTTTCCACTAATTTAGCTTCTAAAAGCAGAGAGTTAGTACAACTACTTTGAGTATTCTCTCCCAAGATAACAGACTCAAAAGGAGTTTGTATCTCTACATTTACAGGAAGTCTTTCACTTTCTTTTCTACTATTTCCTACAACAGAAACATAAAAAATAGTATCTTGATTTGTAAAAGGTAACTCAAAATTATCATCAAAGCTTTCTAAAAGCAAAGTGCCATTTGTTAGTTGATTATAAACTCTATAAATACTTCCTGTGGCTGTTAGTTTTATATTGGGTTTACCACCATTTCCACAAACAGAACCAAGAGAAACTAAGATAGGTTGCTCTGGTAATGTCCATTCATTATCAGCAGAAGGTAAAGAATTTATAGAATTAATTACTGCCATGAGTTTGTATTGATAGAATGTATCTGGCGTTAGATTTTCATCAAAATAGGTATCGGTAGTTGATGAAATTTGTTCTACAAAACGTTCATTTCTATATAACAAATAAGAAGTAGCTTGTGTATTAAGAGTCCAATCCAAATTTATTTGTGTGCTAGAAACGGCAACAGCATTTAATTTTAGATTTGCTTCTATTGGTGCTGGAGGTGGTGGTGGAGTTACATTTATTTTTGTTGCTTGAACGGCAAAGTCATAAACAGACTCATCACAATCAGTATTATTTATAGTAATAATTGCAGAAGACAGTCCCAAATTAGCAGCAGAAAAAGTAACATCAAATGTAGAAGTAGAACCTGCTAAAACCGTAGTAGGAATTGTAGATACTACAAAATCTGTATTATTACTGGTAATAGAAGTAATAGTTATATTTTCTGTCCCTGTGTTTTCTAGTGTATAAGTGATTGTCCTAGAAGTACCAACATTGCCAAAATCTGTATTGTCAGTTGTTGATGTTGTAGTCGTTCCGTCTGCAATAGAAATTCCATTTCCTACAAGATTGATTTCTTTTGCATCTGAAATAGTTACAGTTTGATTTGCTGTTACTGTATTTCCATTTCCGTCATCTGCTGTCCAAATTACGGTTGTCGTTCCGATAGGAAAAACAGAAGGAGCATCATTTGTAAATGTAGGTGTTGTACAATTATCTGTTCCTGTTGGAGTACCTAAAGTTACGTTTGAAGCTGTACAAATTCCTAAATCTGTATTTGCTGTAACATTTGATGGTGCTGTAATAGTTGGAAGTTGTGTATCTGTGATAATTACATTTTGATTTGCTGTACTTATATTTCCATTTCCATCATCAAAAGTCCAAGTTACAACTGTTGTTCCTTGTGTTGTGATTGGGAATGTTTGCGCTGTTGTTCCTGTAATTGTTCCTGCACAGTTATCTGTTGTAGTTGGAACAGTAATAGAAGTAACTTCACATTGTGCAGTAATATCTGATAAAGTTGGAGTAATTGGGTCTTGTGTATCGGCTGTTCCTATTGCTTGTATTGCAAAGGTATAAGGATTTTCATCAGTATCACTATTTGTAATTTCGATGTTTGCTGTGCGAGTTCCTGTTACAGAATTAAATGTAATTGTAAAAGTTTGACTATTATTTGCTGCAATATCAAAAGGAAAAGAAGGCAATCCACTTAAAGCAAAATCAGAAGCATTTGTTCCAGTAATAATTAAGTTGCTAACTGTTAAAGGAGCAGTTCCTGTATTTTGGATAGTAAATGTTTTGACTATTGTATTTGAATTACAAGCTAGAATATTTCCAAAATCTGTATTGTCATTGATATTTGGTGTAATATCATTATTTGCAATATCAATTCCGTTTCCTTGTAGATTTATTTCTGATAAATTTATGGCTTTTTCATACGCTCCCATATCTACAGTAGTACCTTGAATACGAGCATTTCCAGCCAAATCTATAGTAACACCAGTAGAGTTTATAGCTGCATTACTTCCCATATCAAGAGCAGGAGAACCATCTTGAAGACGCAAATCTCCAGTAGTTGTATTTACAAATAGTGGGTTTTGGTTTATATTTCCTATACCTGTGTAAGTATTATTTTCTATAATGCTGTATGTTACTGCTAATGTAGCTGTTCCTCCTCCTCCAATTTTCATAGCTGTATTATTCCAAAAAATACAGTTACTAAAATTAATAGGTATATTGCTTGAACTCCATCGATCAATTTCTATAGCAGCTTCTGTTGCTCCTGTAAAAGTACAGTTAATAAATTTAATATCTTGATTTGCATCTACACCATCATATGCTATGTGTACATCGTTTTTATCAAAAATAGTATTTATTATTTGAGCAAACGTATTTCCTTCTGTTGCAGCAAAGAAAATTGCTCCTTTACGGTATTCCCCATGATTTTGAGAGAATGAACAGTTTGTTAGATTTACACCACTAGTACCATCAGAATATCCATCATTATATATTGCACTTCCAGAATGTGATGCGTAATTTTGAGAGAATGAACAGTTTGTTAGAGTTGGGATACTGACACTACCAATAAATGACCCATTATTATGCATTGCTCCTCCAACAGAAGACTTATTTTGAAAGAAAAAGCAGTTGGTTAGATGTGGACTACTAACACCTTGATATCCATGGTTATACATTGCTCCTCCTACTGCTATACTATTATTTTGAGAAAAAATAATATTCTTTAATGTTGGGTTAGAGCTATTTCCTAAACCACTTCCATCATTGTACCAGCCTGTACCACTTATCCCATTCCCACCTTTAACAGTAAATCCATCTACTTTTGTGGCAGAAGAAACATTTTTTGTATAAACTATGTGGTAAGCATTATCTGTATAGTTTTCATATACCAAATTAGGAAAAGTACCTGTAACAGCATCATTTCTACTTAAATCTCCACTCAAAATAGTAGTATTGGTAATGAAGTTACGAGCATCTAAAACAGTTTGTGTAATTTCTATTTCATTACCTGCAAAACCTCCATAGACTTCTACTCCATCTGGAATTTGAAAGGTAACTTTATGAATATCTGCCCCAGCGACCATGTTAACATCAACCTGCCTAGTAGGGTTATAAATACCTTTTGCGACATAGATTTTATCTCCAAAATTAGCTATTGATAATGCTTTTTCTAGGGTAGCAAACGCATCGGTAAAACTCGTTCCTCCATTTGTATCATCTCCTCCTGTAGTTTTTACAAAAAAATCATTTGGTACACTAGTAGGACTTGTTCCTTTAATAGCAAAGTTATAAGTACCTTCATCAGAATCAGTATTATTAACAGTAATAGTTGCAGTTTTTGTTCCTGAACCAGTAGGGGTAAAAATAATATCAAAATTAGCTGTATTTCCTGCTACAATGGTAAGAGGAAAAGTAAGAGGATTTAGTACAAATTCACTAGCATTTGCACCACTTATAACAATAGAAGAAATGGTTAAGTCTCCTGTTCCTGTATTCTGAATGGTATAAGTAATAAGTCTAGAAGTAGCTACATTTCCAAAATCTGTATTGTCATTGATATTTGGTGTAATATCATTACTTGCAATATCAATTCCGTTTCCTTGTAGATTTATTTCTGGCGTAGGACACATAAGGACATCTCCTGTAATAGTCCAGTTATTTGGTGCAGAAGTAAGTGTATTTCTTGCTGCTTGTCCTGCACAATAGGTAAGTCCTGCTGCTCCTAAGTTTATGTTTGGTTTTACATTTTGAGCTGCCCATCCTATAAGTGTTGCATCGTAATTGGCTGTGTTTAGACCTGAATTATCTAGCATATTGCTCATATTTGTAACATTACTAATATTCCAGTTTCCAAGATTTTGATTGAAATTAGTTGCGTCAGAAAACATATAATTCATATCTGTTACTGCATCCGTATTCCAGTTTCCAATATCTTGGTTGAAATTAGTAGCTAGAGCAAACATTATACTCATACCTGTAACATTCTGTGTATTCCAGTTTCCAATATCTTGGTTGAAATTAGTGGCTAGAGCAAACATTTCAATCATATCAATAACGTTCTGTGTGTTCCAGTTTCCAATATCTTGATTGAAAGAAGTAGCACGAACAAACATAGAACTCATATCGGTAACATTCTGCGTATTCCAGTTACCAATATCTTGATTGAAAGAAGTAGCAACAGAAAACATAGAACTCATATTTGTAACATTCTGTGTATTCCAGTTACCAATATCTTGATTGAAAGAAGTAGCACGATTAAACATTATACTCATATCTGTAACATTCTCTGTATTCCAGTTCCCAATATCTTGGTTAAAAGAAGTAGCCAGACTAAACATTTCAGTCATATTTGTAACATTCTGCGTATTCCAGTTTCCAATATCTTGGTTGAAAGAAGTAGCAAAAGAAAACATAAAACTCATATCAGTAACATTCTCTGTATTCCAGTTCCCAATAGGTTGATTGAAATTATCTGTATTATAAAACATAGAACTCATATCAATAACATTCTCTGTATTCCAGTTGCCAATGGGTTGATTGAAGGATATTGCATAAGAAAATAACCCACTCATATCAGTAACATTCTGCGTATTCCAGTTTCCAATATCTCCATTAAAACTACTACAACCAGCAAACATAGCACTCATATCAGTAACATTCTGTGTATTCCAGTTTCTAATATCTCCATTAAAACTACTACAACCAGCAAACATAGCATTCATATCTGTCACTCTACTTAAATCAGGTATGTCAGTAGCGTTGTGAGTAAGATTTCTACAACGCAAAAAAGAACTTTCCATGGAAGCCCAAATAATATCTCCCCATTCTTCAATAGTTTTTAGCTTGAAAGTCTCACTGCCATCGTTCATATAAATACGAGGAAAATCTCCACTAATAGCTATCTCATACGTGCTATTATTTTCTAATCCTGTAATGGTATAATTTCCTGTTCTCCCTGTTGCAGAGCCTTCATTTACTCCTGTATTGGTTAGATTTGTCCAAGTAATATCATAATTATATCCTGTTCCAGTTGTAGGAATTGTAATTGTTCCATCATCAGTTACCCAAGTGGTACGGAATGCTTGGCTATATGCTGAGTTTGTAGCAAAGCCAACAAAGAATAAAGTAAGAAAAAGTAGAGAAGTAAAAACTAGGGCTGCTTTTTTCTTACCCAAAAATGAGAGCAGTAAATTATTCATGAATATAGATGAGAATGGTGAGAGAAAATAAATATCTTCTGTAAATAATAATTTTGATAAGAGTGTAAAAACAAACTTTTATGAATGAACAAATATAAGATTATACTTTTTGCTAAACAAAATATTTATATTTATTCGCTTAAATAGTACGTCTTTAAATAAAGAGATTCGTTATTAAATTTTGATGTAAAAATGCTTTTTTGAGCTTTTATAGCCTTTTTTTGACAAGAGAGGATAAATTATATTACATCAATACAGAATAATAAAAAAAAGTTATATTGTAGTCTATAAAAAAAACCTCTCTAAAATATACTATTTTTAGAGAGGTTTAAATTTTTATTCTTTATTTTATACGAATAAAATTCTTGTTCTTACTTTATTCCAAATTATGATATACTTCTTGAACATCATCTTCCTCTTCTAATCTGTCTATAAGTTTCATTACTTCTTCTTCTTGCTCATCATTAAGTTTTTGAGTTGTTTTTGGAATACGCTGGATATTTGATTTTTTTGGTTCAATGCCTTTTTCATCTAAGAATTTTTGCATCTGTCCAAAGTCTTCAAATTTGGTATGAATAACAATAATTTCTTGTTCTACGCCTTCTTCTACTTCGATAGTTTCTGTTGAGATGTCTTCTGCACCTGCATCAATGAAGTCAAGTTCTAGCTCATCCATATCTACTTTGTCGGCTTCAATTTCGAAAACTCCAGTTCTATCGAACATAAATTCTAATGAGCCTGTTTTTCCTAAAGCTCCTCCACAACGATTGAAGTGCATTCTTACCATAGCAACTGTTCTGTTTGAGTTGTTGGTAGCACATTCTACCACTACAGGAATTCCGTGCATAGCATAACCTTCATATACAATTTCTTCAAAATCGCCATCTTCTTTTGAGGAAGCTCTTTTAATAGCAGCTTCTACTCTATCTTTTGGCATATTGAAGCCTTTTGCATTTTGCATTGCCGTTCTTAGGCGTGGATTTGTGTCTGGGTCTGCTCCTCCCTCTTTTACTGCAATGGCAATTTCTCTTCCTACTTTTGTAAAGTTACGAGCCATTGCGCCCCAACGTGCAAATTTGGCTTTTTTGCGATATTCAAATGCTCTTCCCATTTCTCTATTTTTTTATAAAAGTGTGTTCTAACTGATTAATCAAAATTATTTACAAAATTAAAAAAAATAGTTGAAGGCTGCTTATTTCTTAGAAATCTTTGTCGTAGAAAAAAACATAAATTACTCCTCAACCACTCTCAACTTAGCAAAACTCAAGATAAGTGTTTTATCGCCTTCGGTATCAAAACCAATAATGGCACGTTTTCCACTTGTCGAAGAATCAATTTTTTTGACTGTTCCAAAACCAAATTTTGGATGTTCTACTCTAATTCCTTCTACAATATCTTCTGATTTGCTAGAAACAAAAGGAGCATTATTGATAGAACTAAGAGGTTTTAAATTACTGCCTGTTTTTGTTGTCTCTGTGTCTTTTTCCTTCTCTTTTGCAGCACGATGACGCATAAAATTGGTCATGTGATTTGGGTTATTTCGTTGAATGGAACGAGAACGAGCATTGAATAATTCTTGGTCAATCTCAAACAAAAAACGTGAAGGTTCACACGAATTAAAACTACCAAAACGATAACGCTGTAAAGCATACGAAAGTGTCAAGCGTTCTTTTGCACGAGTAACAGCAACATAAAACAAACGACGTTCTTCCTCCAAATCTTGCTGCGAAGTTATCATTCTTGAAGAAGGAAAAAGTTCTTCCTCCATTCCAACCAAATAAACATACTCAAACTCTAATCCTTTGGCTGCGTGAATAGTCATCATCGTAACAGCATCTTCATCTTCACTGGCTTGATCGACAGAAGATAAAAGTGCAACTTCTTGTAAAAAAAGTGAAAGTGAAGTATCAGGTTCTTCTGTTGTAGCTTCACTGAGTTTGTTTTGTACAAATTCTTGTGTTGCATTCAAAAGCTCTTGAATATTTTCATATCTTGCTCTTCCTTCTAAGGTTTCATCATCAAAAAGTGCTTTTACAATTCCTGAATGTTGAGCTATATATTTTGCTGCTGTGAAAGCATCATTTTCAGAGGCAATAATTCGGAATGCTTCGGCAAGTTCTCCAAATTTTTCTACACTTGTTCCTGCTCGTCCTTTTCCTAAATAAGCTGATGCGTGGCGAGCTACTTTCGAAAGAGGAACATTATTTTCTCTTGATGCCAAAAAGACTTTCAGGACGGTTGTGTTTCCGATTCCTCTTTTCGGATTGTTAATTGACCTTCTTAACGCTTCTTCGTCTTCTGGATTGACAGCCAAACGAAAATATGCCAACATATCTTTAATTTCTTTTCGTTGATAAAATGAAAGTCCACCAATGATTCTGTATTTTATATTTAGTCTTCGTAGTGCTTCTTCCATTGTTCTGGACTGTGCATTGGTACGGTACAGAATAGCAAAATCGTTTAGTCTAGCATTTTTTTGCGCTCTCGTTTCAAAAATATTTCCTGCTATTATTCGTCCTTCTTCTTGGTCTGATGTAGCTCTAATTAATTCTATTTTTTCTCCTGCAATATTTTCTGTCCAAACATTTTTTGGAATCTGATTTTTATTGTTTTTTATAATCTTGTTGGCAGTCTCTACAATTGTTTTGGTAGAACGGTAATTTTGCTCTAATTTAATAATTTCTAAGTCTGGATAATCTCTTTCAAAATTCAAAATATTACGAATATCTGCGCCACGAAACGCATAAATACTCTGTGCATCATCTCCCACAACGCAAATATTGAGGTTTACGGCAGCTAATTTTTTGATAATTTTGTATTGAGCAATATTTGTATCTTGAAACTCATCAATCAAAATATATTTGAAACGATGCTGATATTTGTGTAGAATATCTTTATGGTCACGAAAAAGTACAAAGGTTTGATACAATAAATCATCAAAATCCATTGCATTGGCTTTAAAACAGCGAGTTGCATACGTTTGATAAATTTTTCCAAAATGTGGACGTTTTGCCATTGCATCTTCCGACAAAAACTCTGCATTCTGATTGTATTCTTGGGGAGAAATAAGGGCATTCTTGAGACTGCTTATTCGATTATACATGGCTGCTGCTGCATAAATTTTGTCATCTACTCCCATTTCTTTGACGATATTTTTTATCAAAGACTTCGAATCATCTGTATCATAAATACTAAAACCTTGACGGTAGCCTAATCTATCGCCATCATGACGCAAAATACGAGCAAACATAGAGTGAAAAGTTCCCATCCACAAATCTCTGCCTGTCGTTCCTACCAAATTTTCGATACGCTCACGCATTTCTTTGGCTGCTTTGTTGGTAAAAGTAAGAGCCAAGATTTGCCAAGGAGCAGTTCCGTTTTCTAATAAATTAGCTATTCTATACGTCAAGACACGAGTTTTGCCCGAACCTGCTCCTGCAATCAATAAACATGCGCCTTCGGTTTTGAGTACGCCTAATTGCTGCTTTTCGTTTAAGTCTTTTATGAAATCTATCATGCTGTATGTTTTTATAAACCGTCGTTGAGGTCTGAACCGTCAACGAGGCATCGTTTTTTCTATTCTACTAAGCAAAGTTACAGAAAAATTAGCAAGTCTTAGCAAGTCAAGATTTTATCCTTTCTATTTCTTGTACTTATCAATTAGATTTTCTTTGGTTATAAAATATTTTCCTTTAAACCAATCCCCTTGCATCTGATATGCTTTTCCATTTGTGTATAATGTATCAATTGTATTATCTGTTTTGTAAATCAAAAATTGATGTGTTTTCATAAATTTCACAACTTTTGCTTTTTTTGCTTTCTTTACTTCTACCATAAACTTCTCTTTGAAATCATCTTGCATTTCAATTTTAGTAGATGATTGATAAACTTCTATCTTTTCAATTTTATCTAATCTAGAAATAATTTGTTTATTTTTAGAAGAGCAAGAAAACAGAAAAAAGGACAGAAGTACGACAATAATGGATTTCATAGTTTTTTTAGAAAATGAATATGTTTTTGATTGGATATTTTGTGGATGTGCATTTTTTACCAATTAAATCAAGTAGAAATAGTTAGGATAGGCTATTATTGATACTATAAACAACCAGTTTATGCTGTGTTTTAGTGTAGTTTATTTTTCTATAAAGTAGGATTTATAAAACCCTACTTTATAAAAAAAAGGTCTTTATTGGTGCTTTAACATGCCAGTAAACAATTATATCAATTACTTACTACTTAAAAAGACTTAGCAATCTCTACAAAATCTCTTGATGCTAGTGCAGCACCTCCAATAAGTCCACCATCTACATCAGGACAAGCAAAAAGTTCTTTTGCATTACTTGGTTTGCAACTTCCACCATATAAAATTGGGGTTTTGTCAGCAATTTCTTTTCCGTATTTTGTCGAAATATGTTTTCTTATTTCTGCGTGAATTTCTTGTGCTTGTTCACTAGAAGCAGTCTTGCCTGTTCCGATTGCCCAAATAGGCTCATAAGCAACTACTACCTTTTCAAAATCAGAAGACGATAAATGGAAAAGACTTTCTGAAATTTGTTTTTTTATAAAATCAATATGATTTCCTTCTTCTCTAAGTTCTAGTGTTTCACCACAACAAAAAATTGGAAGCATTTTATTAGAAAAAATTAAATCAATTTTTTGAGCAATTTCTTGATTTGTTTCTTTAAAATATTGTCTTCTTTCGCTATGTCCGATAATTACATATTCCACTTGATAGGAAGAAAGCATAGTAGCCGAAACTTCTCCTGTATAAGCTCCATTTTCTTGAGAAGCTACATTTTGCGCTCCCAAATGGATGTTTTTTGAGTTTTTGAAAAGAGACTTTATAGTAGAAATATGGATAAAAGGAGGACAAAGAATAAGTTTTACATCTTTTTGATTTGTTCCTAGCTCGTCATTACTCATCCCTACAATTTCAGAAGTAAGACTTTGTGCCTCTTCTTTAGTAAGATTCATTTTCCAGTTTCCTGCCACAATTTTTTGACGCATAATAATTTGAATTAAGTTTGGTGTATGTTTTGAATATAAAATTATTTTCTGCTTTTTTGTTAAAAAAGGTCAATAAATACTAATTAAATAATCTGATTTTTTGTGTCAAACACATTACAGTTTAGAAATTATGTATTTTTGCAAAAATAAGAAAACTAAATTTCCCTTCTTACTACTCACAAAATAAATACGTATGATTGTTATACTTTCGCCTTCCAAAACACAAGAATTTGAAAATGAAAATCGGACTGATATGCAGACTCAGCCTGAGTTTATGTTAGATACCAAGGAACTTTTAGATGCGATTAAACAAAAGGAAATTGATGAATTACAGGAGGTAATGCAAGTCAGTGAAAGACTAGCTTTTTTAAACTATAATCGTTTTCAAGATATACAATTTCCATTTGATCCAAAGTATGATAGGCAGGCAATTGTGGCATTTCGTGGAGATGTCTATTCAGGCTTAGATTCGGATACACTTACAGATGAAGAGTTGCATTTTGCACAAGATAATTTGCGTATCCTTTCAGGTTTCTATGGGATTTTGCGTCCTTTTGATTTGATTCAACCTTACCGTTTGGAAATGAAAACGCCTTTGAAGACACCAAGAGGAAAAAACTTATATGAGTTTTGGGGAAAATTTTTGACAGATTATTTCAATACTCGTTATCCAGATGAGGTTATGATTAATTTGGCTTCTCAAGAATACGCTAAAGCAATTATCAATAGACATTTTAAACTAAAAACTATAACACCTATTTTTAAAGAAGAAAAGGATGGAGAGTTAAAAACAGTGGCTATCTATGCCAAGAAAGCAAGAGGAACAATGGCTCGTTATATTATTCAAAACAAAATCAAACAACCTAGCAAATTAAAATTATATAATGAAGACGGGTATAAATTTGATGCAGAAATATCTACGGATAAAGAATGGGTTTTTACTAGACCAAAACCAAAAAAAATAGTAGAAACAGAAACTAAAGTAGCAAAAAAAAGAGGTAGAAAACCAAAAAATACAGCTTCTGAAACAGAAGAAGAATAAGTACAAGTAGAGCAAATTATACAAACCAAGATTTGAGTAATAAAAAAGTGTTCAGAATTTAACCTATTAAATTTCTTTGTTTTAGATTTCTTTTTTGAAAACAAACATAAAATTGCTATTTTGGTATCTTAGATTACATCTTACTTTGTTTCATTATATTTAGTAATAAGAATATAATTATTTGTTTTTTATTTTGTACTAATACAAGTCTTTTTAAATATCTCTGCTATGATTCATCACGTAAATAACGAATTTGGTTCTGTTTGTCTAACCGTAGAATATGACGAAAAATCACAATGGGTTTTTTATCAATGGAAAGGTTTTATTCGTATGCAAGACATCAAGCTAGGATATAATAAAATTATTGAACAAGTAGCAGAAAATAATGCCATTGCTGTGTTGGCAGATCATAGTCAGATTGTAGGACCTTGGAATGAAGCAAATGACTGGCTTACTAATGACTGGACTCCTCGTGCAATAGAAGCAGGAGTGTTTTACTGGGCAATCAATACAGGAAATGACCTTTTTTCAAATATTTCTCTAGAAATGTTTTTGAATAAAAATAGCCAAGGGCAATATAAAGTACAAGTTTTTGAACAATTATCAGATGCAAGTAAATGGTTGGCAAATAGAGTAATGTTAGACCCAACTCCTAAAAAGGTCTCTCAAATGCAGAATTCTGTAAAAAAAGAATTGCCTAATCTAGCAAAACAAATAGAAGCTAAAAAAGAAAAAGCAGTTATGGATACAAAAACCAGTGGAAAAAGATTATAAAATAAATACAATTAAAAAACCTTCTCAAAATCACTTATCAAAAAATGAAATTAGGAAGGTTTATTTTTTATAAAATTTGAAGCAATCAAAATCTCTTTTGTATAGCTGTTTTTCATAGAATTTTAGAGAAATGGTTTAGGCATGTTGTAAAAATGGTTTCCAATTTTCATCTCCCATTCTAGAAAACTCACGTAAGAACATCACAAACGTAGGTCTGAAAGGCTTATAAGGCAATGTCATACCTACATCTTCAAGACTAAAATCGCTTTTCTTTGAATTACAATGCTGACAAGCACTTACTAGATTTGTCCAAGATGTTTTACCTCCTTGTGAGCGTGGAACAACGTGGTCTAAAGTAAGGTTTTTTGTGCTTTTGCAATACACACATTGATTTGCGTCTCGTTTGAAGATATTTTGGCGTGTAAGCATCACTCCTCTGTAAGGAATATTAACGTAAGAATTCAGACGAATAACAGAAGGAGCTGCAAAAGATTTGTTTACTGTTTGGATAAAACCATCAGGGACAGAGTTTACCATTTCAGCTTTTTGTAGATAAACAAGCAAAAATGCTTTGGCTACACTACAAACAGAAATTGCACGATAATCTGCATTCAATATTAATACTTTCCGACCAATCATGATTTTAGAGTTTTGGATTAATGGACAATAAATAAAAGAAAAATCTAATACTACAACTTAAATTGTGTTTATTAAATTTTGTATATGCCAAAATTATGCAAATTAAGTTTGCTATAATATTAATTTCACGTAAAATTAATATTAATAATTCGTATTATGCATAATTTTTATTATATACTTACCCAAAACCAAAAACTCAATAATAAAGTTCAAAATTCAATTACAAATTACGCAATGAATATTCAGCGCAGCTAATTAAAAATTATTTAAGCAATTCAATTCGTAATTTGTAATTGAAAATTCGTAATTACTCAACTACTTCTCCATTAAAACGAAGTACAACAGGCTCATTATCTCCAGCCATTGTAACGGTTACCGTTTTGCTGAAAGCTCCAATTTTGGCAGCATTGAAAGTTGCCTTTATGTTGCTTGATTGTCCTGCTGGAATAGCTTCTTTCGAAAATTCTACGCCTGTACAACCACAAGAACCTTTTGCAGATTGAATGACAATTGGCGTTTTACCTGTATTGACAAACTCATAGGTTGCTGTTACAGGCTTGTTATGTTGAATTTTTCCAAACTCAATACTGGTTTGTTTCCAATTGATAGAATTGTAAGGAGGAGAAAAAGCGAATAAAAAAGAAAGTGTAACTAATGTAAAAAGAAAACCAAAAAATTGCTTTTGCATAATTTTTAAAAATTTAAAGTGTAAATAACGATTTGATAAAATTAAGTCGTCGTTGCAACAAGAACTTATACAAATGTACGTCAAAACACCTTTGCTCGCTGTTAATGACTTTCAAAGGTTTGTTAATGGGATGTTAATGGAATAAATTTAGATTTTAGAAGTCAGAATTTAGAAGTAAATTCAAAATAAAAAGGAACTAAAAATGTGTTTTATTTTCTCTTTTATCTCTTTATTTCTCTGTGCTTAAAATGTATTCTCTATGAACAAACGAACAATTACCCTCCTTCTAGTTTTTGCTTTACTTTCTATTTTTGGAATTATCTCTATTCAAATATATTGGGTACGACGAGCATTTGATGCAAATAGAAAACAAAACGAACAAAAAATACAGGTTGCTTTACAAAATATAGCCGAAAAAATTGCTGATTATAGCAAAACTACTTTGCCTTCTCAAAGTCCTATCAATCAGCTTTCTAGTGATTACTATACAGTTAGTGTAAACTGTGAAATTGATGCAGCAATTTTAGAGTATTTTCTCAAAAGTGAGTTTTCAAAGCGAAATATTCAAACAGATTTTGAATATGGTATTTATGATTGTGATAGCGAAAAAATGGTATATGGAAGTTATATTTCATTAAATCAAAAAAATAATGCCTCTAAAAATATCAAAAAAGAACTTCCAAAATGGGAAGGACAGAATTATTATTTTGGGGTTCGTTTTCCTTCTGTTTCCTCTCAGCTTGTTTCAGAAATGGATATTTGGATATTTTTATCTATCATTTTGCTATTAGTAATTTTCTTTTTAGTCTATGGAATGTTTTTTATTATTACACAAAGACAGTTTTCACAAGCTCAAAAACAGTTTATCAATAATATTACTCATGAGTTGAAAACTCCCATTTCTATTTTGGGAATTGCTGCAAAGGTTTTGATAAATAATGAATTAGAAAATAACAAGTTAGAAAAAAAACAAAACCAAGAAAGAAAAAATCAATATGCCATTATTGTAAAAGAACAAACAGAAAGATTGAATTCTCAAGTAGAAAAACTTGTTGAGCTTTTGATGTTAGAACGAAGTAGTTATGTTCCTCTATCTTTAGAAAAAATCAATCTTCAAAAAACTATTCAAGAAACAATACAGAGTTTTGAATTAGAAATTTTGGCAAAACAGGATTTTCAACATCCAACATTCAAAATTCAATTTGAAGATATAGAAAATGAAATTTTTATAAAAGCCGATAAGGTTCATTTTCAGAACATGATACATAACCTTTTAGAAAATGCTTTTAAATACAATCAAAAACAACCTTTTATAAATATTTCTATTTTAAAACTATCAAAAAACAAACTCATTCTTTCCATAAAAGATAACGGAGTAGGAATTGATAAAAAATTCCAAAAACGTGTTTTTGATAAGTTTTTTAGAATCCAAAGTAATGATATTCATACAACAAAAGGGTTTGGATTAGGACTCAGTTATATTGAGCAAGTAATAAAAGCGCATAATTGGAAGATAAATCTGGAAAGCAAAGTAAATGAAGGTTCAACTTTTTCTATTCATATCCTCTATTCTTAAAATTTTGTTTTAAGAACACTAAAAAAAGCCTAAGTTAAAATTGAATATTTCAATCTTACTTAGGCTTTATCTTTCTTTATTTTATTCTAAAAAATTAGCTTCTTAAACGAAATCTTCTTGAATAATGTCAGCGTGATCTACTTTTTTACGGTCAGACATAGGAACAAAAGCTCTTTCGTTTTCGCCAATATAAATCTGACGAGGACGACCAATAGGATGTTTCATTTCTAACATTTCTTTCCATTGAGCAATCCAACCTGGTAAACGTCCCATAGCAAACATCACCGTAAACATATCTGTCGGTAAGTTCATGGCACGATAAATAATTCCAGAATAAAAATCTACATTAGGATACAATTTTCTTTCAATAAAGAACTCATCTTCTAATGCAATTTTTTCTAATTGTTTAGCAATATCTAACAATGGATCTTCAATACCCATTTTAGATAAAATATCATCACATGCTTTTTTCAAGATTTTAGCTCGTGGATCAAAGTTTTTATATACACGGTGTCCGAATCCCATCAAACGCATTTCACGATTTTTTACTTTGGTCATAAACTCTTCAATCGTTGCTCCACTGCTATGGATAGCTTCTAACATTTCGATAACTTCTTGATTTGCTCCACCATGAAGAGGACCACTCAAAGCATTTGTTGCAGAAGCAACAGAAGCGTAAATATTAGCTAATGAAGAACCTACAATACGAATTGTTGATGTAGAACAGTTTTGCTCATGGTCTGCATGAAGAATCAAAATCTTGTTCAATGCACTTACCATTACAGGGTCAATTTCATATTCTTGTGTAGGCAAAGCAAACATCATTTTCAAGAAACGTGCTCCATAATTCAAGCTATTGTCTGGATAATTAACAGGGTGTCCCATTTCGTTTTTGTAAGACCAAGCTGCAATAGTTGGAACTTTAGCAATCAAACGAACGATAGACATATATACTTCTTCTGGAGAACGATTAGATTTCATCGACTCAGGATAGAATGTACTCAAAACCGAGATAAGTGAAGACAACACAACCATCGGGTGCGAAGTAGTTGGGAAGCCATCAAATATTTTACGCATATCTTCATGGATAAGCGTATGATTAGTAACATCATTTTGAAATTTTGTAAGCGAAGCTTGGTCTGGAAGCTCTCCAAAGATAATAAGATAAGCTACTTCCAAAAAACTTGCTTTCTCTGCTAGTTCTTCTATATTATAACCACGATAACGCAAAATTCCTTTTTCGCCATCTAAAAATGTAATTGCGCTCGTTGTTGAACCTGTATTTTTATAACCAGGGTCAAGTGTAACAAGTCCTGTTGTAGCTCTTAATGTTCCGATATCTATACCTACTTCTCCTTCTGTTCCTTCCACAAGAGGGAGTTCATATTCTTTTCCTTCGTAGTTAATTGTAATTGTCTTTCCGTTCTGTGACATACGTAATATAGGGTTTGTTCTGAAAGTTGTGTTCTAAAATATTCTTACTTATTAGAAGGTGTATTATAATAAAATGCCTTTACTAATATAAGATGAAATAAGTTGTTTTTACAGTTCTGTGAATAAGTTCACAATTTAACCAAAAAAAAGGCACAAAAACAAGTTTGAATGGTTTTTGTAGCTAAAAAATAATAACTAATTAGACAATAAAAATAAATCATGGTAGGTGATAGAGCAGTAAAACAACTTTTTAATTAAAAATGTTTTCTTTTTTTATAAATAGATTATACAATAAATGAAACAGATTTTTACTGAAAATAAATTGGGTTTTAAGCCAAAAAACATCTTCTTATCTTTGGAGTTCTGAATAAAAAGTGATAAGTTTGCACTCTATTTGTAATTTAAACAAAGTTTATCTCATGTACGCAATCGTAGAAATAGCCGGACAACAGTTCAAGGTTGAAAAAGATCGTTTTATCTATACACACCGTCTTCAAGGAAATGAAGGTGACGAAGTAACTTTTGACAAAGTTCTTTTGGTAGAAGATAACGGCACTGTTAGTATTGGCGAGCCTCAATTATCTGGGGCTTCAGTGAGTGGAGAAGTTCTTGCTCAAGTAAAAGGCGACAAAGTAATCGTTTTTAAGAAAAAACGTCGTAAAGGCTATAAAACAAAAAACGGACACCGTCAGCAATTCACTAAAGTCTTGATTAAAGACATTCTAATTTAGTTTTAATTTATTTATTTACAATTTTTTTATTTTATCTAGTTCGTTTTTTAGAATAAGCGTATAAAAGAAAAAATAAAATCCAAACTTTAAAACAATACAGATATGGCTCACAAGAAAGGTGTCGGTAGTTCACGAAATGGACGAGATTCGGAAAGTAAACGTCTAGGTGTAAAAATTTGGGGAGGGCAAGTAGCCAAACCAGGTAGCATCATCGTACGTCAACGTGGAACAAAATTTCATGTAGGTGAAAATGTAGGAATTGGTAAAGACCATACTATTTTTTCTCTTATTGATGGCGAAGTAACGTTTCACAAAGGATACAAAAAACGTTCTTTCGTTTCAGTAGTTGCTAAATCAGAAACTGCCGAAGCATAAATTTATTTTGTGTTATCTTGTTGGTAAGAATACCAACAACAAGAAGATTAACATACAAAAAAACCTATACTAGAAATGGTATAGGTTTTTTTAGCTGTTATAATTTGTAAAACTACTGAAAATCTTTTTCCAATTAGTCTTTCAAAATTTTGATTGTTCCTTGGTAATTTTGTCCTTCTACTTTTATGATATACATCCCTTTAGGCACAAGAGGAAAGCCAATTTCTTTTTTGCTTGTAGTTAAGACATCAGTCAAAATCAATTTTCCTTGTAGATTATATATTTGAAGATTTAATGTTTGATTAGAGACAAATAATGTTTCATCTACTTCTATATTCAAACTATTTGCTACTGGGTTAGGAAAAACACGAATTTGAGATTCTTTACTCGTTAAATCTTCATTTTCTTCTCCTAGAATAATTTCAATTTGACTTAATCTTTGAAAGTTAGGAATACCATAACCATATTCTTCGGTTGGATTAGAGTAACTATCCCCAGCTCGGCGAATAGCAAACATGATTTGTTTTTGAGTAAAATTAGGATTTTTCTGCATAAAACCTGCTACTAGACCTGCTAATAATGGAGCTGCATAAGAAGTTCCATTACCAGAAGTAAGTTCATCATTGGTATTCCAAAGTACAGTTCCTTGTCCCATTGCCATTACATCAGGTTTTATTCTTCCATCTGCAGAATTTCCTAATGCTGAAAAATTAGCTCTTTCTTCATTTCTATCTACTGCACCAACAGCTAATACAGAAGGTGCGTCAGAAGGAAAAGATATTTTTTGCCAAGGGGCATTTCCTGTGTTGCCTGCACTTGTGACAACTACAATTCCTTTTTGAGTTGCTATTTCTGCAGCTCTAGAAATAAGAGCTGTTTGTCCGTCTAAGTCTTCATGGGTATAATTATAACCTGCATCATCAAAATCATAATATCCTAGAGAAGATTGAATGATATCTACCCCCAAACTATCTGCTTTTTCTGCACCAACAGCCCAAAATGCTTCTTCAATAGGTCTTTCAGGAATTAATTCTTCTGTTAGAAATAGATAATAAGTAGCCTCTGGAGCAGTTCCTATAATTTGACCTTCTTTTTTTGAGAGCATTGTAGAAAGAACTTTAGTTCCGTGATCAGAAGTACGATATACATTTCTGCCATTTCCAACTACATCATAAACAAAAGGAATATCAGCATGAGAGAAAGCAGAAAGTGTATTTGCATTAATAAAGCCACCATCTAAGACAGCGATATGAATTCCTTGCCCCAAATATCCTTGTTCGTGCATCTTATCTACACCTAACATCTGAATTTGAGCTAAAGAATTACCGTAATCAAAATTTTCTTCTGTGTCTTTTATTTCTGCTATTTTATTTACTTCAAATTCTTGACAAATCTCTTCTTCTGTGGCTTGTACTTCACAAGTTGCCGAAATTCTAACTCTTCGATTTGGGTCATTATGAAGAACTATCTTATTTACTTTTTCTACAAAAGCTAAGTTTTCTATTTCTGTGAAGGTATCTTCATCTGCCGTTACGATAGCTGCATTAAACCATTTTATGCCATGACTTACAGTTGCCCCCAAATTATTTATCTGATTGATATAATCAATATTGACAGGTAAATCTTGCTCTGTGATAGAAATTCCTTGTTTAGTTCTTCTATCAATTGCCTTTTGAGTAAGAAATTCTAAAGGACGGCTAATTGAAAAAGATGTTCCATTTTTATCTTTAAAATAAACTAATCTTTCTTCACTGGTTTGAGAAAAAACGGTATGAAAAAATCCTGTACCAAAGAAAATAACAGTGATTAATTGTACAAATAGTAATTGTTTTAGTTTCATATATAATATGTCGTTAGTTTGAGCTACTTTTTTTAAGTATAAATAATATTCGGAAGAATATAGTATTTACCAAAGGCTAAATTGCATAATTACAAATATAGCATTTATTTATTTTTAAATAACTCAAATCCCTTCTAACATCTTCTTTATTGCCGTCTTTGTCTGATTTATTTTAGACTATTTAACCTTTATTTGGGGAAAAGATAATTTTTTAGGTTCTTAATAGATTTTGGACTGCTTACAATGAAATTGTTTAAGAATAGGTTTTGTGCATGTATTTGTTGGTGTCGCTACGCTAAAACACCAATAAAGGCTGTAATAATGAGTTTTTGTCGAAACTTTAAAGAAAGCTATAAACACAAAACAGCTAACCTTTCCTAGAAAAATTAGCTGCTTGTTATTAGATTTTAATTTCTAAATTATTGTACAGGAGTGAGTGTATAACCAGCATCTTTCAGAAGTTGAATGACACCTTTTTTGCCTCCTAAGTGTCCTGCTCCAACAGCAAAAAATGTAGATTTTTCTTCTGCCATTTCCTTCATTACAGGTATCCAATTTTCGTTTCTTGTAATCAAAAGATCTTGCTCAAAATTTTTGTATTCTTCTGAACCCTCTTTTATCATTGCGTATGTATCATCTACACTTTGTGATTTATAAGCAGCCATAAGTTTGTTAAATACTTCCTTTCCTTCATCAAATTTGGCAATGCCATCATAAAGCATTTTTGCCTGCTCTTTGAAAGAGGTTTTGTCAAAGGCATCAAATTGGTCTTTAATAGTTTCTACTCCCACCACTTCTTTTTTCATCTCAGTAGCTTTTGTTACTATTTCTGTTTCATACGTTTTAGTTGTAGAACAAGTAATAACTTTTTGGATAGTCATAGAAGAAAGTATCATAGGTTTTATTACTCCCATCATTTCAAACTGCTGCTTAGGAATACCTAAAGAATCTATAAAAAATTGAGCTACTGTATTGTATTCTTCTTCTGTCAAAAGTTGCTTTAGGTGCATTCCAGTTGGCATTACAGAAAGTTGTTGCATACTTGTCATTAGATTAGGGTCATCCATGTCTATTTCTAAAGCAATTTGTTGTGCTTCTTGCAGTGCTTCCTCAAATCCTTTTGGGATAAAATAGTCCTCTTCACAGATTATATGAATAGTACCAAATAAATAAGATGACTTTTGTAGCCCATTACCCGATATTTTCCAAAGTAAAGTATTAGGTTCTTTTTTTACATTTTCAACAGAATTAGTAAAGCTAGAAAGTGCAAAAATAAGTACTAGGAAAGTAAAAGTGATTGCACTAAAAATGACTTTGAAACTGCTTTTTTGAGCGATTGAAATTGTTGAATTTTGATTTTTCATTTTTTTGATTGAGTTAATTGATAAATAAATTGAATTTGTAAAATTGATTGAGAACAGTTGTTTGTAGAGGAAATGTTTATTCTGAAAGTTGAGCTTTCAGGACATTTAACTTTTCTAGATACTTTCCGTAATTTTCTTTGACATACCAAAGAATTGCCTTTTTGATAAAAAAAGTTATACAAACAGCTAAAACTATTGCTACACTGATATAAATAGAAAGTTTGGTATAATTTTCATTCTGAATTAATTCTTCAAAATAAAGAAGTAAATTTTTGTCTTTTGTGAATTGAATTCCTGCCAAAAATCCAATAAGCGTACAAGGAGCAGCTAGGATGATATTTGATTTGATATAAATTTTAATAAACTTTTTAGCTATTTTAATTTGTTCTTCTAATGAATTATCTAAACTAGATTCTATCTTCTTCGGAGTAGGAAATTTGTATAATACATTGACAAGCCATATTGAATTTACTATATAAATTAGAAGCATGATAGCCCATAGAAGTGGTGAACTATTTTGGGTTGTAAGCACCAAAACTCCAAAGAAAATAGTGAATGCTATAGATAAAATAGCTTCTTTCCAAAGCAATTTTCTGAAACGCTGACTAATTTGGTTTGAATCTTTCTTTAGTATTTCTTCTAGCTGACTTTTAGTATGTGTTTCATCATTTTCAGAAATATTCTTAAAAGCACTCCAACCTTTTTTTAAATTATCTAAATCTGAATTCATGAGGGTATAGGGTTTAGACGTTTACGAAGCAAATTACGAACTCGGCTGAGTTTAGCACCTACATTAGAAACACTAATTCCCAATATTTCACTAATCTCTTCATAACTTTTGTCTTCTAAATAAAGAATGACTAGGGCTTTTTCGATTTTATTGAGTTGAGCAATCGCCTTATAAAGACTTTCTATTTGTTCTTTTTCTTCTTCATTCTCTTCTGATTTTATTTGTAATATCATAGAAATTGAAAGAGAGTTTTTCTCTACCCTTCGTTTGTCTTTTTTAAGATAAGTAATTGCTGTATTGAGAGCCACTCTATACAACCATGTTGAGAACTTAGAATCTCCCCGAAAACGTCCGAATGCTTTCCACGCCTGCAAAACTATTTCTTGAAAGAGGTCTTCCTGAAATACAACATCATCTTCATACAGTTTACAGATTCTGTAAATGATGCCACGATTGGATTCTATACTTTCTAAAAAGATTTGTTGTTTCTGGACTGCCATAGTATTATTTAACTAATTTTGACCCATAGGTACGAAGGCAGAATATTTCCTTACAGTCTTAACGATTATTAACTTTTGATAGATTAGACTCTCTTTCTATTGTATTTCCTCATAAAGCTCCAAAATCTTTTTCGCTAGATTTTCCCACGAATATTTTTCTTTAAAATCTCTTAGATTTTCTCCGTAATCAATATCTTTTTTATTTTTAAAAAGCTCTTCTATGGCATTTTGGATAGCCTTTGGAGTGGCGTTTTCGGCTATTGTTCCTGCATTATAAGGCTCTATCAAATCACGAAGTCCACCCACATCAGTAACCACAGAAGGGACTTCAAAATGAAAGGCAATTGCTGAAACTCCACTTTGAGTAGCGTGTCTATATGGCAAAACATTGGCATCAGCAGCCGAAAAAAGTAGATTTACTTCACTATCTGAAACATAACGCAAACGAGTATCGATATTTTGTTTTTTAGGATGATTATCTAAAATAGTTTGAAGTTCTTTATTTTCACTATCTGATAAGTAGGATTCTCCTGCAATAATCAAAAAGTAACTATCATCAAGATTTTCAAAGGCTTCTAAAAGCAAATCTAATCCTTTATATTTTCTTACAAATCCAAAGTAAAGCAGTATTTTCTTGTTCTCAATTCCTTCAATTTTTGAGAGTTCTAATTTTTGTAGAGCTTCTTTTCTAGCTATTTTTTCTCCAAAATGCTCATAAATTGGATGTGGGTGGAAAATATATTTTGCATTTGGTTTTCGTTCTAAAAGGTCTTTTTCAACAGACTTACTCATGACGATATAGGCATCAGTATTTTTTAAAAAATACTTTGTAAAGGCTTCATCAAAAAAACGCTTTTCGTGAGGAATCATATTATCTACAATGACAATAGATTTTGTTCCTTGTTTCTTTAATTTTTTTGCAACTGTTCCTAAAGCAGGCGCAAAAAAAGGCAACCAGTAGCGCATCAAAAGTAGAGTAGGCTCTTCTTTTGACATTTTGGAAGCCGTTTGCAGATATGAAATAGGATTTATGCTACTAATTGTTCGCTGTGTCGGAATTTGGTCTGCATTGTCTTCCGAAGTAGAATATTGAGTCTGACCTGGAAAAAGAAATTCAGGATATTGTGTAGTAAAATTATAGGCAGAAACAGGAATATCAAGTTTTTCGAAACTACGATATAAAAGAGCATTGAACTGTGCAATTCCACCACGGAACGGATAAAAAGTAGATAAATAAGCTATTTTCATTGTACATTATTTTGTTGGTCTCGCTTCGCCAAAATACCAAACAAGGCATTTTTTTTAGTTTGCGAAATGTAATAAAAACAAAAACCATCAACTAGAAAATGCTAATTGATGGTTCAAAGGACGGTATTTTTTATTTTAAAGTAAAGTTTTATTCGTATTATTTGTTCTCTTTATTTTTCTATGATTATATTATAGGGCAGGTAAAAAATGAGGTACTTCTGTGCGATTAGATGGAGTTAATTTAGCCTTGCTTGTTGTAGCATTTGGATATTTTGAGCTTTGTTTGTCTGTGTTATATTGCAAACGCATCATTACAAAAGCCATAACTATCAGTAACATTAATGCCCCAATCGTGACATTCTCTTTTTGCTGTAGAAAGATGTATTTTTTCATTAGGCTGTAAGTTGTTTAAAATAAAGTAGTTAATAGTGATATTAGATTGTTAGTTTTTTTTCAAGTTTATAACTATAAAAATTTTACTGTAGCACTTTGTTGTACGAAAATAAAAAATAGTTGTTGCTGCAATTGTCTGTTTTTTTAAAATTTATCTTTAAAAAAATATAAAACAATCTTATTTATCTTTATTCTTCTACAAAATAACATCCTAATGATTACTCATAAGTTACATTACTTAGGCAGATTGATTAAGTTATTGATTTACTAGTCTATGAGTGGAAATTTCACCATTTTTCTAACTCAAACCTTCTACATATCCATCTTTTATATCTATTTGTAATGCTTGTGGCTCTTTTGGTAACCCTGGCATTCTCATAATTGTACCCGAAACAGCTACGATAAAACCAGCTCCACTGTTGATAACTAAATCTTCAATATTTAAGGTAAAATCCTTAGCAACTCCTAACTTATGAGCATCATCAGAGAATGAATATTGAGTTTTGGCAATACAAACAGGAAAGTTTGAGAAACCTAGATTATTTATCTTAGAAATCATTTTTTGAGCTTTATCAGAAAGTGAAATGCCATTTGCACCATAAGTTTTTTGAGCCACTTTTTTGATTTTAATTTCTATATTGTCTTCATTTTCATAGGTAAACTCTAAGGGTTTTGATGGATTATTCTGACACACTTCTACCACCGTTTTAGCTAACTCTTCTGCTCCTTTTCCTCCTTCTAAAAACCCATTATTGATAGCAAATTTTACATTTTTAGAATTACAAAATTCTTTTAGGAACTCAATTTCTTCATCAGTATCAAAATCATATTTATTAAAAGCAACTACTACAGACTGACCAAAAGACTGCATATTTTCGATATGTTTTTCTAAGTTTTTTGTTCCTGCTTTAATTCCTTCTAAGTTTGGCTTCTTGATTTCTGATTCTGCAACATTACCATGAAGTTTTAAAGCCTGAGAAGTAGCTACAATAACTGTAATCTTTGGAGATAATCCAGATTTACGACACTTAATATTCATAAATTTTTCTGCTCCCAAATCTGCCCCAAACCCTGCTTCTGTAACTACATAATCAGCAAAATGAAGAGCCATTTTTGTAGCCAAAACAGAATTACAACCATGAGCAATATTTGCAAAAGGACCTCCATGAATAATGGAAGCTGTATTTTCAGTTGTCTGAACCAAGTTGGGTTGAATAGCATCCTTCAAAAGCACTGTAATTGCACCTTCAAAACCCAAATCTTTTACAAAAACAGGTTCTTGACCTACTCTATATCCTAAAAGAATGTTTCCTATTCTCGTTTTCAAATCTTCTAAATCATTTGCCAAACACAAAATAGCCATAATTTCGGAAGCAGGTGTAATGTCAAAACCCGTTTCGGTTGGAATTCCATTGCTAATGCTTCCCAATCCTGTAACTACATTTCTAAGTGAACGATCATTGACATCCAAAACTCGTTTCCAAAGAATTTGACGAAGCTGATTTTCAGAACCTCTATTTTGAAATTGATAATTATCTAATAAGGCTGCAATCATGTTATTTGCTGAAGTAATCGCATGAAAATCGCCAGTAAAATGCAAATTGATATTTTCCATCGGCAAAACCTGTGCATAACCACCTCCTGCTGCACCTCCTTTCATGCCAAAACAAGGACCTAAAGAAGGCTCACGAAGTGCTACAATAGCTTTTTTTCCAATCTGTGCTAATCCTAGTCCCAAACCTACTGAAGTTGTGGTTTTTCCTACTCCTGCTTTTGTAGGTGTAATGGCTGTCACTAAAATTAAGTTTGATTCTTTTTTATCAGAGTTATTTTTGAAATCAAGTAAATCTAAAGGCAACTTGGCAATGTATTTTCCGTAGGGAATTAATTCTTCTGTCGGAATATCTACCTTTTTAGCTATTTCAGAAATAGGTAAAAGATTGCTTTGACGAGAGATTTCGATATCTGATTTCATAGAAGGTATTTTTTTGTGTTATGTAAAATCTAAAGAGAAGTCAAGGAATAAAAAATATATTTAATTGGAAACTTTTAAATCATTTTTGAGTAATTTTGAAACAAAAATATTAAAAAAAATGTCAAACTCTCCTTTTTCTACTCAAAACGAAGAATTAAAAAATAGTATTCAAACATTGATTCTTTTACATGTTTCTCAAAGCAAAATTTCTGATTTGATAGCAGAAGCCTATAAAAATACACCCAAAAAATGGCAGGAAGAAATATTTTATTTACTCAATAATAAGCTACAAGACGAAGAAAATAGAAAAGAATATTTAGTAGAAGAATTAAATCTTGATTTTTTAGAAAGCATATATGATAGTCAGATTTGGCAAAAAATAAATCAACTTTCTTTTGAAGACAAACTACCTTATTTATTGCATCATATTTTGGGTTGGAACAATGAAAAAATAGCTCTTTTACTTGATATTTCTATTTCAGAAGTAGAAATTTTATTAGTCAGTGTTTTGAAAAAACTAAGTGAGTGAGATATTTCTTAATACTGGTCATTTCTTATACTAAAAGAAGTATTTAAAATTGCTGTAAACTGAGTTTGTTCAGTAACAGGCAAAATAACAAACTCTAAAGTAGGTTCTTTCCCATATTTTTGCTGAGTCTGTCCTGCTAATATAGAAACAGAATATAAACCATTAGAAATTTCAATTTGTGCTTTTCTAAAGACTAATAACCTTTCAATAGTTTCTAAATTAAATTTATGTAAATAAGGAATAGTGAAAAGACAAATTTTTCCTTGTGTTACTTCTAATAAATATCCGTCTTGACGTATTTGTATATTGTTTTCAGCCTTTTCTAATTCAATATTTTTACCTGTTAAATTGAAACAAATCGTATAAGGATAATTTTGGATTCTAGCAAGCGCAATCATTTTACCTTTTTCAACTACTTTATCTCCAAAATCTGTAGTCGTAAAATTAGAAATTAAATTATCAGGCAAATTATTTTCTTTTTTATAATCTAAGAGTGTAAACGGATCAGCTAAAATAAAATAATCTCGTAAATCATTTAATTCTTCGACAAATTTATATGTATTCATAATTTTTAGTTACTTCATTTTAGCTCGTTTTATCAGATAAGGTAAAAGGATTCTATCCATTGGCTGACGAATATCTACTTCTACAAAATCAATTTTATATTGTCCACTTTTGAGTTTTAGAGCTTGTTCTTTGGCTTTGGTTTGTTCACGATAATATTCTCTAACTTGAGCAGGTTGAAGTTTTATTTTTTCGCCTGTTTCTACATCTGTAAAAATATAAGGACGGTCTTCAAAATCAAATTCAGTTTCTGTTTTTGAATCTTTTACATGAAATAATAAAACTTCATGGTGACGGTGTTTTAAGTGTTGAAGAGCTGCAAAAAGCTCATCAGTATCGTTCATATTGTCTAGCATATCACTAAAAATAATGACTAACGAACGTTTGTGTAATCGCTCTGCTATTTCGTGCAACACTTTTGCTGTCGATGTTTTTTTATTGTTGGGAGCTGGAGCATCTAAAAGTCGCTGAAACTCCAAAAAAAGTGTGTGAATATGTTTTGAAGTCGCTTTTATAGGCGTTTGAAGCTCTAATTTATCCGAAAAAGTGGTCGCACCGATAGCATCACGCTGTTTTTGAAGCATATAAGCGATAGAGGCAGCAGCCATAATTGAAAAAGTGATTTTGCCATTTTCGTACTTGCCTTCTCGTGGATAATACATAGAAGGCGAAACATCAATCAAAAGCTGTGCTCTCAAATTGGTTTCTTCTTCATAGCGTTTTACAAAAAGTTTGTCGGTTCGTGCATAGACTTTCCAATCAATATGACGAGTGCTTTCTCCAGTATTATAAAGACGGTGTTCGGCAAACTCTACTGAAAAACCGTGATAAGGTGATTTATGAAGTCCTGAAATAAATCCTTCTACTACTTGGCGAGCCAAAAACTCTATATTTCCGAACTGACGAATGGCTTGTATATCTAATTCTTGCATAATTTTTTTTGTGTTTCATCAAAAATACAAACAAGTTGCTAACTTTATTCAACTTACTCAAAAAATGACTTATAAAAAATCTCAAAAAACATTCTTTTTAGGATAATCTTCTACTAATGAAATCTACTTTTTACAGAAATTACGAAACGTACAAAAATCTATACTTCCTACTTTCTATTCTTTTAATCAGCTTACTAAGTTCATTTTTAAGAGGTTATGCGCTTTTTCAAACCGATTTTGCAAACGGTTGGGATGGTTATTTTTATTTGGTACAAATGCAGTCTTTAGCCGAAACAGGAAATGCACATACAAATGATCCTTCTATTATTTATTGGTATTTGACAGGATTTTATTTTTTATTTCAAGATTATGTGGTGGCTTATAAAGTTGGAATTTCTGTGTTGGTAGGAGTTTTTACATTTTTAGTTATTGTTTTGATTCAAAAATATTCTACTAAAAAAATGGCTCTTTTTGTAGGAATTATGATTTTATGTAGTCCTCATCTGACCTATTTTGTATCTCAATATCCTAAAAATCTGTTGGGAATTATTAGTTTGATTTTGTTTTGGCTAGTTTTTCCTAAAGAATTTTCATCAAAACACAGAAATCTAATTTATCAAATTATACTTTTAGTATTTGTTCTGATTCTCAATTATTTCTCTCACAAACTCACTTTCTTTATTACTTTTCTTTGGTTTGGAGTCTTTTTTTTAGCTAAAATCAATCAAATCAAACTCATTTTTATAGGAATTTTGATTTTAATTGTAATAAGTTTTTTAAAAATAGATTTGACAGAATATTGGTCGCAATGGCGAAGAATACACGATGCTTTGGGTGGATTTTCATTTGTGCCATATAAGTTTTGGGAGAGTTTTGGAAATGAACGAATTTCTGTTTTTTGGAGAATAGAAATTATAATTTCAATTTTTGTAGTGCTTTTTTGTTTAGTTACACTTCTTTTTGATAGAAATAAAATAACTCTATTTCACAAAGTAACTGCAATTATACTTTCATTACTTCTTTTGCCTGTCTTGAAATGGGATTTGGAAGGAGTTAGTTTTAGATTGTTTATGCTTTTTGGTGTTTTGTGGGTGGTTTTGATTCCTGTTTTGGTAGAACAGGCATCTTGCCTGTTCAGTAAATTAAACTACAATATTATTTTTTTACACAGACTGGAAGTCTGTGCTACTTTATTTTTAATTATCCTCTCTTTTTTCTCTTCACAATCTTACAAACCAACTCTTCACGAACCAACAAATCAAACCTATAAAGTTATAACAGATAATTTTGAAAAACAAAGTTATGGATTAGAGTCAAAAGTCAAATTGTTGATTTTACACAAATCGTTTGCTGAATATTTTACTTTCAGAACTAAAATTGATGCATTACCTTGGCTTCCAGAGCCTACATTAAAAGAGGAGATTTCAGAAGGAAGTCTGTATCGTTTGGCTACGCACATCAGAAAAGAAGAATTTGAGTATTATCTAAAGGATACTGAAAAAGTAAAACGTTTGGGTTTGAATTATTTTTTGCTCAAAGAAATAGATTATCAAAGAATGCTTTTATCTGTCAAAAATGAAAATGATACAGTATTGATAGAACGAATGACCAATCATAATTATAATCCTTCTCGTGTTCGTCCTTTGTTTTTATTGGAACAAAAAGAAAAATAAAATCTCAAACCTTCCTCAAATTTCTAAATCAAAAATGGTTTTTGTTTCTTTGTAAAAAATTAGAATAAACTACACATTCAAAACCAATAGAGAAACACTATGGCAACAATGACAGAAACATCTTCGATACAAAATGTATTGAACGAATTAGGAATAAAAGAACACAATGCTTGTTATTCAACAGGCTTAAATTGGGCTTCTACTGGCTCAAGAGAAACTAGAAAAATATATTCTCCTGCTGACGGAAAACTTATCGCTTCAGTTGATATGGCAACAAAAGAAGATTATGATACAGTAATCAAAACGGCACAAGAAGGATTCAAAAAATGGCGTACACTTCCAGCTCCTGCTCGTGGTGAAATTGTTCGTCAAATAGGAGAGGCTCTTCGTAAGCACAAAGATAATTTAGGCAAATTGGTAAGTTATGAAATGGGTAAAATCTATCAAGAAGGCTTGGGCGAAGTTCAAGAAATGATTGATATTTGTGATTTTGCTGTCGGGCTTTCTCGCCAACTTCACGGCTTTACAATGCACTCTGAACGTCCGAAACACCGTATGTATGACCAATATCACCCACTTGGTGTAGTTGGAATTATTTCAGCATTCAATTTTCCTGTTGCTGTTTGGGCTTGGAATTCGATGTTGGCAGCTACTTGTGGCGATGCTTCAGTTTGGAAACCATCTGAAAAAACTCCATTTACAGCTCTTGCTTGTCAGAATATCATTACAGATGTTTTGAAAGCGAATGATGTTCCAGAAGGAATTTTCTCTGTAATTATTGGTGATGCAACTATCGGAAAAGCAATGGCAGAAGATGAGCGTGTACCTTTGGTTTCGGCAACAGGTTCTACTCGTATGGGTAAATCAGTTGGCGCAGCAGTAGGACAGCGTTTGGGTCGTTCTTTATTGGAATTAGGTGGAAACAATGCAATTATTGTTACTCCAGAAGCTGATTTGGAAATGGCAATTCGTGCTATTATTTTTGGTTCTGTTGGAACGTGTGGACAGCGTTGTACATCTACTCGTCGTTTGATTTTGCATGATTCTGTTTATGATACAATCAAAGAACGTTTAGTTAATGCGTATGCAAAACTTCCTATCGGAAATCCATTAGAACAAGGAACTTTAGTAGGACCACTTATCGACAAAGATGCCGTTAAAGGTTTTGAAAATGCTCTTAAAGAAGTTCAAGCAGAAGGTGGAAAACTTATCTGTGGTGGTGAAGTTTTAGAAGGCGAAAAATATTCTTCTGGAACGTATGTAACTCCTGCCATCGTAGAAGCCAAAAATGAATACAAAATGGTACAAGAAGAAACGTTTGCACCAATTTTATATTTATTGAAATATTCAGGCGATGTAGAAAATGCAGTTGCTATGCAAAATGATGTTCGTCAAGGACTTTCTTCTTCTATCTTTACTAAAAATATGTTAGAAGCAGAAGGATTTTTAGCGCATTGGGGTTCTGATTGTGGAATTGCAAACGTAAATATCGGAACATCAGGTGCAGAAATTGGTGGTGCTTTCGGTGGTGAAAAAGATACTGGTGGAGGACGTGAGTCAGGTTCTGATGCTTGGAAAGTATATATGCGTCGCCAAACAAATACAATCAATTATGGAACAGAACTTCCTTTAGCTCAAGGAATTAAATTTGATATATAAAGTATAAATAATGTCGTCGGTGGGGACACCAGCAAAGTTTTTTCCAAACCTATAAGGATTTCAGAATCCTTATAGGTTTTTTGTTTTGAGGTTAAATAGGAAGCAAACATTAAAAAAGCGATATTTTAATGTTTGCTCATTTAAGCGCATCATTTTTAATGTCATAATACTAACCATACCTTAAAAAAACAATTTTTTGATGTATACTCTCTCAATTACATCAACTTTGACGTAAAATACTGACCAAACATTAAAATATTGCTTTTTTAATGTTTACTTCAAAAAAAAACGTACCTTTGAGGTAAATATTTTACCAAACATTAAAAATCAGTTATTTTAATGCCAGAATTACTTTATTCTATAAACCCAGATAGAAATATACCTTGGAATGATTTACCACCATTACCAATTAAAGAGGAATTGTACAAAACTATCGAAATTCTTGAAAAGTTAGGAAATGCTAAAGCTGCTCTAGCAAGACTTCACGGAAGAAGTGCTGTTATACCTAATCAGGGCTTGCTTATCAATACGATAAGTTTGCAAGAGGCAAAAACTTCTACTGCTATTGAAAATATTTTTACTACTGATGATGAATTATATAAAGCATATAGTGAAAAAAATAGCGAATCAAATACCAAATCAGCACCTAAAGAAGTATTGAGATATAGAGAAGCTCTATGGTCTGGATATAATTATTTACAAAAAGAAAATTTATTTACACGAAAGTATTTTATTCAAGTGTATCAACAAATAAAACAGACTACAGATGAAATAAGATTACCTTTTTCAAATACAGTAATCAAACAAGGAGGAACTGGTGCAAATGCTGGTAAGGTAGTTTACACTCCTCCTCGTGGAAAAGGAGTAATTGAGAGTAAATTAGACAATTTGATTGATTTTGTTAATGATGATGAAAAATATAAAATAGACCACTTATTAAAAATGGCTATAGCTCATTTTCAGTTTGAAGCAATTCATCCATTTACTGATGGAAATGGTAGAACAGGACGAATTTTTAATATTCACTACTTAACTAATAAGGGTTTACTTGACTTCCCTATATTATATTTAAGTAAATATATTCTTGCACACAAAGACGATTATTATGAAAATATAATGGGTGTTTCACAGCGAGGGAATTGGAAAAACTGGCTACTTTTTATGTTGAAGGCAATAGAAGTAACTTCAAATAATACTTTTGATATGATAAATGATATTGTACTATCTAAAAATTCGATTTTAGAGTATATAAGTAGCGAGGGCAAGTTTAAAGATGTAGAAAAACTTTCAGAATTTCTATTTATGCAACCCTTTATTAAGGTATCACATTTGGTAGGTGGGGGACTCTATGCTGAAGGTACTGCAAGAAAATACCTAAATACCTTATCAGATTTACGAGTATTAGAAAAGAAAAACATAGGAGGTAAACAGTATTATCTAAACAATGAATTATATAGAATTTTGTCTAAATAGATTTGACGCTTGCTAAGATCGGATTACTGACTGTTATCAACGTCTTTTTGAAATCGCATTTTTAAACCTATAAGGATTAGCTTTGCTCTTGTCAGTTCTGAAATCCTTATAGGTTTTTTGTTTAGAGCATTTTACACTTTCTGACTTTATATTTTGAGGTCAAATAGCAGGCAAACATTAAAATATCTATATTTTAATGTTTGGGCTGTTTTTTACATCAATTTTAAGGTTGAAATAATTTACATTCCTTTAAATCCTTTCTCTTTAAGAAAATTTTTTACTTTGTCTAATAGTTCGCCTTGAATTATTATTTCTCCATCTTTTGCAGAACCACCCACGCCACAATGATTTTTGAGTTGTTTGGCTAATTCTTTTAAATCTTCTTCTTTTCCTTCAAAATTTTCTATCAAAACAACCGTTTTACCTTTTCGTCTTTTACGGTCTAGACTTACTTTTAGTCTTTGCTCTTCGTTTGGAAGTGTTTCTATTTCCTCTTGTTCTTGAAATTCAAAATCTGGATTTGTGGAAAATACCATTCCACCACCACTTCCATCTGTTGAAATTCTTTTTTTCTTTTTATCTCTTGCCATAATTATTGATTTTGAATTTATGTTTTATCTAGCAAAAATTACAGTACTGGACATGAGTTAAATTTTTGACAAAGAAAGGACAGAAAGAGTTAATTTAGAAGTGTGAAAACCAAAAAGCTCTATTCCGTCCTGTTGAACAAATATACAAAGGAATTTTCAGATATTCCTATTCATCATGTTCATACTACTTTGTTGCTTATTAGCTGTATTCTGATAAAAGAAACAGTTAATTTAAACAAGTTAAAAAACCAAGTAGGTATTTTTTTAAATTCTCCTACTGTTCAAATTAATTCTCATTATAAGCGTCTTACTCGCTATTTTTTGGATGTTTATGTCCAAAAAACACTTTGGAAGTTGATTTTAGTTTTTAGTATAGGTTCTTTTTTAAATAGGAAGAAGGTAAAAAAAGAAATTTTCTATCTAGCTATGGATGGTAGTGTTTGGCAGTTAGGCGAATATACGTATCACGTTTTGGTATTAAGTGTTATTTATAGAAAAATGGCTATTCCTATTTTTTGGATAAATTTAGAACGAAAAGGCAGTTCTACTTTGGCTCATCGTAAAAGTTTATTAGCATCAGCTTTACTGTTATATCCTTTTTTGAAAAGATTTACAATTTTAGCTGATAGAGAATACAAAGGTAGAGTTTGGTTTAGGTATTTAGAAGAACAAGGATATACTTATATTATTCGGCTTTGTAAAGGAGATTATCAATTAGAGGTTAAAAAGTACCACAGTTTGCTTAAAAAAGCTAAATTAGGCAAATTAGTAAGTCAAGAATTTGAAACTGACTTTGCAAAAAAACTAAAAATAGTTATTTCTTATAATGGGCAAGCAGCAAAAGAAAGTGAAAAATTTGTCATTTTATTAACCAACAAATATCGTTTAACAAAAGAAAAGATTAGTGCTATCTATTATTTAAGATGGAAAATAGAGTGTTTATTTAAACATTTGAAAACAAATGGATTTCATTTAGAGGAGGTAGGAATGGTAAATCCAAGAAAAATTCGTGTTTTAATGGCATTAGTAATTGCATCTTTTTTACTCTGTATCTTAGAAGGAGTAAAAACAAAACAGAGAGTAAAAAAAGACAATGAATCTTTTTATGAATCTGTATTTAGAATGGGGTACGGAAAAGTAGTATTTTACGCTACTTCCATAGACCAAATAATAAAAAAAATAGTTCAATTATCGAAAAACTACAAAATTCAAAATACAACCTAAATTAAACCATGTCCAGTACTGTAAGCAAAAATAGTAGATTTAAAGTTACTAAGACCAATTTATCATTTTTATTAAAAAAAGCCAATTTTACAACTTTAAAAAGATAATTCATAGTAACTAGCGTTACTTAACGATTAAACAAGAAAGTATAAATAAAGACATAAGATATATCTCAATCTTTGTGGTTTCTCAGAGTTTTGAACGATTATATAAATTTGATTGGCAAGTGATTTTTATTAAAACAAAACTATCTTTTAAGAGTTTTTGTAAAAAAATAAAGTCAAAATTGTGTTTTTAGGTACAGTAATGGTAAATTACTTTATCAGACAATAATAAAAGGGGAAAATCAAAAGCATATAAATTTTGTTTTTGAGTATAATTAGATAATTCAAAACAATACTTTTAATCATTTTTTTTTAGCTTAATTCAGTTTACATTATGAAAAATAATATTTTATTTCTTCCTCTTATCCTCCTTTTTATGTTCGGATTTACATTTTCAAACTCTTCTACTATTGAAGAAACTATCAATACTACAAATAAAGTAAATCAGACAATTGTTTCCTCTATTACTTTCAAAATCAAAAATGCAGGAATTGGCGTTGATGGAAGTTTTAAAGGTTTTCAAGGAACAGTTGACTTTAACCCTGACAATCTTGAAGCGAGTAAATTTGATGTGAGTGTTGATGCAAAAACCATTGATACAGATAATGGAACACGAGATAACCACTTGAGAGAAGAAGAATATTTTGGTGTAGAAAAACATCCGAAAATTTCGATGAAATCAACAAAAGTAGAAAAAATAAGTGATGGAAAATACAAAGCAACATTTAATCTTACTTTAAAAGGAACAACAAAAGCAGTTTCATTTCCTTTTTCGTATAGCAAAACAAGTACAGGCTATAAACTAAATGGTTCTTTTGAAATAGATAGAAGAGATTTCAAAGTAGGAGGTTCTAGCTGGATTCTATCTGATGATGTAAAAGTATTTATTGATTTGGAAGTAAAAAACTAATTCCAATAATTAAAAACGATTACAGTATTTTGAAGTAATACTATTCGTTTTGCATACTTTTTAGTTAGATTAGTTTCTAAAATGTTATTAATTCTTATACTTTCTGTATTTTTACAGAAATATAATTACCCTTTTTAACTGATTTGATTGTAAGAATCAATTTTAAAAAGGGTTTTTCATAGTTTATAAGATGTTTAATAATTACCAAGCATTGGGGAAATAATAAAAATGACACTTTTATCTCAAAAAAATCTTTTATGAATCATTCGAATATAGCTGTTTTGAAGCAGCTCAAAGATCTTCTCAATCAACTTTCAGATAAAGAATATGCTCAACCTTTACCTATAATTTCTCAAAATACAATAGGAAAACATGTCAGACATATTTTAGAATTTTATACATGTCTGTTTACAGGAATAGAAAATAAGTCAATAGACTATGATGCACGAAAACGTAATCTTGAATTAGAAAACTATACAGAGAAGGCATTAGAAACTTCAAATCTTATTGCTGAAACACTACTAAACTTAGACAAAGATGTAGAATTAGAACTTTTTGCAACACTTCCACATCAAAGAGTAAAACTGACTTCTACTGTCGAAAGAGAACTTTTATATGTATTAGAACATACCATTCATCATTTTGCAATTATCAAAATTGCTGTCAAAAATGAATTTCCTCATGTGAAAGTGGCTGACGATTTTGGCGTGGCGTATGCAACACTTCAACATCAAGAAGTAATTAAGAATTAAAAATTACGACTTGCCAAAGAGGCGAAGCCAATTACGAATTAAATTAAAATTATTTCTACTTTTTAGTAACTAGCCGTTGTCGGTGTCTCCACTGATGACATCATTATAACATGAAAAAACCTTTATGGTGGATAAAACTGACTAATTTTGAATATTGGTCATTTTGGTTTTTCTATTTGCCTACAGTACCTTACGGTTTGTACTTGGCTTTGCGTTCGGGTTCGTTGGCATATTTTACCTCTGTCAATCCTGCTGTTCCTTTGAGTGGAATGCAAGGACAACCCAAACAAGATATTCTCAAACTTTTAGATAATAAATATCTTCCCAAGTCGCTTTATTTTAAGCATAATTCGGAATTTGAAATTGTTAAATCTGAAATAGAAAAAAAACAAATTGAACTTCCTTTTATCATAAAACCTGAAGTAGGAGAGCGTGGAAAAGGTGTAGAAAAAATAGAATCCTTTGAAGAATTAAGAGATTATTTGAAGGAATACATGCAGGAAAATGAAGCTGATTTTATTATTCAAGAATTTTTGAAAGAACCAATAGAATTAGGAGTTTTGTATTATAGATTGCCAAATAATTTGAAATGCAAAGTAAATGAGCTAAATAATAATAATCAAAATAAAGGACGTTTAAAGAAATTCAAAAATTCTGCAATTACTTCTATTGTACAAAAAGAATTTTTGACCGTAACAGGTAATGGGAAAAAAACTTTGGAAGCACTTATTGAAGACTCTGATAGAGCAAGATTTCAAAAGAAAAGATTAGAAAAAGAGTTTGCCCAAGAATGGAATATGATATTGCCAAAAGATGAAAAAATCGTTTTAGAACCTATTGGAAACCATTGCAGAGGAACAAAATTTTTGGACGGAAATAAATACATTACAGAAAAAAATTTAACTACTTTTGATGAAATAATGAAGCCATTAGAAAATTACTATTATGGAAGATTCGATATAAAAGTTTCTTCGCTAGAAGATTTTAAACAAGGAAAAGGAATTAAAATAATGGAAGTAAATGGTGTAGCTTCCGAACCAGCTCATATTTACGATCCAAAAATGCCAATTTTAAAGGCTTACAAGGATATTTTTTGGCACATGAAAATTATTCAAGTAATTAGTTGTCAGAATAAAAAAGATGGAACTCCGTATGCTTCTTTTAAGCAAATTTGGAAAATAGTGAGTGATGAGTTTAAGAAAACCTTTTTTTAATTCAATTTTATAGGTGAATTAGTCAATTATTTCACTTGTTTGCCAAAATATAATAATTAAACCTTTTTTCTTTCTTGATTTTGTGATTAATTTGCTTTGATAATTATTAGAAAAACGGAAACTTTATAAATTATTACGCTGAAAAATATACCAAATGAACTTAGTTTTAAAAATAGTTCTTTATAAAAGATGTCTAATTCTTTTTTTCATTTTGTCATTTATATTTCAAAATTCTAGTTTTGCCCAAACTACTACTCAAGATAGTTTACAAAATTTACTTTATAAATTTTCTTTAGACGAACTCACTCGTTTAGATAATCAAAATCTAGTCACAACAGCTTCTAAGAAATCTGAACGTATAGAAGATGCTCCTTCTGTAGTATCAGTAATTTATAAAAAAGATATTGAGAACTATGGAGCTACCAATATTTTGGATTTACTCAGAAGGGTTACAGGGATTTATGTGGCTGGTTCTGGATTTATTCCTGATAATATGATTGCCTTACGTGGCGATGCAACAGTACATTATAGTAGCCGAGTTTTGATTTTGCTTGATGGAAGACCAATTAGAGACAACAGTAGTGGAGGTCTGCGCATGGCTTTTAATTTAATGTATCCGATTGAGCGCATCGAACGTATTGAAATTATACATGGAGCAGGTTCGGTTTTATATGGAACAGGAGCATATTTAGGAGTAATAAACGTAATCACGAAATCAACAGGTGAAGAACCTCTAAGTGTAAATATACAAGGAGGAGGCTTTGGTAGATTGCAGACAAGTATTACAAAAGGATTTAAAAAAGAAAATTTTAAACTGTCTTTATCAGGACAAGTTATTCAAGAAAAAGGCTGGGATTTTACAGCAACAGATGGAATTCCTCAAGTCACTCGCACTATTAAAATGCAAGAAAATGGATATGGACTTAATGCACAATTAGAATACAAAAAATTCAAGATTCAAGCCTACAATGGACAAGTTACACAAAGAGCTATGTATTTTGCTGGTGCTTGGTCAGCGTTTGATATTATAAATGGAAATGATACCACTTTTAGTTATAAAGATTATAATGGAATTCATAACCTAACTTTTGCAGACGCAGGATATAAAATTGATATTTTGGAGGGGTGGTCTTTGAATGCAAACGTTACATTGAATCACAATATTTTTAGAGAAACAGCAGAAGATGCCCTTGATGATATTGCAGTTACGAGTGCTACAGACGTTTTGGGCGAAATTTTCTCTTCTGTAGATTTAGGCAAGAAAGGAAATTTTGTAGTAGGTGGACTGATTAATCAGGCTTCTGGAGAGCAAACTTTTCCTGTTAGTTTGAAGCAAGAAAAAACAGCAGAACAACCTTTTGAAGCTGTCGGTTTTGGTTCTTTTAATATCTATAATTCAAATATTGGTAAAAATCCAAATCCTCCTTTTATTATTGAACCCTACAATGAAATTTATTACTCTTTGTATGCTCAAGCTGATTATAGAATTATTCCTCAACTTAAGTTAGTAGCTGGAGGACAGTTTAATAAAGCTCCTAATGTAGATATTGATTTTGTTCCTCGCTTAGGTGTCATTGCTAATCTTTCAGAAGAGTTTACAGCAAAATTTTTATATAGTGAAGCATTTAGAAATGGTTCTGCAATAGAGCGTCTTATTCGTGTAAACTTTGTTTTTGGAAACGAAAATCTAGAACCTGAAAAAATTCGTACAACTGAACTAAATCTTTCTTTTAAAGATTTAAACAAACGTTTTTCTACTTCGCTTACTTATTATTACAATAATCAACAAAATTTGATTGTTCGTTCTCAACAAGCAGCACAAGATGAAGACCTGCCTACTTTTGAATATTATATAAATAGTGGTTCACGAAAATCACAAGGAATAGAACTTGAAATAGGTTATTCTCCTATTGAAAGACTAGAATTGACAGCATCAATAAATGTAAATGATAGTTTTGATGAGCTAAATATAAGAAGTCCGTTTTCAAATCAAGATACAGTTTATGTGGCGCAAAATATACAAGCTGTTCCACAATCAAATGCCAAAATTGGTTTTGATTATAAGTTTAGAAATGGAATTTCTATTGGTGTTTTTGATTGTTTTTGGTCAGGTGTTACTCGTGTTTCACAAAGCCCATATAGAAACACGTTATCAAAAGAACTAAATCCTCCAATACATTCTTATCATCGTTTGACAGCAAACTTGAATGTAAATGTAGGCGAACTTTTTGATGTTATTTCACTTAATAAACTCAGATTTTCTGTTTATGGAGATAATTTACTTAATCAACAAATTATGATGGTTGAACCACAAAATAATGTAAATACACTTCCTGCCTATGGTGGAAGAGCTATTTATGGAACTGTAAAGTATGTTTTTAAGTGATTTTTAGTAATTGTCTGACACTTTTAAGTGTCTGACAATTATATACTAAGACATTTCTTTCTCCAATTCTTTCAGTTTTGCTTCTACTTGCACTTTTATAACAGGAATAGCTTGTAAGACAAACTCTAGTTTATCTTTAATTTGTGCGATTGTCCAGCCGTTTTCTTGACTTGATTCTATTTCTGAAAGTGTTGTATTAAATTTTGTTAGACCTGTATAAGCTGTACATGATTTGAATTTATGAACAGTTTGACGGAGTGTGTCTAGTTCTCCATCATTAAATTCTTGTTGCAACTGTGCTGGATATTCTCTTAAATTTTTATCCAAAATTTGTAACATACTTTGAACAAGCATTGGCTCATTATCTACAATTTCATAGATTTGAGAAAGATCAATTTTTTCGTGGTAACTCATAGTATTAGTGTTGGTAAAGGATAGTAGTTGTTGCCAAATCTGAAAAGGATATAAAGGATAAATCAATAAATTTGTTTCATTGTTTATCAAATGCTGCTCTTTTTCTAAAAAAGTTGGTTCGACAAGAAGGCAGGCTGAAAATGAATCTTTTTTTGTATTATTTTTAATAAAACTCTGCTCTATAAAGATAAAATCTATTTTAGAAAAATCAAATTCCGAGTTTTGGTTTATCTCAATTTCTACAAATTTTCCTCCAGCGAGTTCTACTATATTTTTAATTAGTTTTTGATGTATAGAATTTTTTCCTAGATAAGAAATTGTTTTTTGAGCAGATAAGAAAGTCTTTATTTTTTTAGGAAAAAGACAAATACCACTTATCTTTTCGAAAGAATCAGATAGAGAAACTAGATTTTCAAAATGATTTTTATATTCCTTCTCAGAATTAGACTCAGAATTAGATTGAATAAAGTTTTGTGTAGCCGTTTTTTTGAGATTATCAGCCAACAAGTTTGTCCAATCTACTCGTAACTGTTCATTGAGTGCAGTTAATTCTTTTTGATGGTTGATTTCTAAGAGTTCAGTATCTTTGGTCAGTTGCCATTTTTCATTTAAAAACTCCACCTCTTGCAGCTTTTTATTTTCCTCTGCATTTTTCAATGATGTATAATAATCAGTTTTATCTTCTAGCAAACATTCTAAATAAGGAGTTGCATCTTTGTCTGTTTTTTTTTTGATGGTAAATAAAGCATCTACAAAAAAAGTTTCTTCTTCAAAAAGAAGTTCTAGGTTATTTATAGAAAGGCTTTTTTCTTCCTTGTTTGTGTTCTTAAATAGAAAATCAATAGCTTCTTTATGCACTCTGAATAGTGTGAAGCGTTCAAAAAAATCAATATCTTCCTTTTGATTGATTTGCCAAATGGCTTGACAGGTATTTTGAATAATTCCTTTTTTGTCTAAATAGAAAATTTGAATGCGATTCGCAACAAAAGAGAGTTTGCGAGCATTAAATTCAGAAACCAAAGATATATTTTTTGATAGGATTTCTTTAGGCACTTTTAAAAATGAAAGAGAAAAGGAATACAATAAAAAGCTAAATTCTACTTAAAGTTACAAAAAAAATCTATTCTTTTGGCAAAACATTCGAAAACTCAAATGGAGAAATCACTTCTCCTACAGTTGCTTTGTAAGTTTGCCCTTCTAGTTGTTCAATACGCATAAAAAAGGTCATTGTTTCATCAAAGTATTCCCAAATGGTGATCTTGTTTGCACTTGTTTTGGCTGTTAGTTCGTGTCGCCAACCTGTTTTTGTATTTTCTCTAAAATAATCTATCTCTTGATGATTTAGAACTGATGGAGGACGTAAATTTGTCTGAATTTCCTCTTCTAATTCCCTATCAATAGAATGAATATTTACTTTTCTAGCTAAAATAGTATGCAATTGAGTACCTTCATTTCGTATGTACAAATGCAGTGTTTCTTTTTCATTTACTAAGCGAAACTCTTTTCCACTATTTCCATTATCCCAATCGTATTGCCATTCCTGTACAGTTTCCCATGTCGTCAAATCAAAATCTACTAAGTATCCTGCTTTTATATTTATGATACTTAATCGCATTGGGTCAGCTTCTGGAGAATCTAAAATACGAGGCGCAATTGGACGTATTTTGCTAATACTGCGTTTTTCTAAGTTTATAGAATTATCTTTTCCAGTATCTTTTTTCTGTAAATCATAAGGTGTGCGAAGCATAAAACGTGAACCTTTCGCAGAAGAATAAGAAGAGGAAGAAATAGAGTCTGCTGTTGTAGGATTTTTGAGACCATAACGATACTTTACAAGCACATGACGAAGTGTTTGGTCTGCTATTTTGTTGTTATGAGCTTCTATCATAGAGGGAATCCTGAATAAATCAATAAACCACCAAATACCAAAACCACCTGCCGTAAACCAATATAAAAATTGTAAAATCCATTGATTGAGATAAGCATAATGTGTCCCAAAGACAAGCAAGTGCAAAATGTATCCTATGGAAGTCGTACGTGCATTTCGGTTATATTCTTCAAAAAATTCTCGTTGAGCTTCCTGTGGGAGTTCTGAAAGTTGAGCAGTAACAGCATAAGGAAGTTCACGAGTGAGTGAAGGTGGTAATATTAGATTTCCCATTTATTAACTTAATCTTTTTTACTTGTGATGTAATTTATATTCCTAATTTTTTAAGTTTGTTTTCATCTATCTACAACTTACGTAAAAAAAAATTAAAGGATTATAGAAAAAACCTGATTTAGGAATATTTAGTGATTAAAACTAGAAAATCTATTTTCATTGCTTAATTTTTCAATTCCTAATTAAATTTACTCTTTTCTACAATGTTTTGTTTTAATTTTAATTCTAGTTTTAGAGCTTTGGGTAGTAAAATTCTATTTTCTATATCTGCATGTATTTTCAATTCTTCTTCAAAATCTTTTAATTCTGCATATAAAACTTTTATTAAAAGAGGTGTTTTTGCTGTAATTTTATAGTTACAGGTAAGTTCTCTAATTCCTTTCATTTCATCGTCATCTTGTTGATGCTGACGTAAAAAACGTGAAATAGAATGTTCTTTCATTGGGTAAAATACTTTTGTTATTTGTATTTTTCCATAAAAAGCATTGTCTAAAAGACTAATATAATCGAAGAGCGAATCTTCTTCTTCAAAAATATGATGAATAAAATCTTCTGCAAATAAAGGAAAAGCAATTTTTAAATCTCCTATAATGGATTTATATTGATTTTCAAATCCACTACTATCACAATCACAAACCAGTTTTGACATATAAGGCAAACTACGACGCATAAAAATACGATGAGAATGCTTCAAATAATCAATAACAAGTTGTACAGGATAATGAGAGATACTTTGATATATTGCTTTTGATGAATTAGTGTTTTTACTAACTGCTAACTCTAATTGTTTTATTAAAAGTGCAGCATCAATTCCTTTTTCAGCACAACTTTGTGCTAATGTTTGATGAGCATGATTATAAAAATCTATTCCAAAATAATGAAGCACAGCAGCATACACATAGTTTTTAGAAACTAAATGGGTTATGTTTTCAGTAGGTTGGAGAGTAGTATTATTTTCTCTATTATTTTCTTTCTTACTATTATCTCTATTTTCCATAGGCTTCTTGTTATTTGAAAGAACAATTTACTAATCTACAAAAATATAGATTTTTGAGCAAACCTAAATACTTTTTTAATAGGAAGAAAAATCAAGTTGTCATGATTTAAATTTATTTTGAGAGTCTTAAAAAATTAAAATCGTAGAATAAAAAGTAGTTTATTCCTATTATAAAACAGATAAGTACAATAAAATAATTAAATGAATAAGAATATTTGGTAGTGTTTATAAAATAGTTGTAAATTGCGCATTCATTTATAAGGTAGCTAATCAAAAAATAGTTCCCTTAATAAATAAAAAATATTGAAAAGGTCTTGTTTAGAAATTTAATTTCTATTTATAGCTTTTTACGTTAGATACTATCTACTCACAAAAAAATATTCTCAAGGACTTATTAAATTGATTTTTAGACTATATAACTCAATAAATAAGTGGTATGATTACTCATAAAAAAATAGATAAGTTTTGTAGCCAAACAATAGGTTTTTCTATAAAATTTATGAAAATAGAATTTCCCTTTTAATGTATACTATTTCTATTTGATAAACTATTGATTTTTATGCCTTAAATCCCAATTATCTTCCCAAATGGACTCGAATAATTACTCAAAAAAAATATTTTATTATGCTTTACATTATAATAAAGCAATAAAATTTGTTAGTTTCTTTTTTATTCTATTCACTTTTTTAGCTCAAAAAAATAACGCTACAGCTCAAAATAACACACAAAAAGATAAAAATAATCAAAGCGATTTTCAAACTATCATTATTCCCAACTTATTAATTCTTCCTACAAACACAGAAATAGATAAAGAGAAAACGGAAAAAATAGCTTCAAAAGACAATACAAAAGATGAAAAAATAGATTCTCTAAAATTAAATGTAGCTATTTCAAAGACCGATTCTATAGATGCTTTTGGTAATTTAAAAAATAATGTAGATTCTGCATTATTTATGTCAGCTTCTGAAAATGGAAAAATCAAAAGTGATTCTGTAAAAGGAATGACTTCAAAAAAAGTAGAAAACTCAGATGTAATCAATACAACTGCACCTTCTATTGGTGGAGATAGCTATGATGATGAAAACTTTCGTCCTGCAAATGCCACACTTCTAAATCTCTCAGATACAACCATGTTACGACTCAGTACGCTTGGTGGAAGTTGGGGATACTCGCTTTTTTTAGATACACTTGCTATCAGTATGAATGCTAGAAAAAGTTTGTTCAGAGAAGACACAAGTAATTATGATAATGTCAAGATGAGTAATATTGTCATGATTTCAGAAGAGATTGCAATTGACTGTGTTTGGATTACGATGCGCCAGTATTACAAAGTTTGGGATTCAAATTCAGTAAATCCTTACGGAATTGATGCTTCTAAATTTAGAGATACTGTTCAGATAGCTCTTTATGATTCAGCAAAAAATCAGTATTGGTCTGCACCAATGGCAAGCAATAGAATAAATTCAAACTTTGGTTATCGTCGTTATCGTTGGCATCATGGAACAGATTTAGACTTGGATACAGGAGACCCTATTTATGCTGTTTTTGATGGAATAATTCGGGTAAAAAAATACGGTAGAGGATTTGGAAATCATATTGTCATACGGCACAGCAATGGACTAGAAACTGTTTACGGACACCTCAGCGCAACAGATGTAGAAGTTGGAGATTATGTAAAAGCAGGTCAGATGATTGGAAAAGGTGGAAGCACAGGACGAAGTACAGGACCTCACTTGCACTTTGAAATGCGTTATGAAGGAAATTCAATAGACCCAGCCACTATTTTTGATTTTGAAAAAAATGAAATCAAATTAAAAGATTTTGAACTAACGGCTGCCAATTTCAAACACTTAGGCGCACGTGTAAACAGCACACACACACACGAAGACGATGGAGAAGATGATGCTGACGAAACGCACAGCGTAAGAAGAGTAGTTTATCACAAAATAAAAAGTGGAGATTCGCTTTGGAAAATAAGTCGTCAGTATGGCGTTACTATTTCATCTATCTGTAAGCTTAACGGAATCAGCACACGTACAAATTTGAGATTGGGAAGACGTTTGAGAGTACGATAAAAAGTTGTAAGTGATTAGTTATAAGTGGTAAGAAATAACAAAAAAATAACCTTTCAAAAACATAGTTTTTGAAAGGTTATTTTTTTGTTTGCTGCCGTTGTTGGTGTCTCCACCATAGTCGTAAGGCTATAAATGAAATAGAGTTATTTACTCCTTTAGGAGTTGTATATTGGTAGAAAAAAGAGAAAGCTACAACCTCATTTACTCCGTAGGAGTTTCATAATGGTAACATTTCGTCTTTAAATGTCATAAATTCTACCAATATAGTTCCTACGGAACAAGGAACAATTATTTATTCTCATTTTTTCTAACAATATGAAATTCCTACGGAACAGAGTTACAATAAAAATTTTAACCTTACGGCTATGGTGACTCCACCAACGACATCATAATGATTTTTATACTACAAATTTCTCAATCAACTCATCAATAGACATCAATTCTTGCGAACCTTCAATCATATTTTTGACAGCTAGTTTTCCTGTCTTCATTTCATTTTCACCTACAATTACACAAAAAGGAATATTTCTTTTATTGGCATAATCAAATTGCTTTTTGATATTTTTATTTTCTGTATAAACTTCAGTAGCGATATTTCTATCTCTAAGTCTTCTGACAAGTGGCAAACTCCAAATTCTTGCAGATTCATCAAAGGCTAAGAAAATGACTTTTGTAGATTCTGAAATTTCTTTCGGAAACAAATCCAAGTCTTCTAAAACATCATAAATTCGCTCAATTCCAAAAGAAATTCCTACACCTGAATAGCCTTTTAGACCAAAAATTCCTGTAAGGTCATCGTAGCGACCACCTCCACCGATACTTCCCATTTCGGCTTCGTCTGCTTTTATTTCATAAATACAGCCTGTATAATAGCCTAAACCTCTTGCAAGTGTTGGGTCAATTTGCAAGTTATTGACAAACGGAATTCCTTGTAAAAATTGTTGTACTTGTTCTAATTCTATAATTCCAGCTTCTCCTGCTGCATTTCCACTAAAGAATGATTTCAAGTAATCTAATTTTTCTTGATTGAAACTGGTATTTTTGTGAGTCATAAACTCTACAAATTCGTTTATTTTGGAAATAGCTTCTTCTGAAAGTTCTCTTTCTTTGAGTTCTTTAGAAACTCCTTCCCAACCGATTTTATCAAGTTTATCAATCGCAACAGTAATGTCTGTCATTTTTTCTGGAAAACCAACAACTTCTGAAAGACCTTGCAAAATTTTTCTACTGTTGAGTTTGATAGTAACTTTTAGATTTAATTTTTCAAAAACCTCATCAGCCATTTGTAATAATTCGGCTTCATTAATCAACGAATCTGAACCTACCACATCGGCATCACATTGATAAAACTCACGATAACGCCCCTTTTGTGGACGGTCGGCACGCCAAACAGGTTGAATCTGAAATCTACGAAAAGGAAAAGTAATTTCGCTTTGGTGCTGAACTACATAACGAGCAAAAGGAACTGTCAAATCATAGCGCAGACCTCGCTTACTTACTTTTGTTGTAATTTCTTTGTAATCTAATTCTTCTACTTTTTTCTGACTCTCTTTTTTGCGTACATCTTTCAAAAAATCGCCTGAATTAAGCACTCTAAAAAGAAGTTGATCACCTTCATCACCATATTTTCCTGTCAGAGAATCTAGGTTTTCCATGGTAGGTGTTTCTAAAGGCAAGAAACCATATTTTATAAATACTTTTTTTATAGAATCAAAAAGCCATTGGCGTTTGAGCATTTGTTCGGGCGAAAAATCACGCATTCCCTGTGGAACAGAAGGTTTTTTCATAACTTATTCTTGATATTTTCTCGTAAAATTTTCTTTTGAATGTTTTAGTATGACAAATATACCAAAAAAAGTAGGTTGAAAGTTCCAAATTTGAATTTACTCTACCAAAATCTCTTTCAAATTTATGTACAAGGCTTTCAAAATGCCAATTTCAAAATGAGCTTTTAGATTGGTAATTTGCTTTTTCTATGGCTGTTTAGTTTTGTATTCTTTTAAACATTTTTCATCACATTTTTATTTAAATAGTGTGATATTTCATTTTTTAACCTAAAAAACATTTTTATTTTATGTCAAATTCCATTTTACCTATTATTGAAGAGCGTTGGAGTCCAAGAGCTTTTTCATCAAAATCTATTTCCAAAGAAGATTTGAATCTACTTTTCAAAGCAGCAGGAAAAGCAGCATCTTGTTTTAATGAGCAGCCTTGGCGATTTGTCTATGCAGGCAAAGAAGATACAGAAAATTTCGATAGATTAGTAAGTTGTCTGACAGAATTCAATCAAGTTTGGGCAAAAAATGCTGCTGTTCTGGTTGCTACTTTAGCTAAAAAAAACTTTGAGCAAACAGGCGAACCAAACAAACATTCTTGGCATGATGTAGGACTTGCTATGGGAAATATGAGTTTGCAAGCGATGTCAATGGATATTTATTTGCATCACATGGCAGGTTATGAGAGCGAAAAAGCAATAGAAAAACTAGATATTCCCACTGATTTTGAACCTGTTAGTTTTGTAGCAATAGGTCATTTGGGAGATAAAGAACAACTTCCTAATGACTTAAAAGAAAAAGAGTCTCCAAAATCTCCTAGAAAAGATTTAGATGAAATTACTTTTGTTGGAAAGATGGGGAAATAAAAAGAGCTTTTATAGGCTAGAACTAATTATTCTAGCCTATATTTTTTAAGAATTTTCAAAATTCTAATTTATAATGAAACAGAGTTCCTTTCGTCAAAATCAATTTCTAAATCTTTATTTTCTAGTTCATTATCAAACCATTTTTTTATCCAGTCAAAAGCAATTTTTGAGGAGTTTCTGCTAAGTTCCAAAGAAATAACTAACTCAGGTGTTTCTTCTTTTGGATAGAATCCTTTTTGTATCCAAGCACTTATTTCAATCGCATCTTCTAAAGTATCGGTTTCGACTTCTTCTTGAATGATACGAACTAATTTTTGTTTTGATTTAGAAAAGACTGTAAAAATAGGATTTCCATCTTTCAATTCTTTTTTATTATTAAAATCATCATTGTGCCAATTAAAAATCCATTCTGAATCTATCTGTTTTTCAAATTTTGAATCCTTGCCTATTATTTTCTTATAAAATTCTCTCTTCCACCAATTTTTTGTTAGGGAATAAATGCGATTATCTTTAAGAAAGTTTTGATATAAAATTTTATTCTTCATGGTCTATAATATTTATTCTAAGAAATGCAGTACCTTTAATAACCTCAATATCAACTCTAATATCACGAGTTCCCTTTACTTTAAAAGTTTTGGAAACTTGAGCATCTATCCCTCCATTTTCGCCTGCTTGTTCGATAAAATCCTTTGCTTTATCAAAAGCTGTTTGTCGCAATAAAAGTTCTTTATTAGGTAATTTTTCTTTTAGTTTTTCTAGTAAAATTAATCCTTCTTCTAAAGTTAAAGGTTTATCTTGCGACCAAGACTCTGACTCTTCCAAATTTCCACCTTGTGCCTGTATTCTTCCCCTGTGTTGAGGTTCATTATCTTCTTGCTTTTTTGCCATAATTTTTTACTCAAATATATCATTTTTTTAATCAAATCACTTACTAATTCACTTTCAACATATGAGAAGATATTGGAATAACATACAAATAATTTTAAATAAGAATTTATGCTAAAATTAAGCTGGATTAGTTCCTCTACGAGTATGAAAAATTGAAATGAATAAATTTCTTTCTACTGGGTCATCCGAGCGTAAAAGGTTTATTCCATTTATAAAGAAGGAGTTAGAATCAGCCCCATGAGCTATACCACCTTTATCAGCTGCAAAACCACTCAACTCGTCTTTTCCATTGGAGTATTGCAAATCTGTACCTTCTTCTAATATGATTACAGCTAAATTTTTGATTTTTTCATTGCAATATATATCCAATTGTTCTATACAACTCATTAGTGTATTTCCACTTCTAAGTTTCATCTCTGCTAAAAATATACATTCTCCATTAGGCATATGAATTGCTACATCGCTTTTTCCTCCTACTTGCAATGATTCTGCTTGTACTAATCCACCATTATCAATATATAGAGTTCTTAAATGAGCTAATAAAAAGTTTCTGTAAACAGCTTCTATACTTCCTGCATATTGTATTATTTTTGTGTCTATTTCTTTCTGCAAAAAGAAAGGAGGAACTTTTGCTAGTTGAGAAAAATATGTATGAACTTCTTTACAGATTTTTTTATGGTCTTCTTTATTAAAAGTCTTAGCTTCTTTTTCACTAAAACTAACGTCAGTTATTGAATATTCAAAATCATTAACTCTAGTAGGATGTATAGTCTGTAATGCTTTTAATATTCTTTCTTTTTGTTCTTCAGCTACATCGCCTAAAATAGATAGATCATCTAAGTATATATAATAATGGACAGGTTCAATACGATCTAAATCATGGGCAACATACCTAATAGAAACCACATCAGATATTTTTCCCTCTCCATTTCTTAATTTATCTGCTAACTCTTTATCCGTTGTTTCTAGTATTCTTATTAAAGATTGATATTTTGCGTCCATATTATTTTTTGAAAGTAAATTAGATAAAAATTAATTATATCCAAAAATAAATAAAATATTTATTATTTCTATATCAATTTTCTAAAAATTTTACTCCACCAAAATCCCCTTCAAATCCACAGGCAAGACTTTCGAAACACCAATTTCAGGCATTGTAACGCCATAAACAACATCTGTACTTACCATTGTTCGCTTGTTGTGAGTAACGATAATAAACTGTACTTCTTCTGAAAACTTCTTGATAATTCTATTGAATTTATCAATGTTTGCATCATCTAAAGGTGCATCTACTTCATCAAAAATACAGAAAGGCGCAGGACGCAACAGATAAAGCGCAAACAAAAGTGCAACGGCTGTCAGCGTTTTTTCTCCTCCTGAAAGTTGTTTGATAGTAAGAGGTCGCTTTCCTTTTGGTTGTGCAATAATTTCAATTTTTGAAGAAAGTGGGTCATCAGGATTTGTCAAAGTCAAATCACAATTATCTTCCTCTGAAAAAAGAGAACGGAAAACACGAATAAAATTCTCTCTAATTTGATTAAAAGCATCTAAAAAGGCTGTCTTGGCTGCATCATCAAGCTCTGCAATTGTATCTTCTAAGAGTTTTTGAGCGTCGAAAAGGTCGCTTCTTTGTTCTGTAATAAAATCATGTCGTCCTTTTATTTCATCATAAGCCTCTTTTGCTGTGGCATTTATTGTCCCTATGCGTTGCAAACGACGTTTTGCTGCTTCTATTTCATCGATTAATGTTTCGTCTGGGAGTTCGTCTTCTTCTGTTTTGGCTTCCAAAAGTTCGTCTGTAAGTTCTATTTCAAATTCTGCTGAAAGTCGTTCTCTTGTTGCTGTTAGTTTTAGTTTTGTTTCATTGAGTTTGTTTTGAAAAGACATCGTTCTGGTATCGCAGTTTTCACGCTGTCTTTGCAATTCCTTTATAACTTTTTCTACTCTCGTTATTTCTTCACGCAACTTATAAAACTGACTTTCAATTTCGGATAAATCGCCTTGTAAATCGGCTTTAATTTCCTCTAAAGAAGTTATTTCTTCAATCTGTAACGTAATTTTTTGTTTAAGCTGATTTACTTCTTCTGCAATTTCTTGAAGCTGTTGCTGACTTTGGGTAATTCGTTCTTTTCCTGTAAGTAAAGAAGTTTGTTTGAATTTTATTTCTTGTTTGAGGTTTTCTAATTTACTTTCAAACTGAATAAAAGACATGTTTTTTTCCTGCAATTCTTCTGCAATCTCTTGAAAACGCTCATTTTGAGTAGAATATTTATCATTTAAGTCATAATAGGCTCTTTCGGCTTCGATTACTTCTTCTTTTTTCTGACTGACTTTTGGTTTTAGCTTTTCAATTTGTTCTGCCAAAACACTTAAACGCTCTTGCGCTGCTTGTTTTCGCTCTTCGCTTCGCCTAACGTTTTCCTGCATTTGTTCGGCTTTAGCTTGAAGTGATATTTTTTGCTGCGAAATAGTATTCGTTTCTTTTTGAAGGTTTCGAAGCTCATCAAATTGAGATTGTTCTTTTAAGTCTTCAATCTGAGCTAAAAATTCATTTCTTTGATTTTCTAAAACAGAAATTTCTTCTTCTAAAGTTAGAATTTCCTTATTCAATTCTTCCAAACGTTGTTTTCTACCAAGTTGAGAATTCTGATTTGCATTTTCTTTTCCTTTTCCACCTGTCCAATTTCCACCATTACGAGCTACAAACTGTCCATTTTTGAGTGCAATCGTAAATCCTTCAACATTATTCGAATTATCATTCTCACTAAAGTAAACATTATGAAAAAGTGAATAGGCTAATTTTTTATACGATTCATCAAACTGAATAACTGCCAAAGCTGCAACAGCATTATCAATTGGAGGAAGATTTGGAATAACATTTTCTAATTTATCCAAAACAAAAAAGTTTGCTTTTCCTTTTTCGTTTTCTGTCAATAATGAAATGGCGTTTCGTGCTTCTTCTTCTGTTTGGACAACATAAAAATTAAGATACGGCTCTAAAATTGCAAAAAGGGCATCGTTATATTCTTCTTGTGCTGTGAAAATATCAGCTAATAAAACGGCTTTTTCAGACCAACTTTCGTTTTTATTCAAGAATTTAAGAGCGTTTGAAAAACCTTCCATATTCTCTACTAGAGATTTGGTAAGATTTTGTTCAGCTTTCAAACTGCTTTCTTTTCGCTGTTTTGTTCCTATTTGCTCTTTTAAAGACTCAATTTGAGTAGTAAGCGAGTTTATTTTTTGTGTTCTTTCAGCTTCAATTTTTTCTAGTTCTGAAATTTCATTATTTCTATTCTTTAATTCGTTTTCAATTTCCTGTACTTTCTTTAATGTAATTTGCAATTCATCAGCTTGTCCAGAAAAATCTAGTGCAATTTGGTCATTTTCTTGTTTTGAGCCACTTTGTTGATTTTCCTTTAATTCAATTTCTTTTTGAAGAATGAGAATATCATTTTGAAGTGTTTTGAATTTTTCTTGTGCTGCTTGCATGGCAGAGCGCAAATTTTCAGTTCTTACTTTTTCTTCTGAATGAGACTTTTTGAAGTTTTCTAAAATACTTTGAGTTTCTAGAAATTGCTTTTCTTGACTTTCAAGATTTTGTTGCAAAGTCTCCAAACTGCTTCCTGCTTGTTTCGTTCCAGTTTCATCTTCCAGTAATTGCTCTTCAATTTGATTGCGATTACGACTTAAAAACTGAGTTCGGTCTTCATTTCTAACTTTTTCGTTTTGAAGATGATTTATTTTTTCTATCTGAGAAGACAAATAACGTTTCTTTTCAGAAATAATTTTTTCTTGTTCTTGTGCTGTATTTTTTTGCTCTTCAATAGACTGCTCTAAACTTTCTTGTTCGGCTGTGAGTGTTTCTTTTTGTGCTAGAATCTCATTAATTTGAGTATTCAAATCGACAAAATCATCAGAATTACTTTTTACTTGACGTTTTGCAAGGGCAATACTAAACTTCTCGTAGGCTTCTTTAGTAGAAAAATATTTTTCGGCTTGCCGAGCTTGGCGTTCCAAACCTTTCATATTTTTATCAATTTCGTGCATCAAATCCTCTACACGTTCCAAATCTGATAAAGTTGCTTCTAGTTTTGCTAGTGTTTCTTTTTTACGCTGTTTGAACTGAGCCACACCAGCAGCTTCTTCAAACATCACTTTTCGTGCATCTTCTCTATCGGTCAGAATATCATCGACCATTTTTAGCTCAATGATGGCGTAACTATTAGAAGTTGCACCTGTATTCATGAGCAAATTTGTGATGTCTTTTCGACGGCAAGATGTACCATTCAAAAAATATTCACTAGAACCCGAACGAGTATAACGTCTTGTAATACAAACTTCTTTATACTCTGGTGGCAAAAGTTGTCTATTATTCTCAAAATATAATGAAACTTCGGCAGCATCAGCAGCCTTTCTTTTTGCTGTTCCATTAAAGATAATATTTGACATTTTATCGGAGCGCAAATGACGAGTACGGTGTTCGCCCAAAACCCAACGCATGGCATCAATAATATTTGATTTTCCACAGCCATTTGGTCCTACGACACCTGTAATTCCTTCGTCAAAACGAACGACTACTTTATCTCCAAAACTTTTAAATCCTTTTATTTCTAATCGAAGAAGTTGCATATATTATTTTCCTGTAGCCAATATTTTCAGATATATTAAACTGGAAAAGGTTTGTCTTTTCCCTATAAGCACAAAATACGATTGTAAAATTACGAAAAAATAATAGGCTTATCATAAATTATATTCTCTTATAAAAAAGCTACTCATAGAAATAATAGTAGGCTTCTGTTGAATAAATTAATCATTTTAATCAATTAATTTTAAATTTATTCAAACAAAAGCAAGTTCAAATTTGTATATATAGCAAGAATTTCATAAAGATGGCAATTACTTTTTTTTGCTCTCTTAATTATTTTTTCAAAATTCTTATTTTTTTATCTTAATTAATTATGCCTACCTACTCAACAAATGAAAAACAGGATAAGTCAGAAAAAGACTTATCTATTTCTTCACTAAATTTAAAAGAAAAATTAGATGCTGCTCAGGCTTACGAAGGACGCAAGAAGCAGAATACTAATGTGAAGGATTTGAATATTACTATATTTGAAGAGGGAGAGGAAATTGTTATTCCTGTCTTAGAAGAAGAACTTCATATAGACAAGGAAGTAATCGAATCGGGTAAGATTCGCATTATTAAAAAAGTAAATGAAGAAAAAAGCACAGTAGAAGTTCCTATCAAGCATACAGAGGTAAGTGTAGAACGCAAACCGAAAAATGAGTATGTAGATGTGAATCATCAAGCTATTCGCTATGAGGGAGATACTATGATTGTATCTGTTTTGAAAGAAGTAGTTGTGGTTCAAAAAAAGATTCTTCTTGTGGAAGAGTTGCACATTAACAAAACGCAACATAAAGAAATTCATACAGAAGAGGTAACGTTGAAATCCGAACAAGTTTCGGTAGAACGTTCAGAATAATTAAATTATCAATCAAGAAAACAATCAGAAAAAACATTAGAATGAGGTATTTTATGCTCTTGTGGCTCTACCTCTTTGTCTAATTTTTATTTATATATTTTTTAAACTTAATTTTTTAAACGTAATTTATTATGAGTAACACAGTAATCGGAATTTTCAGAACAGGAGAAGAAGCACAATATGCAGCCAATCAATTGATGAAAAATGGCATTGAAGCAAACGACATAGATTTATCAGCACGTCCAGCAGGTAAAGATTATACCTATGATGACGACTATCACAATGAAAATGCAATTACACGTTTTTTTGAAAATCTTTTTGGAGATGATGAAGATGAAAAACGTAAAGCAATGTATTGTGATGTAGCAGCACGTAATTCACTTTTGACAGTACACGCAGATTCGAAAGAAGAAGCTGCACAAGCACTTACAGTATTGAATAACTGTGGAGCTATTGATATCGAAAGTGATTATGAGTATTATCAAAAAGCAATTTCAGATGACTATACAGATTATTCTTTAGAACATTATAATAAGTATAGAGACAATGGATATGCTAATGTAGAAGGCGAACAATCAGCTAAAGTAATCAAGGAAGAAATGCATGTTGGTAAACGTGATACTGAAACAGGTCGTGGCGCAAGATTGCGTAGTTATTTGGTAGAAAAACCAGTAGAAGAAACAGTACGTTTGCGTGTAGAACATGTTTATGTAGAACGTGAACCAGTAAATCGTCCTGCTACAGAAGCAGATTTTGCCAACTTTAAAGAAAGCGAAATCGAAGTAACAGAGCATGCTGAAAAAGCAGTTGTTTCAAAAGACGCTCGTGTAGTAGAAGAGGTAAGACTTGGAAAAACTGCCGAAGAACGTCAAGAAACTATTAAAGATACTGTTCGTGAAACAAAAGTAGAAGTAGAAGAAGTAACAGCAGATGGGGAAACTCGTAGAGTATAAACTATCTAAAGTCTAGCTTTCTTTCTATTAAGTGCAGAAAGTAATATAAAAAGACCTCTTATTCTAAAATAGGAGGTCTTTTTTGTGTTTCAATACATTTTTGAAAACAGATATTAAATTTTATCAATCGCTTCTGCTAATTTTTTATCTTTTGCTGTAACTGTGTTTCCTTCATCATGGGTAGTGAGTTCAATTTCTACTTTATTATAGACATTGCTCCAGTTTGGATGATGACCTTGTTGTTCTGCTAAAAAGGCAACACGAGTCATGAAAGCAAAGGCTTCTTGAAAATCCTTGAATTCGAATGTTTTGGTTAGTTTATTGTCTTTTTCTGTCCACATATTTTTTTTATTAAGGAATGAGAATTAAATAAACTACTATTTTTTATTTATTAACTGATAATCAATAAATTAAATTCGTAATTTTTAATTCATAATTCGTAATTATTTTCTTTATTTTGTCAAAGAAGCTACAATCATTTTCAGAATACTTCTAGTTCTTGGCGACCACCATTGTTTGAGCATTGGTTCTAGTATTTCGTCCAAATTATCCATATTCATTCCTGCTAACATTCCTCCACGCAAATTCGACTTACTTAAAGACCATGTTTTTCCATCAAAATTAGCGTAATCTTCCATTTTTTCTTCTGCGTGTGCAAGCACTTTATCAGCAGCTACTACTTCATCTACTAACCCAACTTCTTTTGCTTCACTTGGACTGATTAACTTTCCTTCTAAAAGATATTGATAAGCTGTTTTGTTTCCTATCCAAAAAGCGTATAAGTCAAAAATTACTTTTGGTACAACAATTCCAACAGGGATTTCATTGAGTCCAATAATATAATTTCCTTCTGCCATCACACGATAATCTGCACAAACTGCCAATACACAACCACCAGCAGGGCTATGACCAGTAATAGCTGCAATGAGTGGCTTAGGAAAAGAAGCAATTACTTTTGTCATTTTCATGAAAGCTACCCAAAATTCTTTTACATCTTCCTCATTCATATCATAGAGTTGTTTCAAATCTAATCCTGAAGAGAAAAAATGCTGTTTTCCTGTCATGATTACACCATTTACATCCTCATCATTTGTTGCCTGTTCGAAAAAGGTATGTAAGTCATTAATCATTTGACGATTAATCGGATTTGCTTTTCCTCTATTTAATTGTAATGTTACAATATTATCTTTACTTGAAACGGCTAAAGTTTCAAAGTTGGTTTGTAGGGTTTCGTTTGTCATATTTTTATAGTGTATTTCAGACTTTCTAGTCTGTGCAAGAATTGTATTGAATATTTTATATTTATTAAAGGCTAGAAAGCCAGTGTTATTTTTAAAGTATAATACTACTAAAAAAAAATCAGAAACAGAAATTAGGCTTGCATACTATTTTGTTCGTTGAGTTTTTCAATAAAGTTATATAAACGCAAAAAATCCGAATACACTTATTCCTATAGACAAAATTAGAACTATAATTAGTGTAATCACTTTTATAAATATCTTTTTAGATTCAGAAAAATGATGTCCAGCAAAGCCAATCAACATTCCAAAACCTCCCAATATAATGGTAAAAAGTGGAATCATTTCTTTATATTCATCTATTTTCAAACCTACGTTTGCTAGTATGGCAAAAGGTAAAATGATTGTGAGCAGTTTGAATAATTTGTTCATATATTATCTTTTTAAAATTTCTTTTGCCCAAATTACAATTTTTTCAAATGCTTCTATAGTAAATCCGTGTCCTTCATCTTCTATTATTTTTGGAATGATTTCTTTTCCCTCTCGTTTGTCTTTTTCCATAAACAAAAGAGTTCTTTTATAATCAATTTCTTTGTCTTGATTTCCTACAGCCACCATACAAAGTGAACTTTCAAGTTTTGTAATTTTCGGTTTGGTTTTTTCTTTTCCTCTCAAAGAAACAGCAGGATTTAATAATAAACAAGGAATAGCCAATTCTTCACTTAGCCAAAAAGCTAAAAAACCACCATAGGAAGAACCAACCAAAAACTGGATTTCATTTTTCAAACAATACTCCTTCAAAATTTCAAAACGTTTTGGTTCTTTACCATAATCCAAATGTAAAGCATGCATTTCAAATCCATAATTTCTCAACAAATCTATTTTTTCTTGATTTGGACTTCCTCCCATTCCATGTAGCCAAAGTGTTTTCATCTTTTGTAGTATTCTAATTTTTTAGTAAATCATTTTTTTTAGGTTCTTGTAAAAATCATTTTTATCAGCATTGTCAGGCAATCCAGAAACTTGTCCATCTCCAAGTTCCATAATTATCCATTCTCCATCTGTTTTTTGAGCAATATCCATTGTGAAAAAATTACTATCTATTTCTTGTGCAATTTGAGTAAATTTTTTCAAATCAGGTTTTGTGTCTCCATATTCTCCTTCATCCCAATAATTGAAAATATTTACAATTTTCTTATTCAGAAAGAAAATTCTAAATTCTTTCGTCAAAGGCAAACTACTTTTAGAATGCTGTGTCAAAAACTCAAGCTCTTCAAACTTACGAAAAACTAAACCTTCATTCAATTGCTTCCCTCTAAGCTGAATAAATTTTTGTACACTATTTTTTATTTTGTCTTTATCTGATGCTTTGGGAATAAAACAGGCTTCTTTCCAATGATATTTTTCAGACTTTACATAATCCTTTATAATGATAGAATTTTCTCCAAACTGATTTGTTAGTTTATAAATTTCTTCAAAATCAATTACATCATTTAGCTTCATCCAATTAGAAATAGGAGTGTGATTTTCTATCTTAGAATAAGAGTTAGGTAAATAATGACAGTGTTCATATTCCTTTGGTGAATTAATCAACTGAATGTTTTTCTGTAAAAGAGCATTATAAAGCAATTCGTAAGTTTTAGACTGCACCATCCAACCACGATAAAGAGCCATTTCTTTTTCTTCTTTTTTTGAAATAAAATGTATTGCAGAATTAATATTGCCCTCTTCTAATTTCTCAAAACTCAAAAGGTGAGTTTCAAAACCTGCATTTTTGGCAGCTTTCTGTTCTGTTTCATAATCAGCATCTATAACTTGGGGGTTAATTATGCTATCACAATATATTATTTTCATTTAAGATAGATTGTATTAGTAAATAAACATGTATGAACGAGGGGATACACCTTGTATGAGAATCTTATCTAAAGTAATAAGAGATGACTACATGTTAAAGAATATATAGTTTTGTCAAACTCTCTAAACAGATTTCTAAAACTCTTGTCTCTGTATAATAAGTAACAATTGGCTTATATTATCTATATCATTAATCAGAATACGTATCATTTAAAAGAAAATAATGATTTAGTCTTAAGTAAATATTTAATCAATAATTTTTTATTAAAATCACAACTCCTTTGTAATCAATAGTTTGGTTTCTTTAAAAATTTGAGGTAACAAACTAAAGCCTAAAAAAGTTTCAAAAAGTCTTATTTTTTTATAGAAATAGTTTGCAGAATTAAAAAAGGTTCTTACCTTTGCACTCCCAAACGAGGGAAAAGAGACAAGTGTAGTAAAGGATTTAAAGCGAAAAAAAAACTTTAAAGATTTTAGAAATAAAATTTGGTAGTTTAAAAAATAAGTTTTACTTTTGCATTCCCTTTCAGAAACGCTGAAAGAAAAAGTAAGTAAAAAGATAAAGAGTGAAATAAAAAGAATAAATAAAATATAAATTTTAGTTTGTTTTTAAA